>NZ_JBITHP010000001.1:0-205107 GCF_044458105.1 Embleya sp. NPDC050493
GCTGCCCGCGCGGCGGTTGCCGCCGTTCTGCGACGCGATCGTGTTGAGCTGGGACAGGTGCGCCTGGACGTTGGCCACACTGATGTCCGGCGGGTCGCTCGGGTTGCCGGGCCCGCTGGAGACGGTCAGGTTGTACTGCGCGGTGTGGGTGACGCTCGTACCCGCACCGGTCACGGTGATCGCGGTGGTGCTCGACGGCGCCGAGGCGCTCGCCGTCAGGGTCAGCACCGAGGTGCCACCCGCCTGCACGGTCGCCGGGTTGAACGAGGCGGTCACACCGGACGGCAGCGGACCCGCCGACAGGGTGATGTTCTGCGCCGCACCCTGGGTGACGGTGGTCGTCACCGTCGTGGTCGCGGTGCCACCGGGCGCCACGCTGCCGCTCGTCGGGCTCACACCGATGGTGAAGTCGGGGCCCGGGTTGCCGACGCACGTGGGGTCGTTGGGCTGTGCGGGCAGGCTGACGGCGTCCCAGGCGGCCTTGGTCTTGTTGAACAGGACGCAGGTGGGGTCGAGGGTCTTGGCCGACGTCAGCGTCGTGGTGCGGTACTTCTTGTAGGTCATGCCGCTGGTCTTGAGCAGCATGCCGCCGTAGAAGATCTTCCCGGCCTGTTGGATGCCGACCCCGGTGAGGGTGGTGTTGTTGCAGGTGGGGCTGTTGGGCTTGCCGCCGCCGGGGCTGGTGCCCTCGGCGAGGAGGTAGAACCAGTGGTTGAGGGGGCCTGCGGCCTTGTGGACCTCGGTGCTGGGGATGGAGGAGCTGTAGCAGTCCGGGTCGCCGTTGGTGGAGGGCTTGTACATGTAGCGGATCGGGCCCTGACCGACCAGGTTCACGGTCTCGCCGACGGTGTAGTCGGGGGTGTCGTACGGCGAGGGCTCGTTGGTGTACGCCTCGGTGAGCGCGCCGAAGATGTCGCCGGTGCCCTCGCCGAGCCCGGCCTCGGTGCCCGCGCCGCCGGGAGTGAACTGGTCGATGCCGTGACCGAATTCGTGACCCACCACGTCCATCGACGCGATCCACTGGTTCGACTGGTTGTGCCCGATGGACACCGACGAGCCGTCCCAGTAGGCGTTGACGTCGTTGAGGCCGACCTTGACCGGCCAGCTCCCGCCGTTGCCGTTGTGCCCGTTGCGACCGAGCCAGTCGCGGAGCATGTTCCATTCCTTCTGCGCCGCCCACATGACGTCGACGCAGCCGGTCTCCTTGCTGGACGCCTGGCCGTTGCCCCACGAGTCGGTGGACTTGGTGAAGACCTGGCCGGTGGAGTAGTCCGCGCAGGTCAGACCGGGGCGGTTCGGGTCGCGCAGGGAGAAGGAGCTGCCCGAGCCGGTGGTGTCGATGGTGAGCGGGTTGGGGCCGTTCCACTGGCTGTTGCCGCTGCCGGCCCGGACGTCGTCGTAGCTGTCGAGCACCGCTCCGGTGCTCGCGTCGACGAACACGTGCAACCGGCTGGGCGCGGAGTCGGTACGACCGATCAGCACGGTCTCCCAGGCCAGCGCGGTCTTGTCGTCCTTGACCCGGACGACCAGACGGTGCGAGTCGACCTTGTCCACGACCGGGAGCTTGGCCTTGGACGTGGCCTCGGCGGCGCCGGCCGTGACGGTCGGCTGGGTGGTGACCGATATGCGCGCGTCGGTGGAGGACTGGGTCGCCCGCACCCGGCCCTTTCCATCGGCCAGCACCACGGCGTCCCCACCGACGACCGGGAGGCCGCGGTAGGTGCGCTGGTACGCGACCGAGAACAGGTCGTTGACCCACGGGGTCACGACCTGGCGTTCGTACTGCTCGTCGGGCCCCTTGGCGAGACTGTCCAGGCCACTGGCGGCCGCCCGGTCGGCGGCGGATACCGCGAGTGCCTGGGGATTGGCGGGGGGAGGGGACGGGTCGGCGGCGGCCGAGGGTCCGGCCGCGCCGATCGCCAAACCGGCGAGCATGGCCAGGACGGTCCCGGCCGTGGTCGTTCTGCGATTCATCGAGGCTCCTTGGGTGGAAGGCAGACCTCGACCACGTCGCCGGCATGCGCCGCGTACGCCTTGTGAGCGACGCGGGCGACCGTGCAGGCCGGGTTCGTGCCCGAGCGAGCGAAACACTCACACGGGTGTGGGGACTTGGTGAAGTGATCGGCAACGGCCGGCAAATTCTGGCAAACGCCAAGCAGACCCCGGGAGTCGCGGGAGTGCCGGGTCAACCGATCGGGCGGCCGTTCGCTGATTTCGGTGCCTGCTCCGGGGCTGCTCCGACGACCCCGGGAACTGCGCCGATCCGCCTCTCAGTGACCGGGCATCTGCTCCAACAGGTCGCGGACCTCGGGCAGATCGCTCCAATGCTGGGTCAGACGCCGACGCAGGCTCAGTAGTTCCCGATTGGTGGTGGCCGTGCCCAGTCCCGCCGCCTCGTGCACCACCGGCGCGGCGGCGAGCACCGCCGCGTCCGGTTGGCCGGCACACGCGAGCGCGTCCGCCAGGCGCACCGTGAGCAACACCCGCGCCGGTTGCATCGGCACCGGCAGCAGGTCGAGTGCCGCCTGTACCGACTTGACGGCGGAGCGGGCCGAGGCCAGGTCGCCGGTACGCGCGGCCAGATCGCGCAACGCGCCGCCGATGGTGGCCTCCATCCGCAGCCGACCGGCCAGTCCGGTCAACCACGGCGCCTCGGCCCGGTCGCGTTCGTCGAACCGACTCACGTGTCGATGTGCGGTGGCGATGCGCTGCCGACACTCGGCGATGTCGCCGCCGAGCGCGTGTCCGCGTGCCTGGTACAGCTGGGCCAGCGTGGTGATCCAGGCCCGGCCGGCGTCCACCGCCTCCAGCGCGCGGGCGTAGGCCAGCGCCGCCGCCGCGTCGCCGTCCAGGCGGGCCAACGAGCACACGTCGCCGAGCAGCGACGCGCGGGCGCCCGGGCTCTCGCACACGTCGGCCCAGTTGAGGCCGCGGTCGTACCAGGCCATGCCGATCACGCTCTGCCCCTGCTGCATCCGGAACCGACCGGCCAACTGGGCGTAGTCGGCGGCCAGGCGCAGCTGGGCGTGCGGGGAACGGCCGTGCGCGTTGAGCGATTCGGCCCAACTGACGATCCGGCGCAGCACGTACTCGACCGAGCCGACCAGCCCGGTGGTGGAGCCGTGCAGACCGGCCTGGGTGTAGCCGCCGAGCAGGGCCGTGAGCACGTGTACCACGTCGGGGTCGACACCGGCGGGGTTCGTCCCGTCGATGTCGCCCAGGATGGTGAGCGCGTCCGCGTACGGCGGCACCTCGCACTCGTGACAGCCGTCCTTGCCGTGCAGCGGGCAGGGCAGCCCGTGGTACGGCAGCCGATCGGGCCAGAACCGGTCGGCCAGCGGCGCCAGACCGGCGGGTGCCTCGCCGCCGGGGATCACCGAGAAGTGGGTGCGATGCAGGGCGGGCGGCGGAATCGATCGGCTCGTCAACAGCGCGGACAGGTCCCCGCCGGTGTCCAGGAGATCGTCGAGTCGGCGCGGTAGGCCGGCGGGGGGTTCACGCAGACCGGCCTCCAGCTTGCTGATCAGGCTGTGGTGGTAGCCGACGCGTAGCCCCAGCTGCTGCTGCGTCATTCCCGCGAGGCGGCGCCGGGTCCGCAGCGTGCGGCCGAACTCCGCCCACAACGGTGTGGACGCGACCTTTAGCGGTGGGGACGCGACCTTTGTGGTGACGGGCGCGTTCGGGAGCCTGTTCACGTTCGTCCTCCCCGAGGTAACTCCGGATGGTCGACGGTTGGTCACTGCCCGGAGCAGGGTGACAGACGGCGGTAGGCGTTGTCTGCGGTGGAACGAGCCATTCCGCTTTTGCCGGATGGGTGCATGATGGGTGTACGGGGCCGGAACTCGACCTGACACGATGTGACATATCACCCCGCATTACCCGGCTGGACCCCGGACGGCGGTCGTGGACTGTGCTTGCGGCCGGGACTGCGCAAGACTTGCCACACCGGTAGCACTCACCCCTTCCTTTGCTGAGGCAATATGCGCTGCACGATCGCTGGCCAGTCCTTCCACCTGCAGATGAACGAGGTGGAGCGCGCGATGAGCGGGGTCAAGCCCGACCCGATCACCGGCGAATCGGTCCGTATCGGGCGCCGTACCTATCCGGTCAAGCAGGTGGGATCGGTGATCACGGGACAACTTCCGCGTGATTTCAGCGCGGCGGAGGTCTCGCGGGCGCTCACGAAGCTCGGATTCACCGTTCTGCCGACGGCGCCGCCGGCTCCGCCGGAGTTGTGATCCTTCGGGGTTTCGGGGCCTTCGGGGCCTTCGGGGCCTTCGGGGGCTTTGGGGGCTTTGGTCCTTCTGGGGCTTTGGTCCTTCGAGGGTCTTCGGCCCTGGGGTCTTTGATCCTTGACCCTGTGGGGTCTTCGACCCTTGGGTCTTTGCTCCTTGACCCTGTGGGGTCTTCGACCTTGTAGGTCTTTCGGTTCGAATGCCGGCCGGGCTGTGACTGCTCGGCCGGCGCGTGCCGGTTGCTCGGGGGCGGGTTTTGGGCGCCGGGTGCCGAGCGTGGCGCGCTGAGCGCCGGGTGTGGAGCGCCGGGCGTGGGCTGCGGGATATCGGGCTTCGAGGGCGTCGGGTGTCGGGGGCGTCGGTGTCGGGCGTCGCTTTCAGGCGCTGGGCGTCGCCTGGCGGGGCAGGCCGTCGAGGAGTCCGTCTCGGGCGCCCGGGCCGGCCGAGGCGCGCAGGTCGTGCGAGGTCAGTGGTTCGCCGCAGTGGGAGCAGACGTGCACGGCGGTGGTGGGTTGGCCGCAGTTGGTGTGCGTGACGATCAGCGGCGGGCCGTCCGGCGCGGCCCACTGGTCGCCCCACTGACGCATCGCGTTGAGTACCGGCCACAACGCGCGGCCCTTGTCGGTGAGCCGGTAGTCGTAGCGCGCCGGCTTGTCCTGGTACGCCTCGCGGGTCAGGACCTCGTGCTCGATCAGGTGTTCCAGCCGCTGGGTGAGCACATTGCGGGAGATGCCCAGCCGCTCGTGGAAGTCGTCGAAGCGGGTCACGCCCAGGAAGGCGTCCCGCACGATCAGCATCGTCCACCACTCTCCGGCCACCTCCAGGAACTGGGCGACCGAGCAGGACATCTCCTGGAAACTCTTCCGACGCATGGCGCCATTCTAGCCGGTGAGTCCTTTCATGGAACTCAGTGAGTTGCATTATAGAACTTACGAGCCCTACCTTGAGTTTCGTCATAGAACTCGACCTAGGGGGCCGCGCCTTCATGGCCAGCACCGATCCGGATCACCCGCCCCGCGCGCTCGCCGCAGTCCTGGTCTGCGCGGGCGTCGTACTCGTCAACCTCGACCTGTTCATCGTCAATGTGGCGATGCCGTCGCTGGCCGATACCTGGTCCGACGCCTCGCTCGCCGACCTGTCCTGGGTGCTCAACGCCTACACGGTGGTCTTCGCCGCGCTCCTGGTACCGGCCGGCCGACTCTCCGACCGGATCGGCCACCGGCGGGCGTTTCTGGCCGGGATCGCCGTCTTCACCGTGGCGTCCGCGCTGTGCGCCGCGTCGCCCACGCTCGCGGTTCTGGTGATCGCCCGGCTGATCCAGGCGGTCGGCGCCGCACTGCTGATGCCCGCGTCGCTCGGCTTGCTGCTCACCTCCTATCCGCCCGAGCGGCGCGGCACGGTGATCCGTGCGTGGGCCGCGATCGGCGGGCTGGCCGCCGCCCTCGGGCCGGTCCTGGGCGGGCTGCTCCTCGAACCAGGTTGGCGCTGGGTCTTCCTGGTCAACCTGCCGATCGGCGTGTTCACGCTGGTACTCGGCGCGCGTCGGCTGCCCGACCCGGCGCCCACCGACCGCGGTCCGCTGCCCGACCTGCTCGGCGCCGCGTTGTTGACCGCGGCGATCGGTGCGCTGTCGCTGGGCGTGGTCCGCGCGCCGGACTGGGGCTGGTCGGCCGGTCGTACGGTGGGCGTCTGGGTGCTCACGCTGCTGTTCGCGGCCGGCTTCCTGCTGCGCAACGCGCGCCATCCGCGGCCGGTCGTCGAGGGTGCGCTGGTGCGCAACCGGAACTACGCGGTCTCGGGCATCGCCAACACCCTGTTCGGGGTCGCGTTCGCGGGGATGTTGATCTCCGGCTCGATGTGGATGCAGACCGTGTGGGGCTGGAGCGCGCTGCGCACCGGGCTGGGCACCGTGCCCGGACCGCTGTGTGTGCCGTTCGTAAGCATTCTGGCCGGCCGCTACATGGCCCGGTTCGGACCCGGGCCGCTGGTTCTGGTCGGCGGGCTCTCGTTCGGTGCGGGACTGGGGTGGTGGATCGTCCGGCTCGAACCACACGCGCACTACGCGAGCGACCTGCTGCCCGGTTCGATCCTCACCGGCATCGGCGTCGGCCTGATCCTGCCCACGCTGATCGCCACCGCCACCGGCGCACTGACGCCGGACCGGTTCGCCACCGGCTCGGGAGTGATCACCATGCTGCGCCAGGTCGGAGCGGCGCTCGGCGTCGCGGTATTCGTCGCGGCGGTGGGCGCACCGGCCACGCTCGACGGGTACGACCGGGCCTGGTACATCCTCGGCGGGGCGACCCTGCTCACGGCGACGGCGGCCTTGTTCCTGCCGCGGCAGGGGCGGGATGCGGGGGCGGGGGGTCCGGGCGTGAGGGGTTCGGAGGGTTCGGAGGGGTCGGGGGGCTCGGGCGGTTCGGGAGCTTTGGGGGATGCGGTGCGGGGTTCGACGGCGGGTGCGGGTGCGGGGGCTTCGGGGGGCTCGGTGCGGGATGCGGCGACGGCTGCGGGGGCGGGGGCGGCGCCGGGGGTGTGATGGTTTGCGGGGCGGGGTTGGGTGGGGGTGGGGCAGGGAGAGGGGGTCGGGGGCTCGGTGCGGGATGCGGCGACCGCATGCGGCGACCGTTGCGGGAGCGGCGCCGGGTTGTGTCGGCTTGCGATGTGGAGTTCGCGTCCCGGGCGGTTAGGGGCGGCGGGGCGGCCGGGGCTTCGGAGCGTTCGGTGCGGGATTCGGGTGCGATGGCGAGGGCGATGCCGGGGCTGCGATGCCTTGCGGCACGGGGTTCGAGGCCGGGGCCGTCGGTGGTGGGGCCGTTTCGGTGCCCGGTGTGGGGCTGGGTGCAGGGTCCGACTTCGGGGTGGGGTGTGTTATCGGCTGCGGGCTCGTCTTGGTGTTGGTTGCGGGTCCGGGCCGACGCCGGGTGTGTGGTCGGGTGTGAGGCCGTGTTGGTGCGGGGGTGCGGGGGTGCGGGGGTGCGGGGGTGCGGGTTTGTGGGCGCCCCATCTCGGTGGCGGTGGCGGTGGCGGCCCGCGGTTCGGCGTGGTGTTGCGGCCGAGGGCCGGTGGAGGGGGCCGGCCGCGACATCGGGTCGGTCAGGATTCCTTTGCCGCCTTGGCGGCCTTGGCCGCGCGCTTGGCCTCCTGCTTGTGTGCGCGGACCTTGGCCAGTGACTCGGGGCCGGTGATGTCGGCGACCGACCTGTGCGAGCCGACCTCGCCGTAGCCGCCGGCCGCCTCGCGCCAACCGTCCGGAGTCACGCCGTACTGCTTGCCGAGCAGGGCCAGGAAGATCTGCGCCTTCTGCTTCCCGAAGCCGGGCAACTCCTGGAGCCGCTTGAGCAACTCCGTGCCGGTCGTCGCGTCGGCCCACACCGCGCTTGCCTCGCCGTCGTAGTGCTCGACCAGGTACCGGCACAACTGCTGCACGCGGTTCGCCATCGACCCGGGATAGCGGTGCACGGCGGGCTTGGTGGACAGGAGTTCGGCGAACCCGTCCGGGTCGTACTCGGCGATCTCGTGCGCGTCCAGGTCGGTGCGACCCAGGCGTTGGGCGATCGTGTACGGGCCGGCGAAGGCCCATTCCATCGGGATCTGCTGATCCAGGAGCATGCCGACCAGCGCCGCCAACGCACTGCGCCCGAGCAATTCGTCCGCCTCGGCCTGCTGGGCGAGGTGCACTGTCGTATTCATCCTTCGATGATCTCCCGGTGGGCACCGGCGACGCACTCGGACTCGCCGGATCCCACCGCCGCGCCGCCACCTCTCCCGCCCTCCGCCGCAGGATCCGCCTCCGCCCCGCCGCCGCGTACACGGCTGCCGCAACCGCTGCTGTCGCTGCCGGTGTCGCCGGTGCTGCTGCCGGCGCCGCGGCCGCGGCCGTCCCGCCGCCGTTGCCACCACAGCGGTCATTGCCCATGCCGCCACGGCTACCGCGATTGCCACCGCTGCCGCCATGGCCGCCGCCGTTGCCACTACAGCGGCCATTTACCGATGCCGCCACGGCTACCGCCGCCGCTGCCGTCATTGCCAGCGCCGCCGGAACCGCTGGGACGGGGTGGCCCGAGCGCTTCGGCCACAGGCGCGAGACGCGCGGTAGCGCGCGGGGCCGGCCGGCCAAGGGCCCGGCCGGCCTCGAACGCCGGACGGGCCGATCGGCCTCGAACGCCGGACGGGCCGATCGGCCTCGAACGCCGGACGGGCCGATCGGCCTCGAACGCCGGACGGGCCGATCGGCCTCGGACACCGGACGGGCCGATCGGTCTCGGACACCGGACGGGCCGGCCGCCACGGCCGCCGCTGCCGCCTCGGCCGTGCCGGTCACCGCGCCGCCGCCGCGGTCCCACCACCGCTGCTGCCGCCGACACGGCCACTGTCGTCGTCGCTTCCGCCTCGGGAATGCTGCAGTCGCTGTTGCCGGGCACCACCGGTTCGCCGCAGCACCGTGGCCGCCGCCCATGCGCCGGCTGCTGCCGTTGCCCCTGTCCTCGCCACGGCCGCCACGGCCGCTTCGCTTTGTCGGTGTCGACGGTCCCATCGACGCCGACATTGCCGAGTCGGTTCGGCGTGGGTGGGGCCAATGCCGCGCCCGGCGACGTTCACCCCGTCGCGGCACCCGGCACGGTACCTCGCCGCCCCGCCGAAACGTCCGAGTACTCCTGTACGAGAACGTTCCGGCGGCACGGCGATGCACCGCACCGAACACCGCGACGGGACGAACGTCGCCGGGCGCGGCACTGGGTGTCGCGGGGCGGGGGGTCAGTGGGTGGCGGTGCGTGGGATGACCAGGCCTGATTCGTAGGCGATGACCACTGCCTGGACTCGGTCGCGCAGGCCGAGTCGGCGTAGTACTCGGCTTACGTGCGACTTGACCGTTTCCTCGCCGACCACCAGGCGCGTGGCGATCTCGGCGTTCGACAGGCCCTCGGCGACCAGGCGCAGTACGTCCACCTCCCGTGGGGTGAGGTCGGCCAGACCGGGTGGGGCCGGGCGTGGTCGCAGGCGGGTGAATTCGGCGATCAGGCGCCGGGTGACGCTCGGCGCGAGGAGTGCCTCGCCGGCCGCCACCACGCGGACCGCGTCGAAGAGGCGTTCGGCGGTCACGTCCTTGATCAGGAAGCCGCCCGCGCCCGCGACCAGTGCGTCGTAGACGTGCTCGTCGAGGTCGAACGTGGTCAGCATGAGGATCCGGGGCGGTTCGCCGTCGACGCCGCCGGCGCGGATGCGGCGGGTCGCCTCGATGCCGTCCATCACCGGCATGCGCACGTCCATCACCACGACGTCGGGGCGCTGCTCGCGGCAGCGCAGGATCGCCTCGGCGCCGTCCGCGGCGGTGCCGACCACGGTGAAGTCCGGTTGGGTGTCGAGGAGCGCGGCGAAGCCGGCCCGGACCACCTCCTGGTCGTCGGCCACCACGATCCGCAACGCCGCCTGCCCGTTCATCCCGTGCTCCCGGAGCAGGCAAGCCCCGCGCTGCCGGCCGGGCCCCGGGCGCCGGATATGCCGCCGGTGTCCGCCGGTCCACCCATGCCCGCGACTCGGGGGGCCGGGAGCGTGGCCTCGACCACGAAGCCGCCCATCGACGTGGCCCCGGCACGCACCTCGCCGCCCACGCTCGCCGCGCGCTCGCGCATGCCCAGCAGGCCGTGCCCGCCCGGACCGGTGCCGGCGCGCGGACCGGTGTGCGGGCCGGGCCCGTTGTCGCGTACGCGCACCAGCAGCAGGTCTTCGTCGGAGTAGTCGAGCAGTACGTCCACGGCGGCTCCGGGTGCGTGGCGGCGGGCGTTGGTCAACGACTCCTGGACGATGCGGTAGGCCGCCAGCTCGACGCCCGGGTCGAGCACGGCGATCCGCCCGCGCACGATCAGCCGCATGCCCGCGCCGGCGAAGTCCCGGGACTCGTCGATCAGATCGAGCAGTTGTTGGAGGCCCGGCTGCGGCCGGCGGGTCGGCTCGGCGCCCGCGTCCTCGCGCAGCACCCCGAGCAGGCGGCGCATCTCGGTCAGCGCGGTGCGGGCCGTGTCGCCGATTGCGAGCAGCCGTTCGGCGCCCTGCTCGGGCATGCCCGGAGTGGTCAGTCGGGCGGTCTCGGCCTGCACCGAGATCATCGAGATGTGGTGGGCGACCACGTCGTGCAACTCCCGGGCGATCCTGGCTCGTTCGCCGCGCGCGGTGAACTCCAGCAGGGTGCTCTCGATCGCGTGCCGAGAGGCGTCCCGCTCGGCGGTGCGGGTGCGCGCGCCGCGCACCCGTATCCGCACCAGCGCCACCCACGCGGCGAGCATCGCGATCGACGCGGCGATCGGAACACCCTGGTAGAGCACCCCGGTGGGCACCGCCGCCGCGGTCACGGTCACCGCGACCGTCGCCGGGCGGCGCGGCGCGAACACCAACGGCACCGTCGCGCAAAGGCCCAGGATCAGCGCGACCGACAACATGCCCGCCGCCTGGCCGGAACGAAGTGCGGTGCGCACCACCGTCTCCGGCAGCGAGAACAGGCCGAGCGCCACCCCGGCCCCGAAGGAACACCACAGCGGTTCCCCGCGCCATGGTCGTGGTCGCCACTTTCGTGGTCGCCACGCCCGTGCGCGCCACCCTTGTGTTCGCCACGGTTGCACGCACCACAGCGATCTGCCGCGCCACCGACCGGGTTCGGAGGCGCGGCCCGGGATCGGATCGCTGTGCTTCATGACGTCATTGTCTCGGTCGGGCCACCGGGCCCGCTTCCCCCGGGCCGGGGAATCCACCTCCCCCGTATCGGGGAGGTCGGCCGCGGGCTTCCCCCCGCGCGGGGAAACCAAGTTGGCTCGCATGCGTGATGCCCAGAGACCGGCCGAATTCATAGCCTCATGGACATGGAAGCAACCATCGAAGTGCGCGGCCTGCGCAAGAGCTACGGTCCGCATACCGCCGTCGACGGGCTGTCGTTCACCGTCGAGCCGGGTCAGGTCACAGGCTTCGTCGGACCCAACGGCGCCGGCAAGTCCACGACGATGCGGATCGTCCTCGGCCTGGATCGCCCCGACGACGGCACCGCGCTGGTCGGCGGCCGGCCGTACCGCACGCTGCGCACGCCACTGCGCGAACTGGGCTCGCTGTTGGACGCGGCGGCGCTGCACCCGGCCCGCCCGGCCCGCGACCACCTGTTGTGGATGGCGCACTCCAACGGCCTGCCCGCACGTCGGGTGGACGACGTACTGGAGACCGTGGGTCTGACGTCGGCGGCCCGCCGGCCCGCCGGTGGCTTCTCGCTCGGCATGCGGCAGCGCCTGGGCATAGCCGGCGCGCTGCTCGGCGACCCGCCGATGCTGATGCTCGACGAACCGGTCAACGGCCTCGACCCCGAGGGCGTGGTGTGGATCCGGGGGTTGCTGCGCTCGTTGGCCGCGGAGGGGCGCGCGGTGCTGGTGTCCAGCCACCTGATGAGCGAACTGGAGGACAGCGCCGACCACCTCGTGGTGATCGGTCGCGGCCGGCTGATCGCCGACACGAGCATCGGCGAACTGCTCGCGGTCGCGTCCGGCGGCCGGATCGTGCTGCGTACCGCACAGCGCCGCGAGGCGATGACCGTGCTGACCGGCGCCGGCGCGACCGTCGCCGCAACCGAGCGCGACGCGCTGACCGTCACCGGTCTGTCCGCCGAGCGCATCATCGGGCTGCTCACCGAGCACGGCGTGCCGTTCACCGGGATCGCCGAGCACCGCGCCTCGCTCGAAGAGGCCTATATGGAACTCACCCGGGACGCGGTCGACTTCCGCGCCCCCGGCGACGTCGAGGAGCGGGCATGAGCGGCCCCACGACCACGCCGTACCGCAGCACGCTGACCGGCGGGCGGGACACGTTCGGCCGGTTGCTGCTCGCCGAGTGGACCAAGCTCAGGTCGGTCCGCCGCTGGCTGCTCACGCTGATCTCGGCGGCCGTGCTGACCGTGCTCGTCGGGCTGTTGATCGCGAGCGGCACCGGTGGCACCCGGGATGTGGCGGGCGAGGGTGGGGGCGGCAAGGTCGACCTGGCCGAGCACTTCATGGACGGCGGGCAGTTCGTCGAGCGCGAGTTGACCGGTGACGGCGAGCTGATCGCGCGCGTGACGACGCAGGAACGCAGCGCCGGTCGGGCCAAGGCGGGCCTGATGATCCGGGCGAGCGACGCGCGGGGCGCGGCGTACGCGGCGGTGGTGGTCACCCCCGACCATGGGGTCCGGTTGCAGAGTGGATACGGCCGCGACCAGGCGGGTGGCGGAGGACCCGCCCCGCGCTGGCTCAAGCTGGTCCGGGCCGGTCGGACGATCACCGCGTACGAGTCGAGCGACGGCAGCGCCTGGCGCCGGGTCGGCCGGGTCGATCCGGGCAGGCTCCCGCAGACCGCCCGAATCGGGCTGTACGTCGGTTCACCGGACGCCGTCGAGGTCGAGCGGCAGTTCGGCAGCGAGGGCATCTCCGGGCAGACCACCACCGGCAAGGCCACCTTCGACCACGTGAGCCTGACCCCCGCGCAACCACAACAGCCGACCGGGCCCTGGCGCAACCGGGTGGGACCGGACGGCTCGACGGGCCCCTCCGGCCCGGCCGCCGACCGCCCCGACGCCGGCCCGCCGCCGGGCTTCACCGAGGCCGATGGCACGTTCACGGTGATCGGCAGCGGCGACATCGGCCCGGACCGGTTCGGCGACGACGGCACCCAGACGATCCTCGGCGGCGTACTGATCGGCATGATCGCGGTGGTGGCGCTCGGGGTGTTGTCGATCACCGCCGAATTCCATCGGGACACGATCCGCACCACGTTCGCCGCCGTGCCCCGACGAGGGCGGGTGCTCGCCGCCAAGGCGATCGTGCTCGGCGCGGCCACGTTCGTGGTCGGACTGCTCGGCGCCTTCGGCGCGTTCCTGGTCACCGGCCCGGTGGAACGTTCGAAGGACCGCATACCGGCCGGCCTTTCCGACCCGAACGTGCTGCGTGCGCTGATCGGCACGGCCGCGCTGCTCGCGCTGGTCGCGATGCTCGCACTGGCGATCGGTACGATCCTGCGCCGAGCCGCACCCGCGATCGCCGTGGTGCTCGCGCTGCTCCTGCTCCCGCGCATCATCGGCAGCGGCCTGTCGGTCTCCACCGCGACCTGGTTGGAACGGCTCACTCCCGCGGCCGGGTTCGCCATCCAGCGCACGTTCGACCGCTACGACAGCACGATCGGGCCGTGGACCGGGCTGGGCGTGCTGTGCGGTTACGCGGCGGTGGTCCTGGTCTTCGCCGGATGGCGGCTGCACCGGCGGGACACATGAGAAACGCCGTGCACGCCGAATGGACCAAGCTGCGCACGGTGCGCTCGACCGCCTGGCTGCTGCTCGGCCTGATCACGGTCACCGTGCTGGTGAGCGTGCTGAGCACCTCGGCCATGCACACCTCGCACTGCCCGACGCCGACCGGCTGCTTCGAGGACACCACCAAGGACAGCTTGATCGGCATCCGGGTCGGTCAGATCGCGGTCGTCCTGCTCGCGGTGTCGGTGATCGGCAACGAATACGGGACCGGGATGATCCACACGTCCCTGACCGCGCTCCCACGCCGTCGCACGCTGCTCGCGGGCAAGGCACTGCTGCTGGTGGCGATGGTCGCGGTCGCGGGCACGCTCGCGGTGCTCGGGTCGCTGTGGGCGGGGCGCACGATCCTGGCCGGCAACGGCTTCAACCCCGAACACGGCTACCCCGCCCTGTCCCCGACCGACGGCCCGACCCTGCGCGCAGCCGCAGGCACGGTCCTGTACCTGATCCTGATCGCCCTGCTGTCCCTCGGCGTCGCCATCACGATCCGGGACACGGCCGGCGCCGTCACCGTGCTCCTGACCCTCCTCTACATCCTCCCCCTCCTCGTACAAACCATCACCGACCCCACCTGGCACCACCGCCTCGAAAAGCTCCCACCCATGACCGCCGGCCTGGCCATCACCACCACCCACAACCTCGACCGACTCCCCATAGCCCCCTGGCCCGGCACCACCCTCCTCGCCGGCTACACGGCGGCGGCCGTACTCCTGGCAACCCTGACCTTCACCCGCCGCGATGCGTGAGGGCGGGCGGCGCGACCCACCCCGCTCGGTTCGGGGCGCCGGCCACCGCCGGGACGATTGCCCGGGCTGCTGTTTCGAGTTGGGTCATGCCGTCGGCCATGGAGATTTGGTTGTCGGAGAGGACGGCGATCAGGAGGGGGCGGCCGGCGTGGGTGATGTGGGCGATGCTGTTGATCACCCATAGGCCGGTGGCGTCGCGGGGGAGCCAGCCGTTTTTGAGGGCCGGGATGGTGCCGGGGTCGGCGGCGGCGGATACGCCCCAGGTCTGGCCGGCGTCGACGGAGGTCATCAGGTCGGCGAGGTAGGCGCGGGAAGCGGCGTCGAGGGGGGAGTCGCCGGTGGTGATCGCGTCGAGCAGGCGGACCTGGTCGCCGGCGGTGGTTCGGGTCAAACCCCAGGAGAGGCCGGTCGGTTCGGTGTCGGTCAGGCCCAGGATGGTGTTGGCGGCGCGGAGGCCGGCGGCGCCGCCGATGGCGGACCACAGGGTGTCGGCGGCGTCGTTGTCGCTGTGTTCGATCATGGCGGCCGCGGTGGATCGTTCGATGGTGGTCAGGGTGCGGTGTTCCTGTTGGGCCTGGAGGAGGAGCGTGGCCAGGATGTCCACCTTGACGATGCTCGCGGTGACGTAGGGGTGGTCGGCGTTGTAGCCGACGAGTTCGCCGTCGGCCGGGTCGATGATGGCCACCGACAGGTTGCCGGTGATCTCGGGCAGCGCGGCGGCGAGGGCGGACGCGACCGAGCCGTTGGCAGTGGTCGGGCCGACGGCGGGCTGCGGGCCGGCGCCTCGGGCGACGTCGGTGCGGGCGTCGGTGGAGGCGGGGGTGTCCGACGGGGGCAATGCGGGCTCCGGGCTCTCGGGCGATGCCGCCGGCGCGGTCGGCCCGGCGCGGAACGAGGCCGGCTCGGCGCGGTTGCCCGAGACGACCAGCCAGAGCAGCGTCGCACAGGCGAGCACGATTGCCCCCGGAGCGAGGAGGGTCCGGCGGCGCCGGCGTGCCGCGCGATGGGCGCCTTCACGACCGTTACGCCCTTCACAACCTTTGCGATCGTCGTCACGACCGTTACGACCTTCATGATCTTTGCGAGCGGGGCTCATGGTCGACACGGTGCTGCGCGGGGCTGGGCGGTGAGTGAGACGAGGATGAAGAGCCGATGAGAGTGTGCGCTCGGGCGGCCGTCGGCGGCGTTCGGCATCCGCCGTCCCGGCATCCGCCGTCCCGGCATCCGCCGTCCCGGCATCCGGCATCCCGGCATCCGCCATCTGGCGTTCGTTGTCCGGCTGCGCGACCGCGCCACACGGTCGGGTCGAGCGATGACCCGCGCACCGAAACCGATTGGCCCGCCGTACGAGCGGGCGCTGCCGCGCTGCTCGGGCAACCGGGCGGGTCGCCGGGCGGGCCGGCGGACGCGCAGGCGGACGCGCCGCCGGCCGGTACCGGCTGATGCCGGCTGTGTGGGCTCAGGGTCGGTGCGCGTTTCGGCTCAGGGGTAGGGCCCACAACACGGGATGATCGGACCGTGCCCGCTGCCGCCGTGCCACCTCGCCGTTCGGCCGCCGGCGCTTCGGACGCCGCCTGGGCCGCCTTCCCACGGGGACCCTGGCCCGTCGGCGAGCGCCTGCCGCAGGCCACGCCGAGCGAGGCCCGTCGGACGCACCTGGAACTGCCGCGCTCGCTCGCCGTCGTACCCGGCGCCGGGGTTGCGCAGAGTCCCGTGTTCGATCCGGCACTCACGCACTACGTGCGGGCGGTGCGCGCCGGTGAGCCTCGATTCGAGGACGCGGCCGCGGAGGCACGTTGGCATCGGGCGCGCCGGGCGGCCGTGGACCATGTACTGGAGGCGGTTGCCGGGTCCCGCTGGGTGGACGATCTCGTCTTGCGCGGCAGTGTGTTGCTGAAGGCGTGGTACGGGTCGACCGCCCGCGAGCCCGGTGACCTGGACTTCGTGGTCACGCCGAGCGGATGAGGCGTCGGCGACGGCCGGACCGAGCGGATGTTCGCCGACATCGCGCGGCGCGCCGGGCGGTTGTCCGCTGCCGGCGGCGGACCCGACGACGTGCGGGTCGTGCCGACACTCGCGCTGAGCGACGAGATCTGGACCTACGACCGGGTGCCGGGGCGGCGACTGGTGCTGCCGTGGCGGACCGAGGGCGTGCCGGCGGGAACTGTGCAACTGGACTTCGTGTTCGGTGAACATCTGCCCTCCGAACCCGAGCCGACCGAGATTCCCCGCTCGGACGCGGGCGGTTCGCACCTGCTGCTCGGGGCCACACCGGAACAGTCCCTGGCGTGGAAGCTGTTGTGGTTGGTCGACGACATCCATCCGCAGGGCAAGGACCTCTACGACGCGGTCCTGCTCGCGGAGAACACGTCGCTGGGCGTGCCGTTGTTGCGGGAGACCTTCATGGCAAGTGATCCCAGCCATGGAGGCCGGCCGTTCACCGCAGACCTGCTCGCGGTCCGCGTGGATCTTCGCGAGTTCCACAAGGAGTACCCGGAGTTGCCCGGGAGGGATCTGGAGGCGCGACTGCTTCGTGCACTCGCGCCGATCCTTGCGGCAGCGCCGGGGGTCGGCGCGAGTGGATATCACCTCGCTGTGCTGCGGCTCGCTCCGTGGATCGCCCGGTACGGTCCGCTGCGGGAACGGCCACAGGTCCTGTTGGCCCGGCTCGGCGCGGACTCGTGGCACCTGGACGCGGCTGTGGTGGTGTACCGCGAGGTGGTTGGCCCCGGGACCTGCGACCTCGCCGAGGCGGTGCGGATCGTGGCCGAGTACCGCGGCGTGTGTGGTGCGGACGGCGGTTACCACGCCCGCGATCCGCATCTGATCGGCGAGGCGATCGAGCGGCTGCGCTGAGGACGGGCCCGGATGGGGCCGGGGCCGCCGCGCAGACTCGCTCTGCGCAGGTGCGCCGAGGCAGGCGCTTGCTTCGAGGCGCTTGCTTCGAGGTAGGCGCTTGCTTCGAAGTAGGCGCCTCGCCCGCCTTGCCTGCCTCGCCGAGGGGTGGGCGCCGGGACGGGTGGTCAGGTCGGTTGTTGGTCGAGGAGTTCGATGGAGCGTTCGCGCATTTCGATTTTGCGGATCTTGCCGGTCACCGTCATGGGGAACGTGTCCACGAGGTGTACGTAGCGCGGGATTTTGTAGTGCGCCAGGCGGCCCGTGCAGAATTCGCGGAGTCGGGTTGCGGTGAGTTCGGGGGCGTCGGGGCGGAGTTTGATCCAGGCCATCAGTTCCTCGCCGTAGCGTTCGTCGGGCACGCCGACGACCTGGACATCCTCGATGTCGGGGTGGCCGTACAGGAATTCCTCGATCTCGCGCGGATAGACGTTCTCGCCGCCACGGATCACCATGTCCTTGATCCGGCCGACGATCGAGACGTAGCCGTCGGCGTCCATCGTGGCCAGGTCGCCGGTGTGCATCCAGCCGTCCGCGTCGATCACCTCGGCGGTGCGCTCGGGGTCGCGCCAGTAGCCGAGCATCACCGAGTAGCCCCGGGTGCAGAACTCGCCGGGGGTGCCCTCGGGCACGGTTGCGCCGGTGGTCGGGTCGATCACTTTGATCTCCAGGTGCGGGTGCACTCGGCCGACCGTGCCGACGCGGCGTTCCAGCGAGTCGTCGCGGCGGGTCTGGGTGGACACCGGGGAGGTCTCGGTCATGCCGTAGCAGATGGTCACCTCGGTCATGCCCATCCGGTCGATCACCCGCTTCATCACCTCGACCGGACACGGTGAGCCCGCCATCACGCCGGTGCGCAGCGTGGACAGGTCGTACTTGCCCGCCTCGAGGTCGGGCAGCGCGAGTTCGGCGATGAACATCGTCGGGACGCCGTACAGGACCGTGCAGCGCTCCTCGTGCACGGCGCGCAGCGTGGCGGCCGGGTCGAACAGGGCGGCGGGGATCACCATGCACGCGCCGTGGCTGCTTGCGCCGAGGTTGCCCATCACCATGCCGAAGCAGTGGTAGAAGGGCACCGGCAGGCACACCCGGTCGGCCGCCGTCCAGCCCTGGATCTCGGCGACCTGGAAGCCGTTGCCCAGGATGTTGCGGTGCGAGAGGGTTGCGCCCTTGGGGAAGCCGGTGGTGCCGGAGGTGTACTGGATGTTGATCGGATCCTCGGGACGCAGTGTGGCCTCGCGGGCGCGCAACCGCTCCACCGAAACCGTGGCGCCCTCGGCGAGCAGGGCCGGCCAGTCCGGGGTGTCGATGTGTACGACGCGCTCCAGGTCCGGGCAGGCGGGGCGAACCTCGGTGACCATCGCCGGATAGTCGCTGGTCTTGATGCGCGACGCGGCGACCAGCAGCCTGGTGCCGGATTGGGCCAGCGCGTACTCGATCTCGTGCACCCGATAGGCCGGGTTGAGGTTGACCAGGATCGCGCCGACTCGGGCGGAGGCGTACTGGACGAGGGTCCACTCGGCGCAGTTGGGCGACCAGATGCCGACCCGGTCGCCCGCCTCGATGCCGATGCCGATCAGGGCGCGGGCGAGGTCGTCGACGGCGGCGTCGAACTCGGCGTACGTCCAGCGCCGGCCGCTCGCGCACTCGACGAGGGCGTCGTGGTCGGGGTACGTGGCGGCGATCCGGGCCAGGTTGGCGCCGATGGTCTCGTTCGGGAGCGGCGGCGTACGTTCGCCCTGGCGGGTGGCGAGGCGATTCGGGGCCGGGGCGTCCGAGGGCTGCGGGGGCGGGGGCGGGGAAGCGGTCATCGCGGGTCACCTGCCTGGTCGGGATGCGGAGGGTGCCGTGGGCGCGAGGGGTGGTGCCTTGGTGCCTTGCGGCTTTGGGGCTGTGGGTTCGACGGTTTCTGGGGTTCGGGGTTCTGCGTTGTTGTCGGGGACGGTAGGCGGGGGTGGGCGGGGGCGGCGAGTGGTGTACCCCCGAATGGGGGTGATGCGATGCGGGGCTCGGCAGTACGTTGCCTTTGCGCCGGGGGCGTGGGGCTCGTGGCGGGTCGAACGCGGGTCGGTCCCGGGCCGGGGGCGGGCCGGGTGCAGGCCGGTGCAGGCCGGACGTACGGAGGAAGCATGAGCGGGTACGCGGGCTCGGTCGGCGATTCGGTGGGTCGGGCGGTCGAGCGGTTTCGGGCGCGGACCGGGGTGGACGTCGCGTTCGCCGGGCCGTGTCCCGGTGCGGGGGATCGGCTGGTGATCTCGTATCTGAGCGGGACCTCGACGCGCGTGCTCGCGGGGCTCACGGTGGTGGCGGGGACCGGGGTCGGCGGCAAGGCGATCACCACGCGGCGGCCGGTTCGGGTGGTCGACTATGTCGCGGCGTCGGCGATCAGCCACGAGTACGACCGCGCGGTCACCACGGAGGGGGTGCGTGCGGTGTTCGCGGTGCCGGTGCTCGCGGGGCGCGGGGTGGCGGCGGTGCTGTACGGGGCGCTGCGGCGGCCGTCGGACTTCGGCGACGGGATCCTGACCTCGGCCTGTGACGCCGCGCGGGACGCCGGGCGCGAGATCGCGGTTGCCCGCGAGGTCGAGCAACGGATCGCGCAGGCGGCGGAGTTGCCGGGATGGGCGGCCTTGGAGATTCGGCTGGCGTATGCCGATCTGCTGGCGCTGGCCGGGGCCGCGACGGATCCCGGGCTGGGGGAGCGGTTGCGGGAGGTCTGCGGGCGGTTGGCGCGGACGGCGGGCGCGAGTGCCGCCGGCGAACTCGGCGATGAGGGCCGCGGGGTGCGGAGGGTGCGGTTGACGCCTCGGGAGACGGATGTGCTGGCGTTGGTTGCGGTGGGGCGGACCAATGCGGAGGTGGGGCAGGCGCTCGGGCTGGGGGCGGAGACGGTCAAGAGCTACCTGCGGGCCGCGATGCGGAAATTGGGGGCGCACAATCGGGTCGAAGCGGTTGTTGCGGCGCGCGCGGGTGGGCACTTGCCGTAGGCGGTGGCGGATGGCCGCTGTGCGTAGTCGCCTGAGCGGCGGGCCGGGCCGTCCTCAAACGCCGGACGGGCTGTGAACGCACGCGGGCGGCCTGCGGCCCCGCTGGTCCTCGAGCGCCGGACGGGCTGGATTTGCTTGGGTGGGTTGCGGGACCGGGCTTGCGGGCCGGTGTGTCCTCAAGCGCCGGACGGGCTATGAACGCACGTGGGGGGGCCTGCGGCCCCGCTGATCCTCAAGCGCGGACGGGCTGGATGGCCGGGCGGGTTCGGTGGTCGGGTGGGTAGTGCGGGCCGGCCCGTGGCCTGGTGTGTCCTCAAGCGCCGGACGGGCTAATTTTGCTTGGGCGGGCGGTAGGGCCGACTTGGCGTCTGGTGGTCCTCGAGCGCCGGGCGGGCTGGATGGCCGTACGGGCGAGATGGCCGGGTGGGTGTCTCGGGGGGTGGGATTGGGGGTGGGTGGGTTGGGGGGAGACGGTAGTTTTGGGGGTGATCCGTTGCTTGGGGGGTCCGCCCCGATTGAGTTGCCAAGGAGGGACGTCATGTCCTTGCTGACCGTTTGGCCAGAGACCGACGCCGCCGAGGAGATCCTGCGTACCTCCGACCCTGTCGAGATCGCCGCCGCGCTGGAGCCGATCGGTGTGCGGTTCGAGCGCTGGACGGCCGACGTGGAACTGCCGGACGGCGCGACGCAGGACGAGGTGATCGCGGCGTACCGGACCGAGGTGGACCGGATCACCGCCGCCGAGGGCTACATCCAGGTCGACGTGATCCGGCTCCAGCCCTCGGACGACCCGGAGTGGCCGGCCAAGGCCGCCGGGGCGCGGGCCAAGTTCCTCACCGAGCACACCCACGACGACGACGAGGTGCGCTTCTTCGTCGAGGGTGCGGGCATCTTCTACCTGCACATCGCCGGCCGCGTGCACGCCGTGCTGTGCGAGGCGGGCGACCTGCTCTCGGTGCCCAAGGGCATCACCCACTGGTTCGACATGGGCGTCGAGCCCTCGGTCGCCGCGATCCGGTTCTTCCACGACGAGGACGGTTGGATCGGCGACTTCACCGGCGACCCGATCTCCTCCCGCTTCCCGGACTTCGACGAGATCTGGGCCGGGTACGCGGCGTGAGCGACGGCACCACCACGCCGCTGACGGTCGTCGTCGACATCGAGGGCACCACCAGCGCCACCGGCTTCATCACGGAGCAGCTCTACCCTTACTCCCGTGCGCACTTCGCCCGTTGGCTGGACGAACACGGCGACCATCCGGACGTCGTGCGGGCGGCCGACGGCGTACGCGCACTGATCGGCGAGCCGGACGCGGACACCAGGCGGATCGTCGAGGCGCTCAACGGCTGGCTCGACCGGGACGAGAAGGTCACCCCGCTCAAGGCCCTCCAGGGCCTGATCTGGGCCGAGGGCTTCGCGTCCGGCGAACTGACCTCACACTTCTACCCGGATGCGATCCCCGCGCTGCGCGCCTGGCACGCGGCGGGGCATCGGCTGTACATCTTCTCGTCCGGCTCGGTCGCCGCGCAGCGCGCGTGGTTCGGCAGTTCGCCGGAGGGTTCGTTGTTGCCGCTGTTCTCCGGCCACTTCGACACCGAGAACGCGGGCCCCAAGCGGGTGGCCGACTCGTACCGGACGATCGCGGCGATGATCGGCGAGCCGCGACCGGAGCGCCTGGTCTTCCTCTCCGACCTGGTCGAGGAGTTGGACGCGGCGCGCGAGGCCGGCTGGTGGACGATCGGCGTGCGCCGGCCGGACGCGGACGAGCCGTACTACGACCGGGGCGTGGGCGACCACCCGGAGACGGCGACCTTCGCCCGCCTGGACCTGACCGGCGACCGCCCGATCCTGCGCGAGCCCTGAGCCCTGAGCCCTGAGCCCGCGCGGATGGCGTGGGCGGCGAAAAGCGGCCGGTGGCACGGAAGTTCGTGCCGCCGGCCGCCCGGTCGACGGCAGCCCCCCGCCGGTTCCCCCCGCGTGGCCCGCCGTACTGCCTCAGCCGAACCGCTCCACCCGGATGCGTGTGGTCGGCACTCCCGCCGCGGTGAGCAACCGCCCCGCATGCTCCGCGAAACCGGTCGAGCCGCAGACGAACACCTCGTAGCGCTCGTCCGCGAGCACCGCCGCGGCATGCGGTGCGATCGTCTCCGCGCCGAGCCGGCCCACCGGATGCGGATACCCGGCGGGCGCCGCGCGGCTGTACAGCACGGTGTGCTCCTCGCCCGGCAGTGGGGCCAACTCCCTTGCGTACAACAGGTCTTCCGGCGTACGGGCGCAGGCCACCAGGCGCAGCGGCACGGTCAACCCGCGCCGGCGCCGGTGCCGGACCATCGCCATCAGCGGGACCAGTCCCGAACCGCCTGCCACCAGCAGTGCCGGCCGGTCGCCGGGCCAGGCGAAGAACCCGCCGAGCGGGCCGCGTACCTCCAGGACGTCGCCGACCCGGGCCACGTCGTGCAGGAAGCCGGACACCTCGCCGCCGGGCAAACGGTCGACGGTGAACTCGATGTGCCCCTCGTCGTCCGGCGCCGAGCCGACCGAGTAGTGCCGCTGCGCGGTGTACCCGTCGGCGGCGGTCAGCCGCAGCATGTAGTGCTGGCCCGCGACGTGCGGGTGCCACACCGGCAGCGCGAGCCGTACCGTGACCGCGTTGGGCGTCTCGCGGCGCACCTCGACCACGGTCCCCGCCTGCCAGTCCACCTTCCCGCGCAGACTCGGCGCGGCGCGGCCGGGCGCGGCGAAGGCGGGAATCGGCGGCAGGCCCGGCCGGCTCGGCCCGCCGGCTCCGTTCGACCCGTCGGCCCCGACCGGTCCGCCGCGTGCACTCGTCGACACGGTCGCCTCAGTCACCGGAATACCTCTCCTCCGCCCACGGATCACCACGATGGTGATAGCCGTTGACCTCCCAGAAGCCCGGTTCGTCGTGGTCGAGCAGGCGCAGGCCCGCGATCCACTTGACGCTCTTCCAGAAGTACAGATGCGGCACCAACAGCCGCGCGGGCCCGCCGTGCGCCGGGGTCAGCGGCGCGCCCTCGAAGTCGAACGCGATCCAGGCCCGGCCGCCGGTCAGGTCGGCGAGCGTGAGGTTGGTGGTGTAGCCGGTGTGCGAGTAGGCCACCGCGTGGGTGGCCGTGGACCGCGGGCCCGCCTCGGCCAGGAACGCGTCCAGCGGGATACCGGAAAAGTCGGTGCTCAGCTTGGACCACGAGGTGACGCAGTGGATCGGCCCGTCGTAGGTCTCGCGGGGCAACCCGTGCGCCTGTTCCCAGTCCCACGCGCGCGGCCGGTCGACCAGTCCGTCGATCCGGAACGACCAGTCGGCCGGCGCGAGTTCGGGGGTGACCTCGGCGGAGAGCACGGGGAAGTCGTGGCGTGCGTCGTACTGGCCCGGAGGCAATCGCGGGTCGCGTTCGGCGGCCGTGTGCCGACCGACGAAGCCGCGCGTGGTGGAACTCATGTCGAGACCTCCTGACTCATGTCGAGAACCTCTCGGCTCATGCGGAGACGTTGTGGCTCATGCCGAGACCTTCCGACTCACGTCGAGACGTCGTTCCGACTCGCGCGGAGACGTTGCGACTCGTCCGAGAGCCCATGGCTCATACCCGGCCGCCCGGACGGGTTCGGCAGCGTGGCGGCCAGTGCGTTCAGTTCCTCGATCGCCGCGCCTTCGTCGATCGTAAGCAGTCGGCGGTCGCGCATCACGACCCGGCCGTCGATCACCGTGTCCCGCACGTCGGCGGGGCCGGCCGCGTAGGCGAGCATCGACCACGGGTCGTGCCGGGGCGTCAGGTGCGGCCGATTCAGGTCCAGCACGACCAGGTCGGCCGCCTTGCCGACCTCGATCGAACCGGTCAGCGGGCCGATCCCGATCGCCCGGGCGCCGTCCGCGGTGGCCATCCGGACCGCGGTGCGGGCCCCGATCAGGGTCGGATCGGGCGCGCCGCCCGGGGTGACCCGGTGCAGCGTCGCGGCGGCGCGGATCGGGCCGAAAAGGTCGAGCGCGTTGGCACTGACCGCGCCGTCGGTGCCCAGGCCCACCGGCACGCCGGCGGCCAGCAGTTCGGGCAACCGGGCCACGCCGGAGGCCAGCTTGAGGTTGGAGACCGGGCAGTGCGCCACGCCCGCGCCGGACGCCGCGATCAGCGCGATCTCCTCGTCGGTGAGGCAGACCGCGTGCGCCAGCAGCGTTCCCGGGCGCAACAGCCCCAGATCGTGCAGGAGTTCCACCGGACGGCGACCGTACCGCTCGCTTACGGTGGCCACCTCGGCCGCGTTCTCCGCCGCGTGGATGTGCAGCAACGCCTCGTGTTCGCGGGCCAGTTCGCCGACCGCGAGCAATTGCTCCGGGTTCAGCGTGTAGGTGCTGTGCGGGGTCACGCAGCGGGCCGGCGCGGTGCCGGCGGACGCTCGGCCACCCGCCGAGCGGGCGAGCGACGCGGGCGCCAGGCGCAGCCGCGCGGCGAAGTCGAGCCCGTCCGGCGGCCCGGGCACGTCCATGAAGGTCGGCCCGGTGACCAGCCGAAAGCCCGCCTCGGCGGCGGCCGCGAGCCCCGCCTCGGGGAACCAGTACATGTCCATCGCGGTGGTCACCCCCGCCCGGATCGACTCGGCCAGCGCGAGGCGAACCGCGACGCGCACGACCTCGGCGGTCAGCACCGCGCTCTCGGCGGCCACCAGCCGCTCCAGGAACACCTGGAGGTCGACGTCGTCGGCCCGACCCCGGAACAGCGTCATCGCCGAGTGCGCGTGCGCGTTGACCAGGCCGGGCAACACCAGGCACCCGCGCGCGTCCAGGGTCGGCGCCCCCGGATACCGGGCGGCCGTCTCGGTCGCCGAGCCGACCGCGACGATCCGGCCGGCCTCGATCGCGACCGCGCCGTCGGGTACGTACGTGTCGGCGGCGTCCGCGGTGAGCACCGCGCCGCCGGTGACGAGCAGGTCGATCACGCCCGCTCCGCCGCCTCGCCGGCCTCGTCCAGGGCCAGCCGGTACAGCGCGTCCAACGCCACCACGACGCCGCGCTCGACGCCCTCGGCGACCACCCGACGGTGCGGGTCGTACGTCGAGCTGCCGGCCTCGTCGACCAAGTCGTCGGCCGCGATCCCGTCCACGACCAGCACGCCGCCGGCCCGGTGTCCACCCAGCGCGGCGAACACCAGCAGCGCGGACAACTCCATCTCGATCGCGAGCACCCCGGCCGCCTGGTACGGCTTCATCGGCAACTCCAGCACGCCCGGCATGAACGCGGCCCGGGTCCACACGACGCCCCGGTGGTGCGGTGCGGCGTGTGCGCGGGCCGCGGCATCGAGCGCGAGCACCACCTCGGGGGTGGAGAAGGCCGGGAACTCGGCCGGGACCAGCTGCTGGGTCACCCCGTCGTCGCGGACCGCGCCGGTGGCCACCACCAGGTCGCCGTCGCCCACGCCGCGCGCCATCGCGCCCGCGGTGCCGAGTCGGATGAAGGTACGCACGCCTGCCTCGGCCAGTTCGCCGAACAGGCACACCGCGCCGGGGCCGCCCACACCGTGCGAGGACACCACGATCGGCACGCCGCGCCAGCTGCCCGCGTAGCTGACGTACTCGCGGTTGGCGCCGATCTGCCGCGCGTCGTCCAGCCGTTCGGCGACCAGTGCGGCGCGCGCCGGGTCGCCGACGACCAGCGCGTGCGCGGGCAGGCCGCTGCTGGGGATCTTGGTGATCGGCAGTATGGCCGGGCGGGTGGTGCTGCTCATGGCTGCGACTCCGAGGTGGTGCGGGCGAATCGGCGAGGACGGGGGATGCGGCCGGTGAGCCGGCCCGGGGGCGCGGCGCCGCGGCGGGCCCGCGAGCGGGTGGCCAGGAACAGCGCGACCAGGGTCATCACGTACGGCGCGGCGTCGGCGGCCTGCTGCGGCATGCCTTCGCCCTGGAGGCGGAAGCCGACCGCCTCGACCAGACCGAACAGGATGCCCGCGAGCAGGACGCCGATCGGCAGCGCGCGTCCGAGCATCACCGCGACCACCGCGATCCAGCCCCGACCGGCGGTCATGTTCTCGGAGAACAGCGTCACGTTGCCGAGCGCGAGCTGGGCGCCGGCCAGGCCGCACAGGGCGCCGGAGGTCAGGATCGCGGCGTAGCGGTAACGGGCGACGCTGACGCCGAGCGACTGGGCGGCCTCCGGCGCCTCGCCGACGCCGCGCAGCCGCACGCCCCACGGGTGCCGGGACAGCAGTACGGCGATCACCACGACGGCGACCCAGGACAGGTACACCAGCGGGGAGTGGCCGGACAGCGCGCGGCCCAGGAAGGGCACCGACTCCAGGCCGGGGATGTCGACCGGTTGCAGGCCCTCGAGGTCCGGGTCGCCGAAGGTGCCCTGCTTGCCGAAGACGGTACGCAGGAGGAAGCCGGTCAGCCCGACGGCGAGCAGGTTCAGCGCGATGCACAACACCACGGCGTCCGCGCCCAGCGTGACCGCGCCGATCGCCAGCAGCAGGGAGAAGGCCATCGCGGCGAGCACCGCCGAGATCACGCCGACCCACACGCCGCCGCCGAACCAGCTGCCGGTGACGGCCGCGAAGCAGCCGATCAGCATGGTGCCTTCCAGCGACACGTTGAACACGCCGGCGCGTTCGCACAGTGCGCCGCCGAGGGCGGCGAACAGGATCGGGGTGAGCGCGCGCAGCGCGGAGAAGATCAGTTCGGCGTCGAAGGACATGGTCACTTACCTCCGTCGCCGCGCGCGGGGGCGGGCGGCCCGGCGACGCCGGTGTCGAGTGCGCGGGTGTCGAGTGCGCCGGTCGTGGGCCCGCCGGTGTCGAGCCCGCCGGTCGCGAGGGCACCGGTCGCCGGGGTGCCGGCTTCGAGGACGCCGGCTTCGAGATCCGGCGGTGGGTGGGCCGTGGTGTCGGGTCCTCGGCCGAATCGGCGCAACCAACCGCCCTTGCGGAACACGCCGCCGCGGACCGCGAGGAAGAGGATCACCACGGCCTGGAGCACGGCGGTGAGCTGCTGCGGCACCGCGGTCTCCTGCTCCATGCCGAAGCCGCCGATGGTCAGCGCGGCGAAGAAGAACCCGGCGGCGACCGTGCCCAGCGGGGACGCGGCGGCCAGCAGCGCGGCGAGCAGGCCGGTCCAGGTGTAGCCGGGCGTGGTCAGCGCGCCGTCGACCATGCGGTACGGGAAGCCGAGCACGGTGATCGCGCCGACCAGGCCGGCCAGCGATCCGGACGCGAACATCAGCCGCAGGGTGAGCCGGGACCGGTCCACCCCGGCGTAGCCGGCGAAGCGCGCGCCCAGGCCGGTCATCCGCACCTCGTAGCCGGCGGCGGTGCGATGGTCGACCACGAAGTAGACCACCGCGGCCAGCACGATCAGCACGATGCCCACGCTGATCCCGGTGCCCGCGCCGGATCCGGCGGCGAACTCGGGCAGCTTGACGCCCTCGGGCAGCCGCTCGGTCTGCGGGATCCCGGAGCCCTTCTGGAGCAGCGGGAAGCGCACCATGTAGGACACGAACGACATCGCCGGGTAGCTCAGCAGCAGGCTGCTGACCAGCAACGGGACGCCGCAGCGCGTCTCCAGGACGGCGGCGAGCGCGGCCCACAGGCCACCCGCGAGCATGCCCGCGAGCAGGGCCAGGACCACGGTGATCGCACCGGGGAAGGGCGAGTACAGGCCGACCGAGACGGCGGCCAGACCGCCCAGCACGAGTTGGCCGTCGCCGCCGAGGTTGACCAGGCCCGCGCGCAGCGGGATGGCCAGGGCCAGGGCGAGGCCGACGATGGGGATGCACTCGCCGAGCGTGTCGCCGATGCCCTCGGAGCCGAACGCCCCGGTGAGCACCGAGCGGTACGCGGTCAGCGGGTCGGCGCCGGTGCCGGCCAGGATGATCGCGCCCAGGATCAGCGCGGCCACGATGGACACGGTGACCGGGGAGAACACGGCGCCGCGCACCCGCAGCGCCACTCGTGCGACCGGGCCGGATACTCGTGCGACCGGGCCGGATTCTCGTGCGACCGGACCGGATGGATGCTCGGTGGCCGTACCGGCCTTGCTGGCAGTCATATCTGATAACCCGTCAGGCCTGGTGGGCGGTGGTCGGTGCGGTGGGGGAGGCGGTGGGGGAGGCGTTGGCGCCGGCTTCGGGGTCGGCCTCGGCGGCCGAACGCGCCGGGCCGCCGCCCGCCATGGCCAGGCCGATGGCGTGCACATCCGCCTCGGCGCGCGGCAGTTCGGCGACGATCCGGCCCTCGTACATCACCAGGATGCGATCCGACAGCGCGAGGATCTCGCTCAACTCGGCGGAGACCAGCAGCACGCCGTGGCCGGCGTCGCGATACTCGACCAGACGCGCGTGGATGTTCTCGATCGAGCCGATGTCCACGCCGCGGGTGGGCTGCTCGACCAGCAGAAGCGGCGCGTCGTGGGTGATCTCCCGGCCGAGGATGGCCTTTTGCTGGTTGCCGCCGGACAGCGTGCCGATGGTGACGGCGGAGGACGCGGCCTTGACCCCGAAGCGCTCGATCACGCGCGCGGCGTGCTCGCGGATCGCCGCGCGGCGCAGGAAGCCGCCCCGGCCGGCCAGCGGCGGGGTGCGGTGGAAGCCCATCGCGAGGTTGTCGGCCAGCGAGGCGTCGCGGGCGGCGCCGACGGTGGCCCGGTCCTCGGGCACGTAGGCCAGGCCCGCGCTGCGGCGCTGCTGTACCGAGGCGCCGCCGACGTCCTGCCCGGCCACGAGCACCCGGCCCGCGGCGATCGGGCGCAACCCGGCCAGCGCCTCGACCAGTTCGCTCTGCCCGTTGCCGGCCACGCCCGCGACGCCGACGATCTCG
The DNA here is from genome assembly GCF_044458105.1 of Embleya sp. NPDC050493. Classification (NCBI taxonomy): domain Bacteria; kingdom Bacillati; phylum Actinomycetota; class Actinomycetes; order Kitasatosporales; family Streptomycetaceae; genus Embleya; species Embleya sp. NPDC050493. Next base: position 28,990 of record NZ_JBITHP010000001.1, read on the forward strand.
CCGGCGCGCACGCTCAGCGACACGTCCTCGACCAGCGGCTTGGCGCCGCGTCCGGCGGACACGGTCAGGCCGCGCACGTCGAGCACGTCGGCGGCGGGGGTGCCGGCCGGGTGGGTGCGGTCCAGATCGATTCGGCGGCCGGTCATCGCGAGCGCGATCTCGGCCGGGGTGGTCTCGGCGGTGGCGAGCCGGGCGGTGACCCGGCCGTCGCGCAGCACGGTGACCCGGTCGCTGACCGCCATCACCTCGCCCAGCTTGTGGGTGACCAGCAAAATCGTGCGGCCGGAGCGGGCCAGGCCGCGGATGACGTCCAGCAGGCGGTCCGCCTCGGCCGGGGTCAGCACGGCGGTGGGCTCGTCCAGGATCAACACGCGCGCGTCGCGGTAGAGCAGTTTGAGGATCTCCACCCGCTGCTGCACGCCGACCGGCAGGTCCGCGACCCGGGCGTCCGGCGGCACGTGCAGGCCGTGCGTGTCGACCAGTTCGGCGACCCGGGCCCGGGCGGCGGCCCGATCAACCAGCCCGCGCCGGGTGGGTTCGCTGCCGTAGACCACGTTCTCCGTGACGGTCAGCGACGGGAAGAGCTTGAAGCCCTGGTGGACCATGCCCAGTCCGGCCGCGATCGCCTGCACGGGCGAGCCGAAGGAGTGCTCGGTGCCGCGCAGCAGGATGCGGCCGGCGTCGGGCCGTTGCAGGCCGTACAGGATCGACATCAGCGTCGACTTGCCCGCGCCGTTCTCGCCCATCACCGCGTGGATCTCGCCGGACGCGACCCGCAGGTCGACCCGGTCGTTGGCCAGCACGCCCGGGAAGCGCCGGACGATGCCGCGCATCTCGACCTCGGCGATGTCACCGGGGGCGGCGGCGTGCTGATCGTTCATCGGGCGTCTCTCCGGTCGAAGGGGGCTGGGGCGGGCGGGCGTTCGCCGGTGTCGGATCCGTGGATGTCCGTGGGCGTCCGGGGGCCTCCGTGGATGTCCGTGGATGTCCGGGGGCCTCCGTGGATGTCCGGGACCTCGGTGGATGTCCGCGGACCTCCGTGGGCCTCCGTGGATGTCCGCGGACCCGACAGCGGCGCAGCGTGGGCCCGGTTCGGTGCCGGGCCCGGCGACGGGGTGAACGTCGCCGGGCGGGGCACTACGGCACTACTTGGCGGTGGCCGGGTCGGCCACGGTGACGCTGCCCGCGACGATCTGGTCGCGCAGACCGAGCACGGTCTTGAGCACATCCGGGTGCTGGGCGATCAGGCACTGCGAGGTTTCCACGCCGGGCTCCATGCCGGTGAGCGTGATGCCGCCCTCCTTGAGGCCGTACGAGGTGACGCCGCCGGGCTTGCCGCCGGAGATCTGCTCGACGCCCTTCTCGACCGCGATGTCGGTGCGCTTGATCACGTTGTCCACGACGGTGCCGGGCGCCGCCGAGCACTGGTTGACGTCGACGCCGTACGCCTGCACGCCGGCCGCCTTGGCCGCGTTGAACACGCCGAGGTTGCCCGCGGCGGAGGCGGCGCCCATGATCTGGTCGACGTCCTTGGCCTTGAGCGACGCGGTCTGCTCGCTGGCCCGGGCCGGGTCGTTGAACGGCTTCTGGCCGCCGACGAACAGCTGGGTGAAGGCGCTCGCCGGGTTGGTCTGCTTGGCGCCCGCGCCGAACGGGTCGGAGAAGCGGCGGATCTGCGGGCTGTCCAGCGCGACCACCGCGCCGACCTTGCCGCTCTTGGTCAGCAGGCCCGCCTCGGCGCCGGCGAGGAAGGTGCCCTCGTGCTCGCGGAAGGTCGCGCAGGTGATGTTCGGGTACGGCTTGCTCGTGCACGAGTCGACGAACAGGAACTGCTGCTTCGGGTTGGCCTCGGCCTGCTGGGCGAGCACGTCGGCGAACTCGAAGCCGACGGCCACCACCACGGCGGGCTTCTGGCGGACCGCGGCCTCGACGTTCTGCTGGATCGCGCTGGTGTCCTTGCTCTCCAGCACGGTCGCGCTGCCGCCGGCCTTCTTGGCCGCGTTCTGCGCGCCGGTGGCGGCGAGCTTGAGGAAGTCGTTGACGCCGATCGGTTCGGGCGTCACCAGCACGACGTTCTTGGCGGAGTCCCCGCCGCCCGTGCCGCCGGCGGCAGGCGACTTGTCCTTGTCGGCGGAGGCGTTGCACGCCGTGGCGGCGAGCGCGGTGCCGACGACGACGGCGGCCACGGCCAGGCGGTGACGGGAGGTGATGCGGTACATGAGCGTCCTTGGGAGGAGAGTCGATCCCGGCGGGGCGGCCCGGAGTCGGCGGTTCGGGGGACGGAACCTCGCGGTTCCGTCGGTCTCGGCGCCCGATGGCGCGTTCGGTTCCGCGGGGTTGTGCCGGCTGCGGTGACTGGTGTGTCTGTGGTGACTGTGGTGACTGTGGTGACTGCGGTTGCTGTGGTGGCTGCGGTGCGTTCGCGTGCCGTGATCGGCGGCCGGCGCGTTCGATCGGGTGCGGTCGAGTGCGGTCGAGTACGGGCGATCAGGCTCGAACGATCAGCAGGGGCGCCGGCAACAGCGGCCGGTGCGGCGGCTGCGGACGCCGCAGCCGATACAGACGCCGCGGAGGTCGCGCTTGTCGAGCGGAAGCGGCGGACGGTCACACGCCATGGAGCGGCCGCGGCACTCGATACGTACGGCGTCGCAACGCCACGTTTCGGCCACAGCCGGCTCCTTTCCGGTCGCACCAGTCCGAGTCTTGATGTGATGATCACATCCGACTGGTTTCGGGGGAGGTTAGCACCCTCACCAGGCACTTCTCGCGCTTGTTCACAATGTGGACTCATTGTCCACGATGTGAACAATGGGTTACCGCGACGATACGCACCCGTCCCGGATGCCGGGCGCGGGTCGGGAGCGCGTTTCGCTGCGACGTAGCATCCGTAGTGCGCCACCGCGTGCGCTCGCCCCACCCGGGGTCCGCCGCCGGGTCGGTGACTTCGCACACGTTCGCGGCCACCGCGTCCGCCGCGACCACCCGGCGCTCGCTCATCCGCCCGGAAAGGACCCCCGATGGCCTCCGAGATACGCTCGCTCGCCTGGCACGGCACCGGCCTGCGCCTGCTCGACCAGACCGCGCTGCCGCAGCGGGTCGTGTACCTCGACATCACCGACGTGGACGCCCTGATCGACGCGATCCGCCGGCTTGCGGTGCGCGGCGCCCCGGCCCTGGGCGCGGCCGGCGCGTTCGGCGTCGCGGTGGCCATGCTCCAGGGCGCACGCGAGGGCTGGGACGCGGACCGGCTGGCGGGGGAGATCGCCCGGATCCGGGACGCCCGGCCCACCGCGGTCAACCTGGCCGGCGGCGTGGACCGGGTGGTGCCGTTCGCCGCCAAGGGCGTGGAGGCCGTACTCGCCGAGGCCGAGGCGGTGGTCCGCGAGGACGTCGAGGCCAACCACGCGATCGGCCGGCACGGCGCGGACTGGATCCTGTCCCGTGTCGAGCGCCGCCCGCTGCGCGTGCTGACCCACTGCAACACCGGCTCGCTGGCCACGGCCGGCTGGGGGACCGCGCTCGGCATCGTCCGCGAACTGCACGCGCGCGGCGTGTTGGAGGTCGTCTACGTTGACGAGACGCGCCCGCTGCTCCAGGGATCGCGGCTGACCGCCTGGGAGTTGGCCCAGGAGGGCATCGCGCACCTGGTCCAGCCGGATGGCGCCGCGGCCAGCACGATCCTGCGCGGGCTGGTGGACGTCGCGGTGATCGGCGCGGACCGGATCGCCGCCAACGGTGACACCGCCAACAAGATCGGCTCGGTCGGCGTCGCGCTGGCCTGCGCCGACGCGGGCATCCCGTTCGTGGTCGCGGCGCCGCTGACCACGTTCGACGACGCGACGGCGCACGGCGACGAGATCACCATCGAGGAGCGGCCGGAGTCGGAGGTGCTGGAGGTGGCCGGCGTCCGGGTCGCCCCGGCCGAGTCGCGCGCCTTCAACCCGGCTTTCGACGTCACTCCGGCTCGGCTGATCAGCGCGATCGTCAACGAGACGGGTGCGCGGGAGTACTGATTCGGGGCGAGGGGGAGGGCCGAGGGCGAGGGCGGTGCTCTGGTGCGGGAGCAATGCTCCGGTGCGAGAGCGGTGACCTGGTGTACGAGCGGTGCTCCGGTGCGAGAGCTGTGCTCTGGTGTACGAGCGGTGCTCCGGCACGACCGGTGCTCTGGTGCGAGCCGTGCTCGCTCCGGGACGCCGATTGGGAGAACGGTGCTCCGGTACGAGAGCGCTGCTCTCCTGCGCTCGTTTGGGAGAGCGGTGCTCTGGTGGGCCGGGGCGGGTAGTACGCGGGCTGGCGCCGGGAGAGAGCAGTGCTCCGGTGCAAGAGCAGTGCTCTTGCGGTTAGGAAGAGCGCTGCTCCAGTCGAGAGCACTGCTCTGGCGCGCCCGCTGGGAGAGGCGGTGGCCTGGTAGATCCGCGAGAGCAGTGCTCTGGCGTGCCCGGGAGAGCGCTGCTCCGGCGGGAGAGCGCCGCCCTGATGCGAGAGCACTGCTCTGACGGGCTTGCCTGGGAGAGCGGTGCTCTTGCGCGAGAGCGATGCTCTGGTGTGCTTGCTTGAGAGGGTGGCGCGGTGCTCCTGGCGTGCGGGCAGAGCGGTGCTCCGGTGCGAGAGCAGTGCTCTGGTGGGCTCGGGTGCGAGGGCGGTGCTTTGGTGGGCTCGGGTGGGTGGTGCTCCGATGAGTCCGCGAAAGCAGTGTTCCGGCGGGCTTCGGAGAGCAGTGCTCTGGTTTGCCGGGAGGGCGGTGCTCTGGTGCGAGAGCAGTGCTCTGGCGTGTTTGCCTGGGAGAGCGGTGCTCTTGCGCGAGAGCGATGCTCTGGTGTGCTTGCTTGAGAGGGCGGCGCGGTGCTCCTGGCGTGCGGGCAGAGCGGTGCTCCGGTGCGAGAGCAGTGCTCTGCTGTCCTCGGGTGCGAGGGCGGTGCTTTGGTGGGCTCGGGTGGGCGGTGCGCCGACGAGTCCGCGAAAGCAGTGTTCCGGTGGGCTTCGGAGAGCAGTGCTAGCAGGCCCGCGAGAGCAGTGCTCCGGTGTTCCTGGGGGAGGGCGGCGCTTTGCCGCGAGAGCACTGCTCTGACGTGCTTGTCTTGGAGAGCGCTGTTCTGGCGCGAGAGCAGTGCTCTGGTGTCCTTGCTTGGGAGAGCGGTGCTCTCGTGGAGTTCGGGTGAGCAGTCTTTTGGTCCGCCAGGGTGAGCAGTGCTCTGATGTGAGAGCACTGCTCCTATAGGCCTTGGAAGGCCTCCGCCCCGGACCGGCCGGGACCGGGGATGCGGCCTCGTCGCGTCCCCCGTGTGCCCGGGGGCGGGCTTGCTTGCGGTTGGGGTCAGCCTTCGGCGATGCGGTATTCGAGGAGCCATTCGACGACCTCGACGTGGTGGCGGGCTCGGATCGGGTCCGCGCCCCACACGTACATCCCGTGCGAGGCGACCACGACGGCCGGGACGCCGGGGACCAGCGCGGCCTCGAGTCGGTCGCCGAGTTCGGTCATGTCCTGGCTGTTGGCGATCACCGGGATGGTGACCGTCTCGTCGTGCGCGGAGCGGCCGATGCCCTTGAGCATCTCCAGGTCGCGCAACTCGATCCCGGCCGGCCAGCGTCGACCCGCGCGCACCGCCGAGATGGTGTGTACGTGGAAGACCGCGCCGGCGCCGGTCAGCGCAACCACCCGCGCGTGCAGCCCGGCCTCGGCGGACGGTCGGCGCGGCGGCGTGCCGGCCTCCTCGGGGACCGGCACGCCGGACGCGTCCACCACGACCAGGTCGTCCGCCGCCAACTCGCCCTTGTCCAGCCCCGAGGCGGTGACCGCGAGCCGCAGCGGCTCCCGGGAGAGCACCACGGACAGGTTTCCGGAGGTGCCGCGCATCCAGCCGAGTCCGGCGAAGCGCGCGGCCTCGCGCGCGAGGGTGGCCCCGGCGGCGGCGCGCACGGAGGCCGGGACCGGGGCGGGGTTTCCGGCGTCGGGGGTCGTCATGGGGTCCTCACTGTTCAACACTCTTCACAGTCCGGTCGATCCGGCTCACAGTGTGGTCGAACCGGCAGATCAGGCCATCATTTCATCCATGCCTCGGCGAACCCGGATCGGTACCGGTCGGGCCGCCCGCGTCGGAGCTGTGCGCGGGGGTCGGGCGGGTCGGCGGGCCCCGGCGGCCGCGTGGTTCGCGGTCGGCTGCCGCGGCTGTCGTGTCGCGGGATCGGCCTGTCCTCGCGCGGCAGCCGCCCGCGTCGGAACTGCGCGCGGGGGTCGGGCGGGTCGGTGGGCCTCCGGCGGCTGCGTGGGTCACGGTCGGCTGCGGGCTCGGTTGTCGTGTCGCGGGATCGGCCTGTCTTCGCGCGGCAGCCGCCTGCGTCGGAGCCGCCCGCGTCGGAGCTGGGCGCGGGGTCGGGCGGGTCGGCGGGCCCCGGCGGCTGCGTGGGTCACGGTTGGCGGCGGGTTTGGCTGTCGTGTTGCGGGATCGGGCTGTCTTCGCGCGGCAGTCGCCGGCGGGAGGCCGCCGCGAGGGGGTGGTGGGCGGGGCGGCCGCGCGGTTCGCTGCCGGCTGCGGGATTGGCTGTCGTGTCGCAGGATCGGGCAGTTCTCGAGGGGCAGGCGCCGGTGGTGGGCGGCGTGAGGGGTGGGTCGGTGGGGCGGGTGGTGCCGTGGGTCACTGCCGGCTGCGGGATTGGCTGTCGTGTCGCAGGATCGGGCAGTTCTCGAGGGGCAGGCGCCGGTGGTGGGCGGCGCGATGGGTGGGTCGGTGGGGCGGGTGGTGCCGTGGGTCACGGTCGGCTGCGGGATTGGCCGTCGTATCGCAGGATCGGGCTGTCCTCGCGCAGCAGCCGCTGGCGGTAGGCCACCGCGAGCCAGGCTGCCTCGCGGTAGGCGGCCTCCAACTCGTGGTAGACGGTGTCGATCAGGGCCGGGGCGGGACCGTTGTCGGTGCGATAGGCCAGGAACAACCGGACCGCGAGCGGATCGCCGGCCAGCGGCCGGACCGCCATGTCCGGCCGCGGGCGGGAGGTGGGTTGGCACGGCGTGACCACCTCGCCGATCGCGACCAGGGATGCGGCGGTGAGGTAATCACCGTGCAGGATCCGGGGGTTGATGCCGGCGTCGGACAACACCTCGCGCAGCCCCTCCCACTCGCCGTCCACGCTCGGGTCGACCATCCACTGGTCGTCGGCCAGGTCGGCGAGCTTGATCTCGGACTCGGCCGCGGCCGGATGATCCGGTGACATCGCGATGAACTGCGGTTCCCGTTCCACGAGTACGCGACGCCGGACTCCCTCCGGCACACGCAGCGGGAAGCCCTCGACCTCGTGCACGAACGCGACGTCGAGCTGGCCGGCGGCGACCATTCCGAGCAGCGTGCTCGCCGACACGTCCACCCGCAAGTACGTGTCCGTGGTGGGCAGTCGCAGCCGTAGCCGGCGCAGCCAGTCGGCGATCACCCGGTTCGCGGTTCCGCCGATGCGCAGGTGTGGTCCGGCGGTTCGGACTGCCTCGGCCTGGGTGTCGATGACCAGCGCACTCATCTCGGCCATGATGGGCCGGGCCCGGTGCAGCATCGTGAGGCCGAGGGGAGTGGGTCGGCTGCCGGTCCGGTCGCGGACGAACAAGGGCGCGCCCAGGGCGTTTTCGATTCTTCTGAGCTGCGCGGTCAAGGACGGCTGGGTCATGCCGAGCAACCGGGCCGCAGCGTGCAGGCTGCCGGTGTCGCCGATGGCACACAGTGCGCGGAGGTGCCTCACCTCTAGCTCCATGATGCGGAGGATAGGACGCACTATCGCGGTCGTACCAGACACCGGCGGGCGTGGGATCCGGGGGCGGGGCGTGAATCTTCCGTAACACGATCCGTGAATGTGCGGTGACGGTCCGGGAACGAGCGGTGATACGACGGTGCTATCGCCGATTGTCATCATCCGGGCCGGACCGGGCTCCCGTGAGACTCATTGCGCACCGAACAGGTCTTCGGCACCCCAAGGAGCCCCCCATGTCCCCAGTGCGTCCCCGGAATCCCCGTAAGACCGTGATCACCGCAATTCTCGGCCTCGGCCTCGCGGCCGGGCTGGTCGCCGCGCCCTCGGCAGCGGCCGGCGACGACGGAGTGGCGGCCCCCCTCCGCTCCTCCGCGCAGTACTCCGGTCAGGAAGACCAGGCGCAGAACCAGGCGTTCTTCGACGCCGTGCTGAAGTCGGTGGCGGGCAAGCGTGCCGCGACGGGCAACTCGGCGGCGGTGGTCACCGTCACCTACAGCGCCGCCAGCGCACCCACCTTCCGCACCCAGATCGCCCGTTCCGCGCAGATCTGGAACAGCTCGGTCACCAACGTGCGCCTCCAGGAAGGCAGCAACCCGGACTTCCGGTACTACGAGGGCAACGACTCGCGCGGTTCGTACGCGAGCACGAACGGCCACGGCAGCGGCTACATCTTCCTCGACTACCGGCAGAACCAGCAGTACAACTCGACCCGGGTCACCGCCCACGAGACCGGACACGTGCTCGGTCTGCCGGACCACTACTCGGGTCCGTGCAGTGAACTGATGTCCGGCGGCGGCCCCGGCCCGTCCTGCACCAACCCGAACCCGAACGCGACGGAACGCGCGCGGGTCAACCAGCTGTGGCGCAACGGCCTCGCGGCGCTTGGCGCTTCCGCGGCCTCCTGATCCGAATCCGAACGGGTGGCGCGCACCCGGATGTTCCGGGCTCCCCTACGCGTCGTCCCGTCACCTGATCCGGCACCCGGCCATCGCCCCCCGCGGTGGCCGGGTGCCGTTCCATGGCTGGGCCGCGGGGCCATCGGGCGGGCCGTCGGGCGCGTCGAAGCCCGACGTCGGCTTCGTCCTCAAGCGCCGGACGGGCTGGGGGGTTTGGGCGGCCGGGGTTGGTCGTGTGGAGCCGGTGGGTCGCGGGCCGATTGGTGGATTGTCCTCAAACGCCGGACGGGCTGAGGGGTTAGGACGGTTCCGGTCCGGGTCCCGGTCCTGGTCGTGCGGAACCGGTGCAGTCGCCGGGCCGGTCGGTGGGTTGTCCTCAAGCGCCGGACGGGCTGGGGGGTTTGGGCGGGCCGGTCGGTCGTGCGGGTCCGGTGGGTTTGTGAGGGTGGCGGGTGTGTTGTCCTCAAGCGCCGGGCGGGCTGCGGGGTTTGGGCGGGCTGGGGATTTGCTGGACCGGGGGCTTGGCACGAGTCGAGGGTGTGTCCGATGCTCACGGGCATCGCGGCTCGCGTAATTCGTGGGTCGCCGACCGGACTTCCGGGCCGCCAAGCCGAGACGCGCCGATGCGACACCGCCAGTACACCGCAGCGCCGTCATGCGCTGCCATGTCGCCCCTGTTCTCGCATGCTCTGCGCCCGTCGTTGGACTGCGGTCGTGGCTGATCTCGCATCCGTAGGCATCTGCTGCCGCGTCCCACCCGCCTCGCGCCGCCCCGCGCCCGCGCCACCCCGCCCCGCGCCCGCGTCCCACTCGCCTAACGGCCCGCCTGCCCCGCACCGCGCCTGCCCCGCACCGCGCCCGCCCCGCGCCGCGCCCGCCTGCCCGGCGCCCGTGTCCCACCCGCCTCGCCCCGCGCCTGCCTCGCGTCGAGCCTGCCCCGCGCCCCACCTGCCCCGCGCCCATGTCCCACCTGCCTCGCGCCGCACCTGCCTCGCGCCGCGCCTGCCTCGCCCCGCGCGGCCCCGCGTCCGTGTTCCACCCGCCTCGCGCCGCCCCGCGCCCGCGCCCGCCCCGCGCCCATGTCCCACCCGCCTCGCGCCGCGCCTGCCCCGCGTCCCACCCGCCCCGCGTTGCACCCGTCCCGCGCCGCCCCGCGTCCCACCCGCCCCGCGCCGTGCCGTCCCACCCGCCCCGCGTTGCACCCGTCCCGCGCCGCTCCGCGGCCGTCCTGGTCGAGTCGCCGTGTTGTGGCGGTGTGTTAGGTGTTGGGGGGTTTGTGGGGGTGGGTCTCGTGTGTTGCTTGGGCTTTGTGTGGTGGGTTTGTCCCGTGTGGGTTTGTGGCGGTGGGGCGGGAGGATGGGGGGATGGTTGGGGAATTGGTGCCGCTTGTGGTGGTGGATGCGGCGAATGTGGTCGGGTCGGTGCCCGATGGGTGGTGGAAGGATCGTCGGGGGGCCACCGAGCGGTTGCGGGACGGGTTGGTGGGGATGGCTTCGGGTGGGCTGCCGGGCGGGGCGAGTGTGCCGGAGTGGGCGCGGAGTGGGCCGTTGGACGTCGTGCTGGTGGTCGAGGGTGCGGCCGGCGGGGTTGCCGAGGTGCCCGGGGTGCGGGTCGTACGCGCCTCGGGCAGTGGCGACGACCGGATGGTCGAGTTGGTCGCGGCCGAGCGTGCGAGTGCGTCCGCGCGTCGCTGCCTCGTGGTGACCGCCGACCGGGGCCTGCGTGACCGGGTGCGCGCGCTCGGCGCCGAGGTGACCGGTCCGCGGGCGGTGCGGCCGGGCTGATTCGGGTCCACCCCCGGATGGCGGATATCGTGAGGTACGGCGGCCCGCCCACGCGGGGCCGACATCCCGAGGTCCCGTCCGCGCCGCCGGCCGTACTCGACACCCTGCCCCGTGGGCAATCGCCGGAGGAAGCATGACCACCAACCGAGTCCGCAAGGGCGTGATCCGAGGCCGGATGGCCGCCTCCGGCGAGTCGTACGTCGTCGCCGCCCGCCGGATGACCGTCCCGCGCGGGTCCAAGGCCCCGGACACCCGGACCGCCGCAGCGTTGGCCACCCGCTACTGGGAGCCCGCCGAGAGCTTCGACCTGCCCTGCCCGTGCGGCGGCACCTGCGCTCCCGGCGAGCGCTGCACCCGTTGCCACGCGACCTACCGGCACGCCGCCCGAATCCCCGGCAGCGACACCGACGTCGAGGTCTGGCAGGACCGGTACGACTGCACCGGATGCGCGAACAGCTATTCCTTCATCGTGACCCTCCCGGATCGCCCCTGGGGCACCGTACAGACCGTCCCGCGACGCGGCGGCCAGGAACCGGTGGTCCGGATCAAGCCGTTCGAGGGCATCGACCACCCGAACCTCCGGGCCTGAGTTCGCGGCCCCGCCGGGGATCGACGGGCCGGTTGCGCACGCCGGCGGCCGGGTGCTGCCCGAGCGGAACGGCTGGCGAAGGAGTAGACGCGAGGAGACACGCGGTACGTTCGCGCCCGCGCCGGGGGCTGCGCCGCTGCGCCGGATGATCCTGGCGCAGAGCGCGCCGGAGAGCCGGACAGCCGGGGAGCCGGACAGCCGGGGAGCCGGACAGCCGGACAGCCGGGGAGCCGGGGAGCCGGACAGCCGGATGATGTTGCCGCCCCACGGGGTCGAGTTGCTGCTGACGGCCTGTGCTGCCCAGGTCTCGGCCCCGGCCGCGGTGCTCTGGTGGGTCCGTCCGGGACGTCGACGCACGGATTGTGGAGTTCACTGCCCGGGGGACAGGGGCTCCTTGCCCTTCACGGGTATCAGCCGGAAGCGCTGGTCGGCGGTGCCCGAGCAGGCGGCCTGGACCGCCTCGGCCTTGACCGTGGTCTCGTGGGGGCCGCCGAGGATGCCGATGCACAGACCGCTGTGGACCGGGCGGAGCCGGAAGACGCCCGGGTCGACCGGTTCGATCAGGAAACGCTCGTGGGCGGAGCCGGCGCAATCCTCGGGCCCGAGCAGCGCGCCGGGCACCATGATCGCGTCGTCCACCCGCAGGCAGCCGACACCGTCCACCGGGTTGCGCCACTTGATCAGGTAGACGTCCGGCGCCACGGCGACCAGGTAGGTGTCCGGGACCACGCCGTCGCACGGGCGCTGGACGACGATCGGGCGGTCGGTGCGGCCGTTGCGTTCCCTGCCCTCGCCCAGGCACAACGACCCGTCGGCGATGTGGGTGGGCTTGATCAGGTAGAAGCCGTCGCTGAGCCGGTTGGGGAAGACGGCATTTTCGTCCCCGTCCCCGTCGTCGGTGGCGTATCGGACGGCGCCGATCACGCCGATGGCGATCAGGAGGCCGGCCACGCCGATGGCGATCGGAATCAGCCGCCGGCGGCGGCGCCGGAACGGCAGGGGTGTCGCGGCGTCCGGTACCTCGGTGGGTGCGGGCGTCGCGGGCTGTTCGCTCACCCGGCCCGCCGCGAGGTCCTCGCGGACGGTCAGCCAGCGGGCGGCGGCGTCCGCGTCGAGGCCGCAGGCGAACACCAAAGCCTCGACCAGATCGGCCCGGGGGAGGGTGCCGCGACCGAGTGCGGCGGCGACCGTGCTGGCGGGCAGCACGTGCCCGGACGCCTCGGCCTTGGCTGCCAGTTGACGGTATGTCAGCGCCGACCACTCGCGTAACTCACGTAACGCGGCCACGTACTCCGCGGCGGTGGTTGCGCCGTCCGGCCGGGGAGCGTCGTCACGCCGTGTCACAGAGACCCCGTTCGTTCACGTGAAAGAGTACGCGCGGTAGCGAATGCGGCACCCATAGTGCCGGCAGTTCGCCGAGTCGGGGAGTCCCAGAAAAGGAGCAAACCGGACGGAAGTTCAGTCGTCTGCCGGCATGTTCGCACTCGGCCGGAGTGAACCCGCGGGTCGGTGATTGGTCTGCACCGCCTGTCCCGAACGAATCGGGACAACGTGCCGGCCGACGCCGTGACCTGCCGGGACAGACGAGCGCTGTCCGGGACAGCCGAATCGGCCCGGCGGCGGTCGCGTCGAACCCGCACCGTGCGGGACGACCGACGGGTCGGGCCGCCGCGCGAACGCGGTGATCGGGGGTGGTGGGTCGACCCGTCGGGTGGACCGGTGCGGCGGCCGGGTCCGGCCGACTTCCCGGCCCCGGTGGGCCGGCACGCGCCGGGCGGCGGTGATGCGGTACGAAATCACCTGTGAACGACGATGCCCCGACCCCGCCCCGGACCGTACGACTGTTCGTGGCGCTGGCCCCGCCGGACGACGCCAAGGACGAATTGGCCCGGGCGCTGCGGCCGGTCCACGCCGCGCATCCCCGGCTGCGCTGGAACCGGATCGAGGACTGGCACATCACGCTGGCCTTCCTCGGCGAGGTGCCGGTCGACGTGGTCGAAACGCTGCGCGCACCACTGGCCGAGGTCGCCGCCGTGACCCGGCCGGTCGGCCTGGAACTGCGTGGCGCAGGGCAGTTCGACGAGCGGGTGTTGTGGAGTGGCGTGTACGGCGAACGGGACGCGCTGCACACCCTGGCCGACGCGGTTCGCGGCGTGATCCGGGCGGGCGGCGTCGCGTTGGCGGACCGACCCCTGCGGGCACACCTGACTCTGGCGCGGGCCCGCCGGGACAACCCCGACGGCATCGCGGCCGCCGCCCGCGAACTGGCCGGTTTCGTCGGCCGCCGCTGGTCGGCCCGGCGACTGCACCTGGTCGGCAGCAACTTCGGCCGCGGCCCCGGCCCGATCCACTACCGCGACGTCGACTCCTGGCCGCTGACCGGCCGTTGACGGGCTGCCGGCGCGCGGGTGGTCGGCTCGGCTCGGCATGGCGCGGGGATGGGGATGGGGATGGGGATGGCGATCCGAGCAACTCCCTTGCCGTCCTGGCCCGCACGGCTGGTCGTGGCCGCCACTCGATAGGGCGGCTTGGGCGCGCTGAGGTGCGCCGCCGAGTACTACGGCCGCTGAGCCTCGCTCGGCGCCCACGCCGGCCCGGCCGGCCTGCGCCGCAACGGCGGTACCGTCGGCCACCGGGCACGGCACGAGGAACCGTCGGCCAGGGTCCGGCCGAACTCGCCGCCGGAGTCGTGCCTTCCGCCGACCGGGGGCACGCACTGCGCCTTCCCGCACTGCGCCTTCCGCCCACCGGCGGCGGCGCGGCGCGCCCCGGTCGGGCCGGGCCGCGTGGCGCCGCGTCGTACCCGGCGGGCCGGCGGGCGCACTCCGCGTGGTCGACGAAATTTCGGCGACCCTGTCGATCGGGCCCCCTCCCGTTCGTCGTCATGGTGAGGGAGCGGGAGAGCCGCCCCCGTGAACCGGTTCGAGCGGGCATCTTCGCCCCGTCCGAGCCCCGTCCGAGCCCCGTCCGAGCCCCGTCCGAGGAGGACACCATGACCACGAGCCTTTCCGTCGCGACCGGCACCCTCGAGGTTCCCGGTGCACGTCTGTACTACGAGGTGCGTGGCACCGGCCCGCTGATCGCCCTCGTCGGGGCTCCGATGGATGCCGCCGCGTTTGCGCCGGTGGCCGACCTGCTCGCCGACCACACCGTGGCCACCATGGACCCCAGGGGCATCAACCGGAGCCCGGTCGACGACCCCGACCAGGATTCGACTCCGGAACTGCGCGCCGACGACCTGTCCCGGCTCATCGCCCACCTGAACCTCGGGCCGGCCGCCGTTCTGGGCTCCAGCGGTGGGGCCGTCACCGCTCTGGCCCTCGCGCAGACCCGACCCGACCTGGTGCACACCGTCGTCGCCCACGAGCCGCCCCTGGTCGAACTCCTCGACGATCGCGAGCGCCTCCACGCCGGAACCGACGACATCATCGCCACCCGCCTCGCCGGCGACGTCACCGGCGCGTGGGCGAAATTCATGGCGCAGGCCAACATCGTGCTGCCCGACGGCGCGATCGACGGCATGTTCGGGGGCGAACGCGCGGCGAACGAGATCGCGGACGAACTCCGTTGGTTCGGGCACGAGTTGCGTCCCACCACGCATTGGCGGCCGGACCTGACCACACTGCGGTCGGTGCCCACACGCATCATCGTCGGCATCGGTGACGCCTCCGCGGGACAACTCTGCGACCGCACTTCCCGAGCCCTCGCCGGCATGCTCGGCGGCGAACCGGTCCTCTTCCCCGGCGACCACACGGGCTTCGTCGACGACCCCACAGGGTTCACCGCCCGCCTGCGCGAGGTGTTGTAACCCACCGGCCCACGTCTCGTCCCGGCACGACCTTGACGGCCTGTTCTCGATCCCGCGCCGGGTTCCTCGGCGCCCGGGACCGTGCATCGGGGTGCCGGGGGAGACGCGGGCGGCGAGTGCCGTAGGCGCCGTGAGCGCGGCGAGGGCGGCGAGGGCAGCGAGTGCAGCGAGTGCAGCGAGTGCGGCGAGTGCGGCGAGTGCGGTGAATCCCACGTCTCCTACGACCGCACGGCCCGATCGGCTCCGGATCGATCCATGCGTCCTGTCCGGATTCCGACCACGTCGTAATACGCCGAAAGCATGAAACATAACGGGCGTTATGCGACCGACGGGCCGTTCTCGGTAGAGTGCCGGTGACAGCAGCCGTCACCATGGCCGGTGGCGGAGGCTAATCCTGCACTCCACCGGGCGACGAAAACGACCGCATCGAATTTCTCGGGTACATGCCGCGCGCCGACGCATCCTTTTGGGCGATCACCAGGGCGGGGCTCACATCGGATAATCTCCGACGAGTAGGGGATGCGGCGCCGGAAGCGGCTCGGTACGGGGAGGAGCTCCGGGCCGCGAGAGGAGTTCGGCCTCTCGTATCGGGGACTGGAACCGCCTTGGAGCACGCCCTGGTCGCCATCTCGGCGGGTATCCGGTCGAAGAGGAAGTCTTCCACCTCTTCCACCTCTTCCACCTCTTCCACCTCTTCCACCTCTTCCATTCCTCCCACTTCTTCCATTGCCGACGCGCTCATTGGCGACGGCTTGGTGGCACGCGTGCGCCGGAACTGGCGCAGGCGACAAAGAGGGCGAATATCACCCGCGGCATCAGGCGGAGGCATGTGCCCGCCGGCGGTGGCATGCCATCTCGACGACCCGGTTTCCGGCCTGCCCGTCCGTGCCGAAGAACGCGAAGTGG
This sequence comes from Embleya sp. NPDC050493, assembly GCF_044458105.1. Lineage (NCBI taxonomy): Bacteria > Bacillati > Actinomycetota > Actinomycetes > Kitasatosporales > Streptomycetaceae > Embleya > Embleya sp. NPDC050493. The sequence goes on from NZ_JBITHP010000001.1 coordinate 44,701, forward strand.
GCGGTCGGGTTGCTGCGGCGGCGGCGACCCGACCGGTCACCGTCCCGAGTGAACCGGGCACTGCCACCACCCGGGGTCCCGGACGATCGCTTGCACATCGATAGCGGCAGGAGAAATCCGGCACCGCCCCGAAAGAATTCGCCGGCCGGGCGAACGTGCGCCACCCCGCACACCCCGTGGAACGCCGTCTCCGAAGAGCGAAGCCTCGTCTGGCCGTACTCATGAAGACGCGCGCGGGGCCGACGAAGGCAGGGACGCCGGAAATCATCAGCCATACGGCCCACATCCGTTTCGAGGGTGTGCATCGTTTCCCCGAGCGTGACCCTCCACGCATCTTCCGTTTTCACTTTCCCCGCCACCATCACCAGACGTTCGTTTCCACTGGGAGACTGGGTTCTCATCCCCCGCGCGACCACCTTCCTCAACCGGTCGCCACACGCCCATCTCGTGCGGTCGGGGGAATGCGTCCGCCTTCGTCACTGCTCCGCCGAGGTGGAGCAGTTTGCCCTGACGTTGGCTTTGCTCGGTGCCGCGTTCTCGCGCCGCCTCGACGACATTTTGAGCAACCGATAGCCGCGCCGCCCCGAAATTCTCGGCGCCCGTTCAGAGCGCTCATCGCACATCGCACATCGCAACGAGTGAGGCACATGTACGACGGCTTCGGACCCGACCTCTCCCGCTCGTCCGCCAACCCGGTTCCGCACGGCAAGGTTTCCCGGCCTCTCGACCCCGAGGAATGGCCCACGGTCGAAACGGGCGCATCACTCGACGCTCATTCCGCGTCGGACCCGGCGGAGGAGTGGCGCTTCGAGGCCGAACTCGCCCGGCTCCTGGAACAACCCGTCCCGCATGCCCCCTCAGCCACCACCGAGGGGCTTCCCGCTCGCGGGATCGGACCTCCCGCCGGCCACCGCCGCCGCACCCCGACAACCCCCGAATCGTCCCGGCCACCGGCCACCGGCGCAGCGATACTGGATCGGCTCAGCCACACCATGGTCGCGGCCACCATCGTCCTGGTCGCCACGATCAGCCTGCTCGGCGCGGCCGTCACCCTGGAACCACTGCGTCACGCCGCCCCCACCGGACACGGCCCTGCCCGTTGGTGGCCCGTTCTCGTCCACGGCCCCTGGATCGTGGCCTGTCTGTCGATCCTGCGCTCCAGCCTCCACCACCACAGAGCAGTGCACTCCTGGATCGTGGCCATCACCTTCGCCGGGCTGTCCATGGCGCTCGCCGTCACCGACGCGCCCAAGAACCTTCACGGCATCGTCGCGGCCGGCCTCCCGGCCGTCGCCATGACCGCATGCCTGCACCAACTCGTCCGCCAGATCACCCTCACCCGACCACCTCGACGAACCAACCGGAGTCCCCGCCACCACCCCCGCCTGTGACCGATCGGCTCGGGCTCGTCGCCGGCCGGCACCCACGCCGGGTACCTGCGACGGGACGCACGGAAGCCGGGACCTTCCGCCCTGCGCGACTCCGGCGCCGCCCACGGACGGGTCGGCCCACACAGGCGAGGATGTCCCGGCTCGGCTCTGTCTCTTTGGTCAGCGTCGGGCCCAGATGAGGATGCCCGCGAGGTGCAGGGCTGCCTGGTAGGCGATCGTGAGCTTGTCGGTTCGGGTGGCCAGGCCACGCCACTGCTTGAGGTGGTTGATGCACCGCTCGACCGTGTTCCGTTGCTTGTGTGCCTGGCGGTCGAAGCCTGGCGGGCGGCCTCCGAGTCGGCCTCGCCTCAGGCGGTGGCCAACCTGGTCGGACGGCTGCGGAATGACAGCGCGGATGCCCCGACGCCGCAGGTGGGCACGGATGGCGCGTGAGGAATACGCACGGTCGGCCAGGACGGCGAGGTGCCGGGTTCGGGGCCTGCCCGGGCCGCTGCGGGGCACGCGGATGCCGGACATCACCGTCTCGAAGGCGGGTGCGTCACCGGCCTGGCCTGCGGTGAGGGTGAAGGCCAGAACCGGCCAGGTGGACACGTGTCAGGACTGCCCATCCCAAACCGGAAGTTCGGCGGCGGTGACAACGCTGCGGACGCCCAGGTCCGCCCGCCGGGCCGGGGCTGTCTGGTCAACGATGACGGAGCAGCCGGCCCACTGCCCGCCACATTCGTCGACCATCGACCGCACAGCCGACGCCTGGCTACCCGTCTCGATCCAGTCATCGACCAGCAGCACCCGGTCTTCGGGGTCCACCGCCATCCGTTGCAGACGCAGCTCCTGGCGAGTACCCCGGTAGTCGGGGTCGCTGCACCCGGTGACCTTCTTCCCGGGGAAGATCCCCTCGCCCTTGCGAACCGCGACGAAGCCGACGCCGAGCTCGACGGCCACGGCCGCGCCCAGGAGGAAACCGCGCGACTCAATGCCGCAGACGGCCGTGACACCGTCCTCCCGGAACGGCTCGGCCAGTCCGCGGACCACCGCGGCAAGAGCCTCGGGGTCGCGGAAGACCTGCCAGACGTCAGCGTGGCCGCCGATCCAGCGGAAGCGTTCAAGGACCAGACCGCGAGCGTGAGAGATCATGATCGCGAGTCTGCGGACGAACCGGCAGACCGGGCAACCGGATTCTCCGCTCGGGGAACAGGCGGCACTCCACCTTCGCCGTGATCCTCATCTGGGTCCGACGCTGACCAAGGAGACAGGCCCTGGGCGGCGCGGGCGGGCCGGGCCGCACGGATGGGGATGTCCCGGCTCGGCGACGTGACGCCGACGACGTGGCCCCGGTGGCGTGGCCCCTGGCCCGGCGAGCCTGCCGAACCCGAGGCCCCCGCAACGCCGAACCGCCCCGGCCGACAACACACTCGGCCGGGGCGGTTCGAAGGGGTCAGCTCAGCGAGGCCAGGGCTTCGTTGAAGGTGGCCGACGGGCGCATCACGGCCGACGCCTTGGCCGGGTCGGGACGGTAGTAGCCGCCGATGTCGGCGGGCGAGCCCTGTACCGCGATCAGTTCGGCGACGATCGTCTCCTCCTGCTCGGACAACGTCCGGGCCAGACCCGCGAACGCCTCGGCGAGCGCGGCGTCCTTGGTCTGCGCGGCCAACTCCTGGGCCCAGTACAGCGCCAGGTAGAAGTGGCTGCCCCGGTTGTCGATGCCACCGAGCCGACGGCTGGGCGACTTGTCGTTGTCCAGGAAGGTGCCGGTGGCGCGGTCGAGCGTGTCGGCCAGCACCTGGGCGCGGGCGTTGCCCACGGACTGCGCGAGGTGCTCGAAGCTGACCGCGAGGGCGAGGAACTCGCCCAGGCTGTCCCAGCGCAGGTAGTTCTCCTTGACCAGCTGCTGCACGTGCTTGGGCGCCGAGCCGCCGGCGCCGGTCTCGAACAGGCCGCCGCCGTCCATCAGCGGGACGACCGAGAGCATCTTCGCGCTCGTGCCCAGCTCCAGGATCGGGAACAGGTCGGTGAGGTAGTCGCGCAGCACGTTGCCGGTGACCGAGATGGTGTCCTCGCCGCGACGGATGCGCTCGAGCGAGAACGCGGTCGCCTCGACCGGCGACATGATCTCGATCGTCAGGCCCTCGGTGTCGTGCTCGGGCAGGTACTCCTTGACCTTCGCGATCAGGTTCGCGTCGTGCGCGCGGCCCTCGTCCAGCCAGAACACCGCCGGGCTGCCGGTCGCGCGGGCGCGCGAGACGGCCAGCTTGACCCAGTCCCTGATCGGCAGGTCCTTGGTCTGGCACATCCGGAAGATGTCACCCGCGCCGACGACCTGCTCCAGGACCACGGTGCCCGCGCCGTCGACGACCCGCACGGTGCCGGTGGTCGCGATCTCGAAGGTCTTGTCGTGGCTGCCGTACTCCTCGGCCTTCTGCGCCATCAGACCGACGTTGGGCACCGAGCCCATCGTGGCCGGGTCGTACGCGCCGTTGGCCCGGCAGTCGTCGATGACGACCTGGTAGACGCCGGCGTAGCTGCTGTCCGGCAGCACGGCCAGGGTGTCGGCCTCGTTGCCGTCCGGGCCCCACATGTGGCCGGAGGTACGGATCATGGCCGGCATCGAGGCGTCCACGATGACGTCGCTGGGCACGTGCAGGTTGGTGATGCCCCGGTCCGAGTCGACCATCGCCAGGGCCGGCCCGGCGGCCAGCTCGGCGTCGAAGGACTCCTTGATCTTGGCGCCCTCGGGCAGCGACTCCAGGCCCTTGAGGATCCCGCCGAGACCGTCGTTGGGGCTCAGGCCGGCCGCCGCGAGCGCCTCGCCGTGCTCGGCGAACGTCTGCGGGAAGAAGGCGCGGACCGCGTGCCCGAAGATGATCGGGTCGGAGACCTTCATCATGGTGGCCTTCAGGTGCACCGACAGCAGCACGCCCTCGGCCTTGGCCCGGGCCACCTGCGCGGCGAGGAACTCGCGCAGCGGCGCCGCGCGCATCACCGAGGCGTCCACGACCTCGCCCGCGAGCACGGGTACCGACTCGCGCAGCACGGTGGTGCTGCCGTCGTCGCCCACCAGCTCGATGCGCAGCGAACCCGGCTCGGCGATCACCGCGGACTTCTCGGTCGAGCGGAAGTCGTCGGCGGTCATGTGCGCGACGTTGGTCTTCGAGTCCGCGGTCCAGGCACCCATGCGGTGCGGGTGCGCCCGGACGTAGTTCTTGACCGACGCGGGGGCGCGGCGGTCCGAGTTGCCCTCGCGCAGGACCGGGTTGACCGCGCTGCCCAGCGTCTTGCCGTAGCGGGCCCGGACGTCCTTGTCCTCGTCGGTCTTGGGGTCGTCCGGGTAGTCCGGCAGGGCGTAGCCCTGCTCCTGGAGCTCGGCGATGGCCGCCTTGAGCTGCGGGATCGAGGCCGAGATGTTCGGCAGCTTGATGATGTTGGCCTCGGGCGTCTTGGCCAGCTCGCCGAGCTCGGCGAGCGCGTCATCGATGCGCTGGTCCGCCTTCAGGTGCTCCGGGAAGTGCGCGATGATCCGCCCGGCCAGGGAGATGTCACGGGTCTCCACCTTGACCCCGGCCGTCGCCGCGTACGCCTGGACCACGGGCAGGAACGAATACGTTGCCAGGGCCGGGGCCTCGTCGGTGTGCGTATAGATGATGGTCGGGTCAGTCACAGGATGCTCCGCTCCATGTCCGCAACATTGCTCGACATCAAGATATCTTGCGGCGGATCCCTGCGCGTCGCGGCCCCGGGCCGGGCACTCGGCGAGCCGACCCGTCCCGGGGCCGCCGTGCCACGCCGTTCGCGTACGGACGGCGTGGCACGGCGGCGGTGCCGCGCCGGGCCGATCCGGACCGGAGTCGGGCGGCGTGGCGAGGCGCCGTGCCACCGGGTCTCGGGCTGTGGCGGGCCTCGGCCGCCGGTGGTGATCAGGTCGGGCGTTCGGCGGACGGGCGGGCCGGCCGGATCACCAGGACGGACACGGCGAGGGCGCAGAGTGCGAAGACCGCTGCGCCGACGGTCGCGCCGGCGATGCCTTCGGTGAGTGCGTGGCGGGCGCTCTGCTCGGGATTCGCGCCGGTCGGCGGGTGCTTCGCGGCGTCCCTGCTCGCGGCGTTGGAGACGGCGGCCAGGATGGCCAGGCCCAGGCTCGCACCGACCTGCTGGAGGGCCTGGAGCAGCCCGGAGGCGGCGCCCGCGTCCGCGGCCGGGACCTCGGACAGGATGATCAGGTTCAGCGGCATGAAGCTCAGTCCCGAGCCGATGCCGAACAGGATCATCGGCCCGAGCACCGCGCCGGCGTAGCCGGCGGTGTCGTCGATGCGGGTCAGCCACAGGATGCCGGCGGCGACCAGGACTCCGCCCAGGACCAGGATCGGCTTGGCGCCGAATCGGGGCAGCAGCACGGGTGTTGCCCGGGCGCAGGCGAATTGGCACAGGGCCATCGGCAGGAACGCGCAACCGGCCTCGAACGGGCTGAGGTTCAGCACGTTCTGGAGGAACTGGGTGAGGAAGAAGAACATCGCGAACATGGTGGCGGGCAGCAGCAGCATGTTCAGGTAGGCGCCGGCCCGGTTGCGGTGCGCGAGCAGGCGCAGCGGGGTGATCGGCTGGACCGCCCTCGTCTCGATCGCGACGAACGCGCCGAGCAGCGCACCGGCCGAGGCCAGCGCGCCGAGGGTGATGCCGTCGCCCCAGCCGTGTGCGGCGGCGCGGATGCACCCGTAGACCAGCAGGACCATGCCCGCGGTCGAGGTCAGCGCACCCGGGACGTCGAACCGGCCGGGGTGGCGCTCGGGTTGGCGGATGTGCCGCGGGGCCAGGACGAGGATGGCGATGCCGATCGGCACGTTGACGAACAACACCGCGCGCCAGGATGTGGTGTCGGTGAGCAGGCCCCCGCAGACCAGGCCGAAGGCCAGCCCCGCGCCGGAGACCGCCGAGTAGATGCCCAACGCCCTGGCCCGGGCCGGACCTTCGAAGTTGGTGTTGAGCAGTGCGAGGGTGCCGGGGGCGGCGAATGCGGCGCCCACCCCCTGGACGGCCCGGGCGGCGAGCAACATGCCTGCGGAGTCGGCGAATCCGCCGACCAGCGAGGCGACGGTGAACAGTGCGATGCCGGCGAGGAACACGCGCCGACGGCCGAGGATGTCCCCCGCCCGGCCGCCCAGCAGGAGCAGCCCGCCGAAGGCGAGCGTGTACGCGTTGACGATCCAGGTCAGGCCGGTGGGCGAGAAGCCCAGGGCGCGGCGCATGTCGGGCAGGGCGATGTTCACGATGGTGGCGTCCAGGACGACCATGAGTTGGCAGGCCAGGATGACGGCCAGCGCGAGCCCGGGGCGGGGTGTGCGCGGCTCGCCGGGTGGGGCGGGCGGGGCGGTGGAGGTACCTGATGCGGGTGAAGTGGACATGGTGCCCCCGTGGGAATAAGCGGAGAGTGTCTCGACTTAAAATACGGAGAGAGTCTCGACTTTTCAATCGGCGGGCAACTCGCGGACCGGGGAGGGTGGTTCGGGTTGGGCTGGGCAGGGTCGGTCCGGGCAGGGCAGGGGAGGGCCGCGGGCCGGCCGGGGCACGGGGCGGGGACCGGGGGCGCCGCTCGCGCGGCCCGGCCTACCCTGGGGCGCGGTGGCTGACGCGGATCATCGGGCAGCCGGACGACCAGGCAAATCGGGCAATCGGGCAACCAGGAGATCGGCGATGACCACTGACCGGCCGCCGGCGCGGGCGATGCGCGCGGACGCGCGGCGCAACTACGAACGGCTGATCGTCGCAGCCGGGGAGGTCTTCTCCGAGAACGGCCCGGACGCGCCGCTGGACGACATCGTGCGCCGGGCCGGGGTCAGCCCCGGCACGCTCTACCGCAACTTCCCGACCCGGCACGCCCTGCTGGAGGCGGTGTTCCAGGACGGCGTGGAGGGGCTGTGCGGCGAGGCGCAGGAACTGCTCGGCGCGCCGGTGCCGGAGGAGGCGTTGGCTCGCTGGCTGCGTTCGGTGATCGCCTACGCGACCACCTATCGAGGGCTGGCCGCGTCACTGATGGCCACGATGGTGCATCAGGAGGACGGGACGTCCTCGTGTCACACCCGGATGCGTTCGGCCGGCGCGGCGCTGCTCCGGCGCGCCCAGCAGGCCGGTTCGGTGCGCTCGGACACCGACATCGGCGACCTGCTCAAGCTCGCCAACGGCATCGCGTGGGCGGTCGAACAGGCGCCGGGCGACGCGGGCCAGACCGACCGGCTGCTCGAGGTGATGATGAGGGGCCTGCGCACGGGTTCGACGGCGAGCTGAACTACCACGTGAGGTAACGGAGTTCGGTGCGCGCACGGAAGGGCCCCGGGTCGCGTGGGCGAGGCGGGGCCCTTCGGGGTGGGCGGTACGACGGGCCGACCGGCGGGCGGGTGGTCGGTCGTGGGTCGGACCTACGCCGGCAGGCCGGCGCGGGCGGCGACGGCGGTGTCGGGCTGGTCGGCGAAGACGCCGTCCAGGCCGAGGCCGTAGAAGAGTTCGTACTCGGACGTGATGTCGCCGCGGGCGTTCGGGTCGGCGCCGAGCCGGAAGTCCAGCGGGAGGAACTGGTTCTCCGCGCGGAACGTCCAGGCGTGCACGATCAGTCCGGCGCGGTGCGCGTCCCGGATCACCGAGGTCGGAGCGAGCAACCTGCCTGCGGCGTCACGCGGGACGATCAGGTTCTTGTTGGTGCCGATGCCGTCCGCGTAGGTGCCGATCCACTTCAGGTTCTCCGGCTTGACCAGATCCTGGTACGTGCGCGGGTCGTTCGCCACCGCGAGGTCGTACGGTCGGCCGGTGGCGTCGAGCAGCTGCACGAGCTTGACGTCGATCATCCGGTTCAGCTTGCGCAGGTTCGTGGTCTCGAAGGACTGGATGAACACCTTGTCCTTGCGGCCGGAGAGCCGGTTGTGCTGGAGCGTCCGCACCAGGGGCTCCTCCAGCGGCAGCCCGATCGACTGGAAGTAGGTCGGGTGCTTGGTCTCCGGGTACACGCCTATCGTGCGGTTCAGCCGCCGGCCCTCGGTCCGGGCCAGGTCCAGCACCTCCTGGAGGGTGGGTACCTCGAACCGGCCGTCGAACGCGGTGTTCGTGGGCCGCACCTGGGGCAGCCGCTCCTTGGCGCGCAGCGTCTTGAGCTCGGCGAGGGTGAGGTCCTCGGTGAACCAACCGGTGACCGGGGTCCCGTCGATGGTCTTGGTGGTCCTGCGTGCGGCGAACTCCGGGTGCGCGGCGATGTCCGTGGTGCCGGAGATCTCGTTCTCGTGCCGGGCGACCAGCACGCCGTCCCTGGTCGAGACCAGGTCGGGCTCGATGTAGTCGGCGCCCATCCGGATCGCCAGGCGGTAGCTCTCCAGGGTGTGTTCGGGTCGGTATCCGCTGGCACCCCGGTGGCCGATCACGATCGGGTGGGCCGAGGGCCGCGACGAGGTACGGGATGTGTCGTCCTGGGCCGCGGCAGCGGGTACCGCGACCAGGGTCGCCAGCAGTACGCCGGCCACGCCGAGCGCGGGAAGGATACGTCGCAACGCCATCTCCTGTTCGTCCGGACGCGGCGAAACCGCGCGGCAGCACGCATCGTGCGGGCACGCCGAGTCAACCCGGATCGCACGACGCCCCGCCAGGACGAACCCGTGGCCCATGGATGAACCTCCGGAAAACGGCCGGGGGCGCGTCGTGTTGATGGGGGTGTTGCGACCGGGGGCGGGGCGAGGCGGGGCGAGGTGAGGCGGCGGTGCGGTGATGTGGCGGAGACGCGTCGGCGGGTCGGCGGTGCTGCGTCGTCGTGGTGCCGCGTTGGCGTGTTGCGTGTGGTTCGGCCGGGCGGGGGCCAACCCCCGTTCGGTCCCCGTCCGGCCTTGTCCGGCCACGTTCGGCGCGGCCGGGCCGCGGTGGGCCCGACCGCCCGCTGCGGCCCGGTTCGCGACCGCGCGTGGCCCGGTTCGTGATTCGTCCCGAAGGTGCGCGCGGTCCGGTTCGTGGTCCGGTCAGCGGGTGGAGGCCGCCGTCGGGAGTTCGGTGAAGATCTCGAAGCGGGTCAGGTGCTCCGGGGTGAGCGCACGCAGGAAGCTCTCGGCGGCGAACGCCTGGCCGGCCGCGACGGTGCCGGTCGCGGTGTGCGCCCCGGCGAGGATGCGCTCGACGGCCTCCACCACGATCGGTGCGGTCACCGCGTAGATGTCGCGTCCGGCGACCACCGCACGCCGCTCCCGGTCGCCGCGCCGGACGACCGCCTCGACCAGGTAGGTCTGCGCCGACCGGCCGTGCTCGTCGGCGGCCGAGGGCGCCGGGGTGGCCGGGTTGCGGATGTCGGTCAGCGGCGCGAGGTTCATCACCGCGCGCACCTCCGGAGTGTCCAGGTGACGCGGGATGGTGACCTGGTCGGCCGAGGAGAATTCGTTGATCTGCTGCTTCCCGAACGGTGCCGGGAACTCCCGGTCGGAGACCTCGGTCGAGTAGGAGAACGGGCTCAACCGCCCCTTGGTGAACACCATGTGCTGTCCCGCGTTGGTCTCACCGGTGAGCCGGGTGCCCGCGGTCGGCAGCCAACTGTCCAGCGCGAAGGCGAGGGTGATCTCGTCCGCGTTCGGCCAATCGCCCATGGCGACGGTGGCCAGCAGGTCGCCCAGCCCGCCGTAGAAGGCCATCGACGGCGCGAGCACGAGCCCCTGCTCCGCGGCCGGCTCGGACCGGGTGTCGAACAGCGCCACCGTGGCGGCCTGTTCGGCGGCCACGTCCAGGTAGTGCGCACCCGCGCGGATCGCCGCATCGGCCACCGGGAGCGTGGTCTCCAGGAACGGCCCCGCGCAGTTCACGACCGCCGCGACGCCGGCGAACGCACGGTCCAGCGCCTCGGGGTCGTCGGCGGCGGCGACCCACCGCGGCGCGTCCGGGTAGTCGGCACCGAAGGCGTCGAGCTTTCCCCCGTCCCGGCCGACGAGCACCACGGGGCGGCCTCTGCGGTGCAACTCCGCGACCACGAAGCGCGCCGTGTGCCCGTAGGCCCCATAGACGGCCACCGGGCGAGCCGAGGACGTGGGCGAAGTCTCGGCGGCGGCGAGCGGGTTCGAGGCGCTGTTGTCGATCATCGTTTCTCTTTCTGGAACCGGGACCCGGTCGACGGTGCGACCGAGCGGAAGGGAGTACGTGTTCATGATCCGTTGGCAACACGACCCACACCAGCGTCTGAAACGACATGGCCCGTACAGTTTCGGACGCGGACACGGACATGGACCCGGTCGCGAACACGCACACGGCCACGGGGGTGGACGCGACACGGGCGCGGGCGCGAACACGGCTGCGCCGGTGGGCCCGGTGGATTCGGGCTCTTCGAGTTCGAGGCGGCCTCGAGGGCGACTGTCACCCGGATGATTGCCCGGAGCTGGTTCATCGTCCAGGAGTTCGACCGTAGAGTGATTGCCGGCGTGCGGGTCGGGGTTCGCGTGCTTTGTGTTGCTTCGTCCGTGCCCCGCTGTCGACTCGCCGCTGCGCCGTTCGTCCCTTCGTCCGTTCGTCCCTTCGATTCCTCGTCTCTTCGCCGTCGTTCGTCCGTTCTTCCTCTGTCCGACCCCTCGCCGGGTCGGATTCGTGTGTCGTGTCGCGTGGCGGCCGTGTCAGTGGCCGAGTGCGTGGGTTCGGCGCGCGGACCCGGCGACGCGTTGATCGTGTGCGCCGGCGGATCCGCCGCCACCTCGGAATGCAGCCACGACACAGGAGGCCCACGCCTTGGCTTCGAAGTTCGCTCGCCCCGTCCTCGCCCTCGTCGCGACCCCCGCGCTCGCCGCCCTGCTGATCGGCGCCGCCACCTCGGGAGGTGCCGCGACGCCCGGTGCCCCCGGCGCGGGCGACCCGTACTTCCCGCTGTCCGGCAACGGCGGGTACCACGTTGCCCACTACGGTCTCGACCTCGACTACACCCCCGAGACCAGACGGCTCGAAGGCACCGCCGACCTCGCCGTCACGACGACGCGCAAGCTGAGTTCGTTCAACCTCGACCTGTCCGGACTGACCGTGGAGAGTGTGCGGATCGACGGCAGACGGGCCGCGTTCCGCCGCGACGGCGCCGAACTCACGGTCACGCCGGCGCATGCGCTGGACAAGGGGCGCAGGTTCCATGTCGTGGTCACCTACTCGGGTGTGCCGGAGCACGTGACCGACCCCGACGGTTCGCCCGACGGGTGGATCATCCAGCCGGACGGCTCGGTCTTCGTGGCCAATGAACCGCAGGGTGCGATGACCTGGTTCCCGAGCAACAGCCACCCGAGCGACAAGTCCACGTACGACGTCAAGGTGACCGTTCCCGACGGCTGGACCGCGGTGTCCAACGGTCGACTGTGCGACCAGCGCAGCCGGGCCGGCAAGACCACCTTCTCGTGGTCCGAGGCCAAGCCGATGGCCGCCTACCTGGCCACCGCGAGCATCGGCAAGTTCCAGGTCGAGCAATACGTGACCAGGAACGGCCTGCCCGTCTACAACGCCGTGGTGCCGAGCCAGGCCGCGGCGGCCAAGCCGGTCCTGGACCAACTGCCCGCCGTGATCGAGTGGGAGAGCGGGCTGTTCGGCCGGTACCCGTTCGAGGCGGCCGGCTCCATCGTCCAGGACGCGCCGGACGTCGGCTACGCGCTGGAGACGCAGACCCGGCCGATCTACGACCGGGCCCCGAGCATCGAAACACTGGTCCACGAGACGGCGCACCAGTGGTTCGGCGACTCGGTCTCGCCGACCAAGTGGCAGGACATCTGGCTGAACGAGGGCTTCGCCACGTACGCCGAGTGGCTCTGGACCGCCGAGCACGGCGGGCTCAGCACGGCCGAGCAGTTCGCCGCCGACTACGCACTGCCGGCCACCGACTCGCTGTGGGCCTTCCCCGCCGGCGACCCCGGCGACGGCGGCCACCTCTTCGCCAAGCCGCCCTACGAGCGCGGTGCCATGGTCCTGGAGAAGCTGCGCCAGACCGTCGGCGACCGAGACTTCTTCACCATCCTCAGGACCTGGGCCGGCGAGCACCGCTACGGCCACGGCGACAGCGCCCAGTTCATCGCCCTCAGCAAGCGAATCTCCGGCAAGAACCTCGACGCCCTCTTCGCCACCTGGCTCTACGGCCAGGGCAAGCCGGCGACCCCGTAACCCGACCCCCTCGCCGACCTCACCACATACGGTGAGGTCGGCGAGGCCACCACGACGACATGGGCAACGGCACGACCCGCCCACGGCCGGCGGATCACCGGCCTCCAGGCGCGGGTGGAGACGACCGACACCGGGGCCTGGGCATCGGCTGGAACACGACCGGGACCGGCATCCACGCACACGGCCCGATGCCGGGACGGATCCTCACCGTGGCCTTCGACGGACCGTCGAGCGACCCCGAAGCACCGCTCACCGCAGGGGAGTTGCGGGCGAGCGTGGGTACCGTGTCCGGGGTGGACGTGACGGTCGCGAAGGTGCACATCGCGACCCGCTTCACCGACAACGCCCGGCAGGCGAGCACCTACCGCAAGGGCCGGGTGCTGCCGGGGGGCGATGCGGCGCACGTGCACTCGCCGTTCGGCGGCCAGGGCTTGCACGGTCCTGCCGGTCCGGCCCGACGGGGTGGTCACCTGGGCCGTCGACCGGCCCACCGACCCGGGAGAGCCGCTCGGGGCGGCCCGGCTTCGCCGGTTCGGCGAGCCGTCCCCGGCCCGACCGACGCGGGCCCGTGTGTGCGGGTCGACGAGAGCCCGACCCGACGCCCCCACCACTCGTTTGTCGACCCGGGGATTTCGCTCGGTGAGGCGTCGGCGAACACGGTGTGATCGGCCGTGCTATTCCACTCGGGAAATGCCGCCACGGGCGCTCGGTGAGGGTTGCGTCGAACGAAATGTGTTTAGCATCATGGCAGCGGGACAGATTGTGTCACAGTCGACGGGTATCGCGGCGTCGACGGTACGACGTGAACGGCGCGGCGGTGGATCCGGTTTGCGTTCGTGTCTCGGAGCCGAGGAAAAACGGTTGGTCTCGGCGTCGAATCGGGCCGGTAAGTCTGCGAGTCGGCCGTGTGGGGACCCTGTTGTGGGTGCGTCTTGCCCGCCTGTCACGGGGATGGGGTCGCCGCCCGGTGGATGCGGCGCATCGCCGGGCATGGGCGCGGAGCGACATGGCATCGCAGACAAACAACAAATATCGGGTTTGCGTGGCGAGGGACGGCGCACGGCGGGCGGGCGTATTCGTGGATTACGAATCCCGGCCCGATATACACATGTGCCCGAGTTCGGGTGCGTCGATACGCGAAGGTTCGCCGACAGTCGTGGGCGAATGACGTGCCGGGCCGACTTCACCGTGTGTGAGCCCGTAATTTCCATGAGCATTCCGAAATGGTGATCATGTGGAAGTCAAGGTTTTACGATGGCCATCCGAGGCGGAAAAGCGCGCAGTGTGCAGATCGAGGGGGATGCCCTGCCTGCTGGTCCTGGAGGGCCACGGGGTGTCGGTGCCCACGGGGCTGAACGTCCTGGAGGACTGGGTCAGGCCACCGATCAGCCGGGAGGACTTCGGAGCCCGCCGTGCCGCCCTCGCGGCCAGGGCCCAGGCGGGCGCTCTGCCGTGCATCGATCGTGAGGGTGTGCTGCGGTTCGGCGGACGCCGACTGTCGTTGTCTCCGGCCGAGGCGGATCTGATGCGGGTCCTGGTGGAGTCGTTCCAGGAGGTCGTGTCCCGGGAAAGCCTGGTCCGCCGGGTGTGGCCGGGCGACTGTGCCCAGCGGCGCAACGCGCTGGACCTGCGCATCCTGCGGCTGCGCCGACGCATCGGCTCCCTGCACCTGTCCATCCGTACCGCCTGGGGTCGCGGATATCTCCTCGACATCCACGACCCGCGGGAAGGCGACCTCGTCTGGTCGAGCGCCGGCGGGCACTGACGCCCGACCCGTGACCGCGCATCGGGCACCGACGACCCACCCGTCCGTACACCGCGGATCGGGACGTGCTCCCGCTCGACGCGCATCAGGACGTGCACCCGCTCGGCGGCTCAACCGGTGAGCCGGGACAGCGCAGCCAATCGCGCGTGCAACATCCCGGTCAACCGCGCCGCGGCCGCGCGGGGCACGTCCGACGGTCGATAGGCCACGACGCCCGTCGGCCCCCGATCCGGCCGGATGGCCAACTCCAGGCTCAACGAGGTCTTCGCAAAGCCGAAGTCCACGTCCTCGACGCCGAGACAGCCGGGCAGGGACGCCGTCCCGTCCTCCTCGTCCAGGGTCAGCCGCACCCGGATGTCCTGGTCCAGGACGGCCTCGGCTCCGGTCAGGGCGGCGAAGACGCGCTCGAAGGGCGCGTCGCCGTCGCCCAGCGCCGCCGTCAGCTCGTCCCGGGTCCGGTGGATCGACGCGGCGCCCGCCGGCTGCGGCCGACCCGGCACCCGGACCACGAGCGTATTGGCCAAATCGGCGAGCACAGCGCCCAGTTCCGGCCGCTGACGACCCGAGGTGCAACACCCCACCAGAACCTCCGGGCGGTCGTGCCACTCGGCCACCGCCGAGCCCCAGGCCGCCAACAGCACGGCGAACAGGCTCGATCCGGTCGATCGCGCCAGGTGGTCCAGCCCGCGGCCCGTCGCACCGTCGATCCGCACCGGGATCCGCGCGCCCTCCCGGACCCCGGAGTCGGGCAGGTCGAGCGGCGCCGCCCCGGCCAAGCGGGCGGTACTTCGGCCGAGTTGCTCGCGGATCACCCCCGAGACCAGACTGCGTCGTTGCCAGTGGGCCACGTCGCGCGGCCGCAACCGGCCGGGTACCGGCACCCCGCACAACCCCGGCAGCAAGACCGTGCGCAGCCCGTACCGGTCACACGCGATGTCGTGTGCCACCACCGTCAGCAACACCGCCGCCGGCCGGGCGTCCAGCACCCGCAAACGCACCGGCGGTCGATCCAGCCGAAACGGCGATCGCCCGTCCGCCACGGCCAGTTGCCCGGCCGCGCGGAAGGCGTGCGCCGGATCCGGCGACGCCGCGACGACCCGCTCCAGCGGTACGTCGTCGGCGTCGTGGACGCGCACCCGCACACCGCCGAGTCCGTCCGGGACGTAGGAGCCGCGCAGCGCCTCGTGCGACTCGATCGCCCGACGTACGGCCCGGACCACGTCCTCGGGATGGCGCTCCGGTGCAAAGCCGCACACCAGGCCGACGTGATGGAAGGCGCCGTCGTCGCCGTCCCGATGGGCCCGCCACAACGACTCCTGCTTCGTGGTGACCCGGTCCGGCTCCGCCTCGACCCGCTCGGGGCCGCCGTCCAGGTGGTGCAGGAGCCCGCGTTCGGCCAGGCGCGCGGTCAGCAGTTCGCGCTTGGCCGGCGACAGCGCCGCCATGCGCGCCCGCAGATCTGCTCCGGTGTCCGCGCTCACCGGCCCGGCTCCGGCACCTCGTCCTCGGCCAGATCCGCGACCTCGGCGACCAGCGCGGCCACGCTCTCCTCGCCCTCGCGGTACCGGTCGATGGCGGCGGCCAGGTCCGCGACGGCGCTGGACTCCAGCCATGTGCGCAGCGGCAGGCGGACCCCGAATCGGCTGCGCACGGCGGCGATCACCCGGGTGGCGAGCAGCGAATTGCCGCCCACGGCGAAGAAATCGTCGAGCACGCCGACGCTCGGCACGCGCAACACCTCCTGCCAGATCTGCGCGACGCCCCGCTCGGTGTCGGTGCGCGGCGCCACACCGGCGGTCAAGCGTTCGTCGATGCTGCGCCGCGGCGCGGGCAACGCCTTGCGGTCGATCTTGCCGGTGTGCCCGAGTGGGAACGCGGAGAGCAGCGAGATCGAGGTCGGCACCATGTAGCCGGGCATCCGCGCGGAGAGGAAGGCGCGCAACTCGGTCACGTCCAGGTCGTCCGTACGCGGCACGATGTAGCCGGCGAGGCTGCGTTCGCTGCCGTCGCCCCACGGGACGACCAGGCATTCGCGGACCCCGGGGTGTGCGGCGATCTCCGCCTCCACCTCGTGCAGTTCGATCCGGATGCCGCGCACCTTCACCTGATGGTCGCTGCGGCCCAGGAAGTGCAGGTTGCCGTCCGGCAGCAGGGTCGCCACATCCCCGGTGCGATACAGCCTGGCCCCGCCGCCCGCGAACGGGTCGGGCAAGAACCGGTCCGCGGTCAGGCCCGGACGCCCGTGGTAGCCGCGCGTGACGCTCGCGCCGCCGATGTACACCTCCCCGCGCGCGCCGAACGGCACCGGAGCCAGGTGCCGGTCCAGGACGTACGTCGTCTCGTTGTTCATCGGCCGCCCGGATCGCACGAACGGCAACCCGCGCTCCCGGGGCACCACATGGAAGGTGGTGTCGATGGAGACCTCCGTGACGCCGTACAGGTTGATCAGGTCCGCGTCCAGCGTCGCGTGGAAGCGCTCGGCGAGCGTGGGCGGGATCGGCTCGCCGCTGGCGAAGACGAAGCGCAGCGACGTGCACGCGGCGGCGTCCTCGGCGGTGAGGAAGGTCTGCAGCATCGCCGGCACGAAGTGCAGGGTGGCGACGCGTTCGGTGCGGATCAACTCGGTGAAGCGGTTCAGGTCCAGGTGCAACCTCGGCGGGGCGAGTACGGCTCGCGCCCCGACGAACAGCGGCCAGAACAGTTCCCATACGGCGGCGTCGAAGCTGTACGCGGTCCACTGCAACGCGGCCTCGTCCGGCCTCAGTTCGTAGAGCCGGCTGATCCACCAGACGAAGTTGACCGCGCCGCCGTGTTGGACCAGGACGCCCTTGGGACGACCGGTGGAGCCGGAGGTGTACATCACGTAGGCGAGGTTGTCCGGAGCCACCGCGGTGTGCGGTCGATCGCTCGGATGATGCGCCCACGCCTGCGGCTCGTCCAGCACCACCGGGTTGCGTGCCCGAGGCAACAACCCGACGAGGTGCCTTTGTACGAGCACCACCGGGCAGTCCAGGTCCTCGGCCAGGTAGGCCAGCCGGTCCGGCGGGAACGAGGGGTCCAGCGGGGCGTAGGCGCCGCCCGCCTTGAGGATCGCCAGGATGGCGATGTTGAGCTCGAATCCCGGCTCCGCGCACAGTCCCACGATCGTGTCGGGTCGCACACCGAGGTCGATCAGGTGGTGCGCCAGACGGTTCGCGGCGCGGTCCAGCTCGGCGTAGCTCATCGATTCGCCCTCGTGGACCAGGGCGGGGCGGTCCGGTGTGCGGTCCACCTGATCCTCGACGTGCCCGTGCAGGCAGGTCTCGCGCGGATGCTCCACCGCCGTGTCGTTGTGCGCGTTCAGCGCCGCCCACTCGCTCGCGTCGACCAGGGGGAGCCGGCTCATCGGGGTGTCGGGCGCGGCGGCGGCCCCGGCGAGCACGGCCGCGGTGGCGCGCAGCAGCCGCCCCACCTGCTCGGCATCGGTGACCTCCGGTGCGTATCGGGCCACCAGGGTCAGCGTCGCACCGTCGTCCTCGACGCCGACGACGAGCGCGGGCCCGGCCGGTTCCGGCGCCGGCACGGACCCGTCGTCGCGCGCGTCGACCACCGAGTCGTACAGCGCCGGGCCGCGTTCCGCACCGGAGAGTTCGTGCAACACCGCGCCCGGGAGTTGCCCGTGGGCGCGGGCCTGTTCCATCCACTCGGACAGTTCGGCGATCCAGGCCGCCGCGGGGGAGTCGTCCAGCCGCACGGGTGTGGGCAGGGTGCGTTCGAAGGGGCTCAGGCACGCGCGCAGGGCGGCGGGCCGGGTGTCCACCGACAGCCCGATCACGGCGAGCGGTTCGCCGCGGAACCTGGCCACCACGGACGCCCATGCGGCGGCGACCACGCGCAGCTTGCACGAGTGCGCCGACGTGGCCAACTCGCGGACCGCGACGGTCACGGGAGCGGAGAGCGCGACCCGCACCGTGCCGGGCTCGTGGCCGGACCGGGCGGGGGGATCGGGGAACAGCGGTGTGACGCCGTCGACATCGGCGAGCGAGCGCCGCCAGAAGTCGGTCGCCTCGGCCTGCTCCGCGGGGTCCGGACGGAGCGCGAGGTCGTCCGGCCGATCCACCGGCCGTTCGCCGCGGACCAGGGCCGCCAGGTCGCTCAGGAGCAGGTGCGCCCCCAACTCGTCCAGCAGCAGCGGGTGGTAGGTCAACACGGCCTCGCGGGTCGCGTCCGACCACACGAGGCGGCCGAGTGCGGCGGCCTGTTCCGTCGGGATTGCGCTTCGGGCCTCCTCGTCGGCGGCGCGTTCGTCCGCCGCCGGGTCGTCGTCCCGCAGGAACGGCGGCGCGATGCCGGTGTGCACGAGCGCGGGTTGTGCCTGCGACCAGTCGACGCCGATGGCCAACCCCGGTCGCAGGGCCATGAGTTCGAGCCAGGCCTTGTGTACGTCGGCCGCCGATGCGTCGGGCAGGGTCAGGTGGGCCCGGCGGGCGGGTCCGCGCGCCGAGTCGTCCAGGGCCGTGGCGACGAGCACGTCCTGCCGGGCGGGGGAAAGGGGCACGCGATCGGGAACGGAGCGGCCGTCTGCGGGGGTATCCACTGCCACGGTGACCTCACGAGAGTCGATTCGGGTCGTTCGGATCCGCCTTCGCGATGCCGTCCGGTGCGTGCTCCGACGGGACTCGCGTCGCGGGCTCCGGGGCGTCGTCGGGGGTGTCCTCCACGGTGGTGAGCAGTTCGTCGATGGTGTGCAGATCGCGGGACGCGACGGTACGGACGCGGTCGATCGACTCGGCGAGCCGGCGCAGCGTGGGGGCCGCGAACACGTCGGCGGGAGCGACGTCCACACCGTGGGTCGCGTGCACCCGGGCCAGCACCTGAATCAACTGGAGTGAGGTGCCGCCGAGTCCGAAGAAGTTGTCGTCGCGGCCCACCCGGGGCACACCCAGGACCGGGACGAGTACGTCGCGCACCAGGGCGCGTTCCGTGTCGGTCTCGGGCGGTGTGTACGGGCGGGAGTCGAACCGGGCGTTGCGTTCGGCGGCGGCCCGGGCGGCGTGGTCGAGGTCGGCGCCGGCGGGCATCGCCGCCGCGGCGTCGTGGGCGTCGTCGGAGTCGTCGGCCTCGACTACGAGTACACGTTCGGGCACGGCGACGGCCGGCAGGTCCCGGCGGAGCAGGTCGACCAGGCCCTCCGGTGTCGGGTCCGGCCCGGCGGGTGCGCGGATCGCCGCGTACGGACGCTCGGCCCGGCCCCAGTCGAGCGGTTGCACACCTGCCGCGGCCGGCCGGCCGGTCCGTCGGGTGAGGGCTGCCGCGAGGTCCTCGACCAGGATCGAGCGACCGCGCGCGCACACCCGGTCCTCGGGCAGTCGGACCAGGCGCAGCGTGCCGTCGGCGCCGACCCGGACCAGCGCGCCGGTGTTCACCACCCGACCGCCGGTGCCGGCCGGATCGGGCCGGAAGTCCGCGGCACAGGCGGCCGGTTCGCCGAGGTAGCCCGCGCCGGGTTCCACCGGCGCCCACAACGTCCCGGTACCGCCGACGGGCACGGCCATCAGGTCGTCGTTGAGCACGTGGTGGGGCGCCGGGCAGGTCGAGCCGCGCGGGTCCGGGCCGGTCAGCACGGCGTCCGGGGCCGCCGCGGCCCACCAGCGGCCGCGCGGGGCACCGGCATCCTGCTCGCCCGGCGCGGCGGGCTCGGTGAGCCGCCGATACGAGGCGCGCAGGTCCAACAGGTGCACCGGGACGGACTCGGCGAACGTGTACGGCAGTTCGGCCACCGTGGCGCCGGCCTCGGCCAGCGCGTCGAAGCGCGCGTCGGCCGTACCACCGGTGGGCAGCAGCAGCGCGGCGCCGGAGCAGGCGGCGGCCAGCACACAGATCGCCGCTTCCTCGCCGCCCCACTCGAAGTCGGGTGCGAATACGTCCGAGGCGGACAGCCCCGAGGCGTCGGCGTGCCGGGCCGCGGCGCGCAGCAGCGTGGGGGAGGGGAGCCGCACCACGCGTGGCGACGGGTACGCCCGCAGGCCGACCAGGAGTGCGCCCGGGGCGTCGCCGGGCGGTCGGGTCGATGCCGTGCGCGGCTGATCATCGGCGGTCGGGATCGGGGTGATCGTGCCGTCCGGGAACAACTCGAACCGCGCGTGGGCCGCGTGCGCCACCCGCTCCGACCAGGCCGGCGGGTCCGCGGCGCAGCGCACCAGAACGTCCGCCCCGAAGCCGAGCGCGGCGGGCAGCGCGACGGCGCCGGCGGCGGAGTCGTCGGCGCGCAGGACCACCGCGTCCCCGACCCGTACGCCGGCCTCGGCCAGCGCCTCCCGCATCGTGCGCACGGCCGCCGCGGCGCACGCTGCCGTCATCGTGCCGCGCGGTGCGCTGATCACCACGTCGTCCGGGGACCGCGCGGCCCACCCGGCCAAGGCATCGACGCTGCCGAAGTCGCCATCCCGGGGGGTCGCGGGTGTGGCGTCCGCGTGCGGCGCCGTCGCGGGTGACGCCCCCGCGCGGGCCGGCGGCGGTGGTAGGGCACCCGCGCGCGGCGAGGACGCGACGCCCGCGGCCGGCTGCGTCCCGGCCCCCGGTGCCTGCTCCCGATCGGTACTCGCCGCCGAGTCCAGGAAGTGCGCCACGAGGGCCGTGAGCGCGTCGACCGTGGACCGGTCGAAGAGGTCGGGATCGTATTCGGCGAGCAGTTCGGCCGCTCCGCTCGGATCACCGGTCAGCACCAGTTCGAGGTCGTACATCGGCACGGGCGAGGGCAGCAGCCGGATCCGGGCGGGGCCGCCGGCCACTCGCGGTGCCGGCAGGGACACGGCCTCCAGGCCCACCGGGAGCAGCGGTTCCGCTCCCCACGTGGGCGGTTGCAGGTCGGCCAGCGCGGCGATCGGCAACGGATCCGACCCGGATGCCGCGACGGCCTCCCGGGCGCGGTCCGTGAGCGAGGCCGCGTCCACGCCGCCGTCGATCCGCAACGCCAGTACGCCGGCCGTGCCGAGCCGACCCACCAGGTGCTCGGTCTGCGGGGTGTGCCGACCGGGATCGTCCAGGCCCAACCGCAGCGGCGAGGAGGCGCCGAACCGGCGCAGGGCCGCCCCCACCGCGGCCACCAGCGCGACCGGCGGGTCGACGGGTGCGGGCGCGGGGCGGCGCAGTGCGGCACCCGCCGCGGACGGCGGCCCGGCGACGGGCGGTCGGTCGTAGGGCAGCAGCGAGGGTCGCGCCGGTCCCAGGCGGTCGGCAGCCCTGGGCAGCAGGTCGGCCAGGCGCTCCGGGCCGAACCGACGACGATGCCAGTACGCGTGGTCCGCGACGTCGAATCCGCCCACCGGCGGCGCCGTGCCGTCCTCGTAGGCACGTGCGACGGCGGCCAGGAGCAGCCCCACGGAGGTCCGGTCGAGGGCATGCCGGGCGACGGCCAGCGACAACACGGTGTCCGGCCCGCCCGCCCGGTTCCCTTCGCCGGCGGTGATCGCCGCGCGGCACAGCGGACCGTGCCGAGGGTCGAACGGCTCGGTCCACGCGGGCTCGTCCGGCGAGTCGTGCCAATCCACCCGGGCACCTCGACCCGGCGTCTGCACGAGGGCGCCGCCGCGCTCGCCGACGAGCAGGCCCAGCGCGGGAGTTGCCGCCGCGACGGATTCGACCGCGGCGCGCAGCCGTTCGTGGTCGAGCCGGTGCCCGGTCTCCAGACGGCCCCCGACCGCCATCCGGGCCAGGTCCGGCACCGCCGACGCGGCCGTGTACAGCCACTCCTGGTCCAGCGTGAGCGGCACCTCGGCGCCCTCGGGGCGCGGCTCGGTGAACTCCCGATCCCGCGCCTCGTGGTCGATCCGGCGCAGCACGGACCGCAGGGCCCGACGGCGGGCCTGCACCGACAACCTTCCCGGCTCGGTCATTCGAGGTCTTCCCCCTTCAAGCTGTCGAGGATCCGCCGCCGCTCGCCCGGGGTCATCCAGGCCACGTCGCGCACGGCGCGATCGGGCCGGCTCACCGCCCAGTCGAGGAACACGCCCAGTCGGGCGGCCAGATCCGCGCCGGTGGCGTCGTCGAACAGGGCCTTGCTGTAGTCGAGGCGCACCATCGGCCGGGGTCCGCCGAGCAGGAACGTGGCGTTCAGGTCGAAGCGACTCAGCTCGTACTCGGGTGCCACGAACTCGCAGTCCAACCCGTCGAGTTCAAGGGAAGGCGGGGCGTCCACCGAGGAGCAGAAGGCGCGGAAGAGCGGGTTGCGGTCGTTGCGCCGATCCGGACGCAGCTCGCGGACCAACTCCTCGAAGGGCAACGCCTGATGGGCCAGCGCGTCGGCGAGTGTCAGATGGGTACGGCGCACCAGATCGACGAAGGGCTCGTCCGGGCGCAGTGCCGAACGCAGGCACAGCGTGTTGACGAAGCAGCCGATCAGCGGCTCCAGGGCCAGGTCCGTGCGCCCGCTGACGGGGGTGCCCACCACGAAGTCGCGCTGACCGCCGTAGCGGCCGAGTACCGCGAACCACGCGGCCAGCGCGACCGCGAACGAGCTCGCGCCCGCCTGTGCGGCCACCGCGCGCAGGCGCCGCACGGTCGCGGGGGACACCTCGTGCTGCACCGTGCCCATCGCCCCGCCGACCCCGTGTCCCGGCCGGTCGGTGGGCAGTTCCAACTCCGCCACGCCCGCCAGCGCGCTGCGCCAGTGCCGCAGCAGCGATTCGCGTTCGCGGTCCAGCGTCTGCCGCTCCCACCAGGCGTAGTCGCTGTAGGAGACCTCGGGGGCGGGCAGTTCCGGAACGCCGCCCCGGCGCAGGTCCTCGGCGAGTTCGCGGAGCAGGATCGCGGTGGACCAGCCGTCGAAGGCGAGGTGATGCAGGGTCAGGACCAGCACGACGGCGCCGTCCGGGTCGCCCAGGCCGGCCAGCCGGACCCGCAGCGGGGGTTCGCGTTCCAGGTCGAAGACGTGCCGCAGCTCCTCGGTCGCCGTCGCGACGGCACGCTCCATGGCGTCCGCGCCGGGCGCGGCCGGTCGATGGTCCACGGTGGGCGGGCCCTCGTCCAGGACACGCTGTACCGGCGGCCCGGCGGGCCGTGGTTCGACCACGGTGCGCAGTGGTTCGTGGCGGCGTACGAGGCGGTGGATCGCGCCGACGAGCGCGTCGACGTCGGGCTTCCCGCGCAACAACAGCGCGACCTGGAGGTTGTACTCGGCGGTCGGCGGCCTGCTGGTGTGCACGAACCACAGCCGGGCCTGCGCGGTCGAAAGCGGCGCGGGACGCTCCGGGACGGGGACGACCGGGGGGCGGGGGAGAGTCGGGTCGGCGGCGCTCATGCGGGCACCGCCGATGCGCTCAGGGCGCTCGCGGCCCGCGCGGCGGCGTGCACGGCCCGCGCCACGTCCGCGTCCGAGACGTCCCGGTGGGTGACGAACCTGACCACGCCCGGGACCACTTCGGTGACCAGTACGCCGTGTTCGGCCAGCGCCGCCACGAACGGCGCGGCCGGGTCGCCGATCGGCATCGTGACGATGTTGGTGGGCGGCGGGTCCGGCGCTGCCCACTCGGGCAGCACCTCGCGCAGTCCGCGGGCGAGTTCGGCCGCACGCCGGTGATCGGCGGCGAGCTCGTCGATCCCGTCCAGCGCGATCGAGCCGGCCGCGGCCACGACGCCGACCTGCCGCAGCGTCGCGCCCAGGCGGCGGCGCACGTCGGCCGCGCGCACCCGCACCTCGGCCGTGCAGCACAACAACGAACCCATCGGCGCACCCAGGCCCTTGTACAGGGAGAACGTCAACGTGTCGCAGAGTGCTCCGACGGCGGCGGGCGGATATCCGCCCGCCAGGCAGGCGTTGAACAGCCGGGCGCCGTCGCAGTGCAGCGGGACCCCGGCCGCGCGGCAGGCCGCCGAGACCTCGCCCAGGCGATCCAGGTCCCATACCGAACCACCGCTCGCGCTGTGCGTGTTCTCCACCGAGACCAGGCCGGTGCGCGGGGCCCGCCAGTCGTCGCGGGCGAGCAACTCGGCGATGTGTTCGGCACCGAACATGCCCAAGTGCCCGCGGATCGGTGTGAGTTGTACTCCGGCGAGGCCGGAGGTGGAGTGCGACTCCCAGCGGACCAGGTCGGAGTCGGCCTCCGCGAGTACCTCGTGGCCGGGCGGGACCAGCGCCATCACCGCGGCCAGATTGGCCATCGTGCCGCCGATCACGAACAGCGCGTCCTCGGTGCCGACCAGCCGTGCGGCCCGCTCCTCCAGGGCACGTACGGTCGGGTCCTCGCCGTAGAAGTCGTCGCCGACCCGGGCCGTGGCCATGGCCTCGCGCATCCGCGCGGTCGGCTGGGTCACCGTGTCCGAGCGCAGATCCACGAGTGCGGAATCGCTCACCGGAAGCCTCCTCGGGTTGCCCGGGGCGGTCGACACCGTCGCGCGCGTCATCGCACGACGGACACGAGGGCACGCGTCGCCGGACGAGGGCACGCGTCGCCCCGAACCGGCATCGTGCGCCGGAATCCGACGCGCCGTCGATTATCTTTCAGGAACCCGTCGGCCCTTTCCGGAGTATTTCCCGTCCCCTTCCGGGATCCGGACCCGATGGGTAATTCTGGGCGCGGTGGAATTCACGCCGGAGTCGATCCGCCCGAGTCGATACGCACCGGCCGGCCCGATACACCGGACCCGACGACGGCCCACCCGACGACTGCCCATCGGGCGACAACCACCCGAGGACACACGCCCGACGACAATTGGAGAGTTCGATGGAGGAGCAGGCGGACGACCGCGTCTACAACGTCG
This sequence comes from Embleya sp. NPDC050493, assembly GCF_044458105.1. Taxonomy (NCBI): domain Bacteria; kingdom Bacillati; phylum Actinomycetota; class Actinomycetes; order Kitasatosporales; family Streptomycetaceae; genus Embleya; species Embleya sp. NPDC050493. The sequence goes on from NZ_JBITHP010000001.1 coordinate 69,712, forward strand.
TGGTGAACGACGAGGACCAATATTCCATCTGGTTCGCCGATCGTGCGTTGCCGGACGGGTGGCATGCGGAGGGCACCGGCGGCAGCCGGCAGGAGTGCCTCGATCACATCGAACGCGTCTGGACCGACATGCGCCCGCGCAGCGTCCGCGAGCGCCTGGCCGTGGACTGATGGGCGAGAGTCCCGCCGACCCGCCGCCCGACCGGGACCGGACCGGGGGCGACGCGCCGACGACCCTGCTCGACCTGCCCATGGAGGCGGCCAGGGGCAACGGCCCGGTGCTGCACACCCGGATGCACGTGGTCGCCGCTCCCGACGACATGCCGGACCGGCGGCCGACGCCGGCCGCCGTGCTCGCCGCCTACGTCGCGGTCCTACGGCGGTACACCGGCGCGCGTGCGTTCGTGATCACCACGGACTCGGCGGCGCGACCGCACGAGCCGGGGCCGCCGGCGGCCCCGGCCGATCCGGACCGGGCCGCCCGCCCCGCCGCCCGGATGATCCGAGTGACCGGTGACCCGCGTGCCACCGGCGCGGAGGCGGTCGCCGAGGCGGGCCGGTGGTTGCGGGAGGCCGCCGAGGTCACCGGATCCGACCGGCCGGCACGCTACTCCGCGGGCTTTCGGGTCCGGGGGGAGTATGCCGATCGCTCCGGGTCGTCCCGAGCGCCCGGCGCGGACTCCGGCCGACCCGGGCCCGGCGGGGCGCGCGACGCAGACGGCGGTGGATGCGCACCTGCGGGGCCGGGCGACGCCGGCGCCGGCGGGTCCGGGCCCGCGCGGGCGGGCGGCGACGCGGAGCCGGGCCGGCCCGGGCCCGCGCGGGCGGGCGCCGCCGAACTGACGCTCACCCTGGTCCGGGATGCCGAGCGCGATGCCGCACACCTGGAGATCACTCACGACGCGGACCTGATCGACGCCGACACCGCCGCACGATTCGGTCGGCACGTCCTGCGCCTGCTCGACGGCATCTCCCGCCGTCCGCACACCCCCGTCGCGGACCTGGACCCGCTCGGGCCCCGGGACCATGCGCTGCTGCGCACCTGGGGGGCCACGCCGGACATTCCCGACGTGCTGCGCCCGCTCGGGCGGTTGCTCGCCGAGCGGGCGGCGGCCACGCCGGACGCGGTCGCCCTCGGGTACCGGGACGAGACGCTGACGTACGGCGAACTCGACGCGCGCGCGGACGCCCTGGCCCACCGGCTCCTGGCGGCGGGAAGCGGGCCGGGCACGGTGGTCGGCCTGTGCATGCCCCGCTGCCCCGAGTCGGTCGTCGCGATGCTCGCCGTGCACCGTGCGGGCGCCGCCGCGCTGATGCTCGACCCCAAGGCGCCCGACGCCTACCTGGGCCGCTTCCTCGAGCAGGCCGGGGCGCGGCTCGTGGTCACCACGCGCCGATTCGAACGCACCCTGCCCCCGGAGGCGAAGCACGTCCTGGTGCTCGCGCCGAGCGGCCGCGTCCCCGGACCGGCCGCCCCCCGACGGCCGCTGCCGGAGCCGACGTCGGCCGATCCGGCCTTCCTGGTACAGACTTCCGGGTCCACCGGCACACCCAAACTGGTCGTCGTCACCCACCGCGGCGTGGCGCACGCGGCCCTGGCGCAGATCCGCGCGCACGGGGTGACGGCGGGGGAGCGCGGCGGCTGGACCTTCCCGCCGCAGACCAACGTGTCGGTGACCGTCGTGGTGTGGGCCCACCTGGTCGCCGGCGCGTCCTTGCAGATCGCGGCGGACGAGGACCTGTCCACGCCGGAACACCTGCGCGACTGGCTGCTGTCCCGGGAGATCACCCAGGTGTTCGTGGTGGCCCCGCTCGCGGAGGCGCTGCTCGGCATCCCCTGGCCCGCCCGCACCCCGCTGCGCACCCTGTTGACCGGGAGCGATCGGGTGCGCCGCTGGGCGCCCGCGGAACTGCCGTTCGAGGTGGGCAATTGGTACGGCGCCAACGAGGTCAACATCGTCACCTCGCCGCTGATCCCGCGGGAACGACCGATCACCTCGCATACCGCGACGGCACGCGATCGCACCCTGCCGCCGCCGATCGGGCGCCCGTGGCCCGGCGCCCGGCTGTACGTCCTCGACCGCGAACTGCGGCTCGTCCCGCCCGGCGTGGTCGGCGAACTGGCTGTCTCCGGGCCCGAGCAGGCGCGCGGATACCTGACCGCGCGGCAGACGGCCGAGCGCTTCGTGCCGGACCCGTTCGGCGACGTGCCGGGTGGTCGGCTCTACCTCACCGGCGACCTGGTCCGCTTCCGCGCGGACGGGGTCCTCGAACACCGGGGCCGAGCCGATCACCAGCTCAAGATCGCGGGCATGCGGGTCGAGGTGGGCGAGGTCGAACAGGCACTGCTGGCCGCCGAGGGCGTACGCGCGGCGGCGGTCGCGGCCCCGGAGGACCCCCGGGGCGTCCGCCGCCTCGTCGCCTACGTGGTGGCATCGGGCGGCCTGGACACCCACGCCCTGCGCCGCGAACTCGCCCGGGTGTTGCCGGACCACATGGTGCCGCAGCTGTTCGTGCGGCTGGACGCCCTGCCGCTCAACTCGGGCGACAAGATCGACCGCAACGCGCTGCCGATGCCCGACTGGGCACCCGCGACCGGCCCGGGCCCCGCCGCCGGCGAGCACCGTACGGCGGTGGAGGAGACCCTGGTGCGGGTGTGGGAGGAGATCCTGGGTCGCGAACACCTGGGCGTGCACGACGACTTCTTCCTGCTCGGCGGCGAGTCGCTGAGCGCCGGCCGAGCGGTGCGGCTGATCGCCGAGCGGCTCGGCGTGCCGCTCAAGGTCCGGGCGCTGATGCTCAATCCGACGCCGGCCGAACTGGCCCGCGAACTGGCCCACTCGGCCTGAGCCGCTCTGCCGACGCCTGATGCCGGATGCCGGACGCCCGGCCGCGTGACCGGCGGCCGTCGCCCGGTGACGGGAGCACGGCGCCGAGACGAGGGGCGACCGGTCGGGACGACGAGCCGAGGCACGAAACGCGACACGACGAGACGAGGGGCGGTGCCCGACCGATGCTTCCGGTCGCTCACCGCCCCTCGCCCGTCCGGGCCTGATGTGCCGTCAGTCGGGTGCCCCGGCGCGGGCGAGATCCTCCGTCACGACGTCCACGAGAACCTTGGGGCAGCGCAGGAAATCCAGGTGCCTGCCCGCCAGCGCCACCACGCGCACGTCCGCGCACTCCGCCCACCCCGGTGCCACCGTCTCCGGCGGCACCACGTCGTCCTCGGACCAGGAGATCACCGTCACCGGACAGGGCAGCCTGCGGGTCACGTCGTAGCGGTAGGGGCGTTGCAGCACCAGGTCCTCGCGCAGGACTCGGGCGCCGAGTTCGGCCATCTCGTCCGGCGGCTCGCCCTGGCCGGTCTGCCGATACCGCTGCCGTACCTCCGCCGCCAGATCGGCGGTGTCCAGGTCGACGAAGTTCAGCTCGCCGTACAGGCCCTTGTGCGGGGCACCCCAGCTGGACGCGAACAGCCGCTCGGGCAGCGGCAGTCCCCGGTCCTCCAGGGTCAGGATCGTCTCCAGCGCGAACGGCACCGCGCCGCAGTGCCCGATGAAGGCGAACGGTCGGTCGAGCAGCGGCGCGAGTTGCGCGACGAGGTCCGCGGCGAAGCCGGCGTGGTCGGTGGGCGCGCTCTCGCGAAAGCGATTCTCCCGGCCGGGCGGCTGAAGCGCGCACACGGCGGTGCCGTCGGGCAGCGTCTGCGGCCACTGCCGGTACGAGGAGGCACCGACCCCCGCGTACGGGAAGCAGAACAACAGTGATCCGCTGTCTTCCGGCGGCTTTCGAAGCAACCATTTCCCGGTCTGCACAGGTGTATTCACCCCGAACACGGTAGTCGCCGAAGGACCGGCCGAAAAGGCAGTGGACGGTTTATCGAAAGACTTCGGAAAGAAGTTCGCGAACGTGTCCGGCCGATTCCTTTCGCGGCCGAGAAAGAATCATTGCCGAGGCGTGCGGGCCGATATACGTTCCGGACTGTGCGTGCGCCGCACCGAGTGCGCCTGGACGCAGGACGGGAGAACTCCGCGATGCTCATGACCGGCCCCGGGACCGACGAGCGAGTGCCCCTCGACTCGATCGATCTCTACGATCCACGCCGATTCCAGACCCACCCGCAACACGTCGCCCTGGCGACGCTGCGCGAGGTGGCGCCCGTATGGGCCCAGCACACCCCCGACGGCGCCCGGTTCTGGTCCGTCACGCGTTACGACGACGTCGTGCGCGTGCTCAAGGACGCCCGCCGGTACAGCTCCGAGCACGGCACGATCCTCGACGTCACCGGCGGGGACAGCGCCGGCGGACGGACCATCAACCTGATGGACCGTCCGCGGCACACGGCGATCCGCACGCCCGCGTTCCACACCATGACGACGAACATCCTCGCCCAGCGCACGGAGAACATCCGCGCGCACGTGTTGCGGATCATCGAACCGCTGACGGCGGGCGGCGACCACGACTTCGCCCGGACGATGTTCGATCTGCCGATGGCGGCCGTCGGCGAGATCCTGGGTATCCCGCGCCGGTATTGGGCCGACATCCCGCGCTGGACCATGGCGGGAGTCGCCCCCGACGACCCGGAGTTCGCCAAGGGTCAGACCGCCGAGACGCTGCGCGAGGCGCACCACGACCTGTTCGCCATGTTCAGCGAACTGATCGCCGACCGCCGCCGCGAACCCCGGGACGACCTGGTCTCGCGGCTCGCGCGTGTGGAGATCGACGGCGCGCCGATCGACGACAGCCTGGTCCTGCTCAACTGCTACAGCTTCGTCATGGGCGCCACCACCACGACGCCGCACACCGCCACGCACATGCTGCTCGCGCTGCTGGAGCGGCCCGAGGTCTGGCGCCGCGTCCAGGAGAACCCGGAACTGGCGGCGGCGGCCGTACAGGAGTCGTTGCGCTGGTCCACGCCGACCAACCACCTGATGCGCCGCACCCTCACCGAGGTCGAGATCGCGGGCACCAGGATCGGCGCGGGGGAACTCGTGGTGGCCTGGGTGGCCTCCGCGAACCGCGACGATCGGGTGTTCACCGATCCGTTCTCGTTCCTGATCGACCGCAAGCCCAACCCGCACATCGCGTTCGGCATCGGCCCGCACTACTGCGTCGGCGGGCCCGCAGCCCGGGTGGCGCTCACCGTACTGCTGGAGGAACTGGTCACCCGATTCGACCGGTTCGAGCTCGCCGGGGACCCGGTCCATCTGCGCTCGAACTTCATCAACGGACTCACCCGGCTGCCGATCACCGCCCACCCGCGCACCGGGGCGGATGCGGCGGCCCGGGCGAAGGAGGTGACCCGGTCATGACGGCCGCCCCGACCGAGGAACTGCCCGCGACGCCGGTCCAGGAACAGATGTGGCTCGTCGACGAGATGGACCGCGACGCGGCCGTGTACAACGAACACCTGGCCTTCGAACTGGTCGGGCCGCTGTCGGTGGCCGCCCTCGAAGCCGGATTCGACCTGCTCGTCGAGCGGCACACGGCGCTGCGCACGATCCTGCCCGTGGACAAGGGCCGGCTGCGCCAGTCCGTGGTGGCTCCGTGGTCGGTGCGACTGGATCCACCGGTCGACTTCACCGATCGCCCCGAGGACGCGCCGGACTGGGCCCGGACGTTGGTGGAGGAGCCGTACAGTTCGGCGGTGACCCCGCCGGTGCGATTCGGCCTGGCCCGGCTCGGCCCGCACCGGCACCTGCTCGTGCTCGCCTTCCACCACGAGGTGATGGACGCGGGCGCCGCCGCGCACCTGCTCGACGAACTCGCCGTGGCCTACACCGCACACCTCGCCGGCCGGCGGGCGGAACTTCCTCCGGTGACCGCGGACTACCGCGATTTCACCCGGTGGCACGGCGAACTCCTGGACAGCGGCGCCCTCGACCCGGAGCGGGCCGCCTGGGTGACCGAACTGGCCGACGCGCCCCATGTGTTGCGCATGCCGGAGGACACCCCGCGGCCGGCGACCAAGCGCAATCGCGGTGCGCTGGCCGTCCATCGTTTCCCGGCGGGCCTGGTGCCCCGGCTGCGCCGGTTCGCCGCGGGCCATCGGGTCACCCCGTTCCACACGCTCTTCGCGGCGTTCACGACCGTGCTGCACCGGCACACCCGCGCCGAGGACATGGTCCTGGGCATCTGCGGGGACGGACGACCGGAGCAGTATCCCGACGTGGTCGGCCCGATGTCCTGCATGATCCCGGTGCGCATGCGGGCGCCGGGCGATCTGCCGTTCGCCGACCTGCTGGCCGCCGCGCGCGACGCCACGCTCACCGCGTACGACCGGCAGTTCATCCCCTTCCGGCAGGTCGTGCGGGAGAGCCTGGCCGGCCGGGACCCCGGCCACTCGCCGCTCGTCCAGGTCGTCTTCAACGCGCCACCGCTGCACTTTCGTCCGGACACCTTCCCGGACCTGACCATGAGCGTGGTGCACGTGCCGCGCGGGCGTTGCCGATTCGACCTGCTGTTCAATCTCGAATGGCACGGTGACGACGTCGTGGCCACCGTCGAGTACGACACCGCGATCTTCGCGGCGGCGACCGTCGAGCGGCTCGTCGACCACTTCGCGACGGCCGTGGAATCGGCGATGGCCGATCCCGGCGCGACCCTGGACACCCTGGAACTGGGTCCGCCCGCAGGCGCCTTCGCGCCGTCGGGACGCCCGGTGGACGACGAGGCCCGGCTTACCCTGGACACCCCTTCCGGACCGGTGCTCTTGGATCCCGATCCGTCCTGGCCGGGCGGCGACCGGGGCGAGGTGTCGGCCGTACCCGGGCTCGCCGAGGTCAGGGAGCCCACCGGGGCACTGGCGCCCTACGGTCTGGAGGGCGTGCTGCACGTCGACGGGAGCCCGGTGCCCGACCCACCGACCGGCGGCTCGCTGCGCGTTCGCCGGGTCGAGGACGGCCGGCTGCTGTGGCGCATCGCCGGCCCGCTTCGAGACGACGAACCGGCGCGGCAGCAGCGGCCCGACGCCGCCCGGGTCGGCCGGCGACGTGCCCCGGCCGTGGAGCGGCGCGTCGTCGAGCTGTGCCGTGAACTCCTGGAAAACGACTCGATCACCGGCGCGGACGACTTCTTCGCGGTCGGCGGTCACTCGATGATCGCCTCGCGCCTGGCCCAGGCCCTCTCCGACGAGTTCGGGGTGCACGTCCCGCTGCTGTTCGTCTTCGAGAACCCCGAACTGCACGAGTTCGCCGCGGCGATCGCCGCCCGCCACCCGGCGGTGGCCGACGCGCTCGCCGAGTTGGCGAATCTCACCGACGACGAGATCGGCGCACTCGCCGACGAGCCCGAGGAGATGGACGGGTCCGTCGGGTCCGACGGGTTCGGGCCGGACGGTCCGCTCGTGCCGAGCGAGCGCACCACCGCGCTGGGTGCCGCCGAGGAACCGTTCTGGCTGATGGAGCAGTTCGCCCCCGGCAGCGCGGTCAACACCCTCACGCTGTCGCTGCGGGTGGAGGGCCCGCTGGACGAAGGGGCGTTGGAATGGGCGTTCGGCCGCGCCGTGGATCGGGAGGAGATCCTGCGCACCACCTATCACCTGGCCGAGGGCGACGCCGCGCCGAGCCGACGGGTGCACGACGAACACCCATTCACGATCGAGGTGGTGGACCTGCGTCGCACGCCCGCTCCGGAGCGTGAGCAGGCCGCGGCGGAGGTGGCCGCGGAACGGGCGCGCCGAGGCTTCGACGTGTCCGAACTGCCGCTGATCCGGCTGACCGTGGTCCGCCTGGACACCGGCACCCGCGACCTGCTGCTGACCTGCCACCACCTGGTGATGGACTACTGGGCGGTCACCAAGGTGCTGTTCCCGCAGATCGCCGCCTGCTACCGGTGGCGCACCACCGGCGAGGGCGAACTGCCCGCGCCGCGCACCACGACCTTCAGCCACATCGTCGCCGCCGAGCGCCGGCGGGCGTCGACCGCGGCCGCGCAGGAGCACCGGCGTTACTGGCGGCGTCGCCTGGCCGGCCTGCGCGAGCTGACCCTGCCCACCGACTTCCCCCGTCCCGACGGGCCGTCCTTCGACGGGGACGTCGTCTACCGCCTGGTGTCGCCCGCCGTGCGCGACGCGGTGTACGCCTTCGCCCACCGGGAGCGGATGACCCCGTTCGTGGTGGTGGCCGCCGCCCTGTCCGCCGTGTTGCGGCAGTGGTCCGGACAGGACGACGTGCAACTGCTGACGCCGTGCGAGAACCGCCTCGACCTGGACGCGGCGGACGTGATGGGGGCGTTCGTCAACCTGCTCGTGCTGCGCTTCGACGACCTCGACACCCGCAAGACCTGGCGCGAACACCTGGCCGCGACCCGGGAGACGGTGGCCGGCGCGTATGCCAACCAGTCCTGCCCGGCCGGTGACGCGCTGCGCGCCGCGGGCGCGGATCCGCTGGTGCTCAGCGGGCGCGGATCGTACGTGACGCTCAACGTGTTCCAGGCCGAGTCCGGCTTCGCGTTGACCGGCTGCCGGACCCACCAGGGACGCATCGTGGCGAACGCGCAGATCGGCACCGACCTGGAGGTGTCCACGCTGATCGTCGAGGACGGGCTGCTCTTCGACGTCAAGTACCGCACCGCGCTGTGGGAGCGCGCCTCGGTCGAGCGTTTCGCGGCCGCCTGCGAAGCGGCTCTGGTCGAGCTGATCGAGCAGCCGGACGGCGCGCTGCCGGCGCACCGCACGGGACTCGCCTGACATGGCGTCCGCCGTCGATCCCGACGCCTTCGACCGGTGCCGCGCGGGCCGACTCACCGTGGTCGGGGCACCCGCCCGGCCCGGTCCGGCCCGGGGCAGCGCCATGGCCCACCACGGCGAGATCCTCCAAGGCGTCTTCGAACGCGACGACGGGGCGCTGGCACACGCCGTCGTCTCGCTGCCGCTGCCCGCGCTGCACGCGCACGCCACCTTCGTGCCGACCCGCACCTTCGGCGTCACGGTCAGCCCGGCGTGGAAGACCAAGGCCGCGGGTGCGGCCCGGGAGACGCTGCGCTGGCTGGGGGTACGCGAGGGCGGACGGCTGAGCGTGCACAGCTCGATTCCGGTCGAACGCGGCATGGGCTCGTCCACCGCGGACGTGGTCGGCGCGATCCGGGCGGTGGCCCGGGCACACGGCCGGGCGCCGACCGAGGCGGACGTGGCCGCCCTCGCGGTGCGCGCCGAAGGCGCCTCGGACGGCGTGATGTTCGGGCCCCGCGCGGTGTTGTACGCCAACCGGGAGGGCTACGTCCTGGAGGATCTCGGCGGCCCGCTGCCGGCCCTGCACGTGCTCGGCTTCGACGTGGGCGGCCCGGACGTGGACACGATCGCCCAGCCCCCGCGCGAGTACCGGCCGAGCGAGATCGAGCACCTGCGACACCTGCGGGTGATGGTGCGCCGAGCGGTGGCCGAGGCGGACTGCGCGCTGCTGGCCCGCACGGCCACCGCCAGTGCCCGGCTCAACCAGCGTTTCCTGCCCCAGGCCGCACTGCCGCTCGCCGAGCGGATCTGCCGGGCCGGCGACGGCATCGGCGTCCAGGTCGCGCACAGCGGCCGGGTGGTGGCCGTCCTGTTCGACCCGGCGGCCGACGGGCTCGGCGCACGGCTGGCCGACGCCCGCCGGCGACTGCGAGCCGCCGGCGTAGAGCGTGTGTGGTCGTTTCGTACCGATTCCGTGGCGGCCGGGGAACCGGTCGGGCCGCGCGACGCGGACAACCGTGAGGAGCGGTGGTGAGGACATCGATCCCGATCCTGCTGACGCAGGACGACCTGCGGATTCTGGCCCCGGAGCAACCGGCACCGCCGGCGCGCCCGGACCGGCCGGCATCCGACGAGACCCGCGCCGTCGACCCCGCGGGTGACCGGCCCGCCGGGGCCGCCGAGGACGACGGCTGGGACGACGGCCCCTCGCCGCTGTGGAGCTGGCGATGAGCACCGCCGAACAGGACGCGCTGCTGCCCGCCGACGTGGTGCCGCACAACACGCCCGTGCCATCCGGCGAACCCGGCGCCGCCCTGGTGACCGGCGCATCCGGATTCCTCGGCGCCGCCGTGGTCGCCGAACTGCTGGAGCACACCGAGCAGCGGGTGTACTGCCTGGTGCGCCCCAAGGACGGCACCGCGCAGGAACGCATCGAGGCCGCGCTGCGCGGGTTCGACCTGTGGAGCAGCGCATGCCCGGACCGGGTGATCGCCCTCGCCGGCGACCTGGCCCGACCGGGATGCGGCCTGAGCGACGACGACCGGCGGCTCGTGCACGCGGAGGTCGACACGATCTACCACTGCGGCGCGGGCGTGAACGTCAGCTACCCCTACGAGGCGCTGCGCGGCCCCAACGTCGCAGGCACCGTGGAGGTGCTGCGCCTGGTGTGCGAGGGCCGACCCAAACGGCTCGCGCACGTGTCCACGGTCTCGGTGCTCTACGGGAGCCGCCCCGAGGGCGCGGAAGGCCCCGGCACGGTCGCCGACTTCACCGAACTGGGGCCGGCCGGGGTGCTCGGCGGCTACGGACTGAGCAAGTGGGCGGCCGAACGTCTGGTTGCCCAGGCCCGCGAACGCGGCGTGGACGCCCTGGTGTTCCGCTCCGGCACGCTCGCCGGGCACACCCGCACCGGTGTGTCCAACCCGAACGACTACGCCTGGCTGTTCCTGCGCACCTGCGCCGTGATGGGAGCCGCCCCGCTCGCGGGCTCCCCGCTCCAGTGGGCACCCGTCGACTACGCGGCGCGCGCCGTGGTGCGGCTGACCCGGGCGAGCGAGGGATCGGCCCCGCCCGCCTACCACCTGATCGCACCCGAACACACCCGCTACACCACGCTGTTCTCCTGGCTGCGCCGCTTCGGCTACCGGCTGCGACCCGTCGACTTCGCGCTCTGGCGGCAGCGGGTCCTGGACGCATCGGTGACCTCGAACCGGGACGAGCTGCGACAGATCGCCGCGACCCTGCCCGACGCCTCGGCCGGCTCCGCCGCGGTGATCCCCGAGGTGGCCTCGGACCGCACCGACGCCGAGTTGGCCGAAGTCGACGTGCGCTGCCCGGTCCTGGACGAGCAACTTGCCCGCAGATACTTCGAGGTTGGGCTCCGTCGGGCGGAGTTGCCCGAGCCGGACCGGATCGCCGGATCACGATGAGCGTCGAGGAGAGGACCATGGCCGCATCCAGCGCCAGCGCGTACAACGCCGTCGCCGAGGTGTACGACGAATGGACGGGCCCGCTGCCCGACACCCCCGCCACCGTGGAGTTCCTGGCCCGATACGCGGGTGGCGGCGCGGTCCTGGAACTGGGCGTCGGCACCGGGCGGGTCGCCCTGCCGCTGGCCGCCAAGGGCCTGGAGGTGATCGGCATCGAGGGTGCCGACAAGATGATCGACAAGCTCAAACTGCGCCCCGGCGGCGACGCGTTCCCGGTCGTTCTCGGGGACATGGCCGACGTCGCGGTGGACCGCACGTTCTCGCTGATCTACATCGTCTTCAACACCTTCCTGTGCCTGCTCGACCAGCGCGACCAGGTTCGCTGCCTGCGCAACGTGGCCGAGCACCTGGAACCGGACGGCACGCTGGTGACCGAGATGTACGTGCCCGACCCCCGGCGTACCGACGCCGACGGCCAGCGGCTGGCCACCGGCAGCGTCGAGCGCGACCGGGTCTTCCTGGAGGCCACGATGCACGACACGCTGCGCCAGCGGATCCGGACCCAGGTGGTGATCGTGAGCGAGAGCGGCATCCGCCTCTATCCCAGCCAGATCCGGTACGTGTGGCCCAGCGAGTTGGACCTGATGGCACAACTGGCCGGCCTCGAACTGGTCGAGCGGCACGGCGGCTGGGCGGGCGAGCCGTTCACGGCCAAGAGCACACGGCACGTGTCGGTCTTCCGCAAGGCGGCCTGACCGGCCCCGCACGCGACGCCGCGGTCCCGCCCGGGTTGGGCGGGACCGCGGCGTCGGCGTTTTGCCGGGGTGCGGTCAGTCGATGGTCGGCTCCTTGTGCGCGACGGCCGCGACGAAGCGCTCCACGAGTTCGCCCGCCGCGTCCGCATCGAGCAGGTCGACGCGGTGTTGCAGCAGGCCCACCACGTCGTCGCCGTCCGCCCACAGGTCCACCGACACCGGCAGCGCGGTGCGCTGCGCACCCGGGGTCGGTGCGCTCCCCGGCTCCGGCGCCTCCGGCTCCAGCCATACTCCGGGGGCGAGTTCGCGCGGCGCCGGCAACGCCTTGCGCAGGGTCAGGGCCAACCAGGGCAGCGCGCGGCGCAGTTCCGGAGCCCCACTGCGCACGCCCGCGTCCAGGAGGGCCTGGGCGGAGATCGCCGAGGCGTCCGAAGCCCGTCGGGGCACGCCCGCCGCCGAGACCGACACGGCCGGTTCGACGTCCTCGTCCCGGTGCACCGCCGACAATGTCAGGGTCGACAGCGGGGCGACCAGATCACGCGTGTCCGCCGAACGACCGGGCTCGACCCGGCCGACCACGACCGAGGATCCCCACTCCCGGGGCAACACCCGCAGCAGCGCCCCGGTCAGCGCGTGCTCCATCGGCACGCCGCGCGCCAGGGCCAGGTCGGATGCCGCCTGCACCGCCGCCGCGTCGAGCCGAACGGGCACCAGGCCGGTGTCGTACCCGCCCTCGGGAACCGGCACCGTGTCGGCCAGCGAGGAGCGGAACGCGGTGACCGCGTCCGCCAGGGCCACCCCGGAGGATGCCTCCCGCCGAGCCTGGGCGAGTGCGGCGAACGGCACCGCGACGGGTTCGACCGCGACGGCGCCCGCGTAGGCGTCCGCGAACTGCGACACGATCACCGCGAGCGACGCGGCGTCGGCCACCGTGTCGTGCACGCGGATCTCCAGCTCGAACCGCTCGTCCTCGAACTGCCGCAGCGCCGCCCGCAACAGCGGCCCCTCGGCCAGGTCGAACCGGGCGTCCATCGCCTCGTCCGGGCCGGTCGCCGCGCCGGTCGCCGCGGTGTCCCGAAGATCCTCCTCGAAGAGATCGAACTCCACGTGTGGCGATATCAGTTGGCTGCCGTACTCGGCGACCGGGTCGAAGCGGGTGCGCAGACACTCCTGACGTCGCACCACCGCCGTCAGCGCCTCGGCCACCCGACCGGTGTCCACCGGGCCGGTCAGCCTCGCCCGAACCGTCAGACCGGGAGAGGTGATCCCGGGCACCAGCCGTTCGGCGTGGCACAGCGCACGCTGTTCGGGCGACAGCGCGACCCTGCGGTCCGCGGCTTCACCGGCCGCGGCCGGCGAAGCCGCCGCACGGTCGACCACCGCGGCCCACGCGCGCACCGTCGGTTCCGCGAACAACTCCCAGACCGGAAGTTCGAGCTCGTACTCGGTACGCAGCCGGGAGACGACCTCCATGGCGAGCAGGGAGTGGCCGCCCAGGTCGAAGAAGCTGGTCCGGACGTCGACCTCGGGCAGGCCCAATACCTCGCCCCAGACCTTGGCCACGGCCGTCTCGGTCGGACCCTCCGGCGCCCCGCCCTCGTCGTTGTCGGCGGCCCGTTCGTCCCCGTCCGGGTCCGGGCCGTCGACGCCGGGTTCCCGCCACGCGAGCAGCGCCGCGTGATCGACCTTGCCGTTGTCCGTCATCGGCAGTGCGGGCAGGAACGACAGCCGATCGGGCACCATCGGCTCCGGCAGGAATCGACGGGCGTGCGCGCGCACGTCGGCAACGCTCGGTGTGTGTCCCGGCTCGGGCACCAGATAGGCGGCGAGCGCGTCCGCGTGTACCAACACCGCCGCCTGGCGGACCGCGGGCAGCTTCTCCAACACCGCCACCACCTCGCCGGGTTCGACCCGATGGCCGCGGATCTTGACCTGGTCGTCGGTGCGCCCGAGGAAGTGCAGATCACCGTCGGCGGACAGCCGGACCACGTCGCCGGTGCGATACATGCGGGCGCCGGGCACCCCGGAGAACGGGTCCGGCACGAACTTCTCGGCGGTCAACGCCGGTCGTCGGTGGTAGCCGCAGGACACCTGAAGCCCGCCCACGTACAACTCGCCGCGCGGTCCCGGCGGAAGCAGCTCGCCGTCCCGGTCCAGGACGTAGAGCCGGGTGCCCGGGATGGCGTCCCCCAGCGGCAGTCGGGTCGGATCCGAGATCGGCGCGAACGTGGCGTAGACCGTGGTCTCGGTCGGGCCGTAGCCGTTGTGCAACGACTCGGTGCGCTCCAGGAGTTCGCGGGCCAGCCGCTCGGTCAGCTTCTCGCCGCCGCCGAACGCGCGCACCCGATGCCGGCCGGCCGTACCCAGGCCCGCGAGCACCAGCATCCGCCACAACGACGGAGTGGCCAGGACCGTGCTGACCCGGTGCCGGTCGATCAGGTCGAGCAGCACGTCGGGGTCCCGGGTGCGATCGTCGGGCGGCAGCACGACGGACGCGCCCGCCGCCAACGGAACGAACACGTCCGTGATGGACATGTCGAACGCGATCGAGGCCACCGACAACACCACGTCGCCCTCGGCCATGGCCGGCCCGTGCGCCCGCAACGCCCGGACCAGGGTGGCCAGTCCGCCGTGCGTGGCCAGCACGCCCTTGGGCGTGCCGGTCGAGCCCGACGTGTAGATCACGTATGCGGGATCCGAACGGAACAGGCGCACCGGCCGGGCCCGCCCGCCCGGCGGCTCCGCGTCCAGGCGCAGCGCCGGGGCCGCGTCGGCGACCGCCGCGGGCGCATGCCGATCCACCAGGACGAGTTCGGGGCGCGCATCCGACAGGGTCAGCGCGATCCGCTCGCCGGGGTGGGCGGGATCCAGCGGCACGTACACCCTGCCCGCCCGCAGGCAGCCCAACGCGGCGGCCACCAGGGCCGCCCCGCGCCGTCCGCAGACCGCCACCCAACCTCCCGGCGAGACCCGATCGGCCACCGCCGCCGCCCAGCGGTCCGCAGCCGCGTCCAGCGCGGCGAACGAGGTTTCGCCGCCCGCGTCGAAGACGGCCGTCAGGTCCGGCGACCGGCGTGCGACCGCGGCCACCGAATCCGGAAGGGACACGATCGCCGGCTCGGCGCAGGCGCCACTCGTTTCGCTCTCGCGATCGGGAACAGGCATCGTCATCCGTTCCGAGGCGACTCGGCACACGCCTCATTTGCCGGGGCAATCGCATTACCTGCACGATTACCCCGGATCGGCGAAGGGCGCAAAGATTCTGTCGCGTCTCTGTACGGAATCCGTCGAAATTCCGGGCGCCGGCGAATATCCGCGTAGCATCGTCGTGCATTCCGACCGACGCGTCCGAGAAAGCGATCGAACGAAGAGGTGCACGCGTGAGCCGAGTCGACAGCGAACAGGTGGACCGGGAACAGGTGCTCGCGTTCCGCGCGGCATGTCAGCATCTGACCGACGCGGATCCGGCGCCCGACCTGTGGGCCGCGGCGGCCGCCGCCGGGGCACAGAACACCCCGCCCGGCAACGGACCGCTCGCCCTGCTGGCCCGCTCCCCGGGACTGACCGCGGCCGAGGTGGACCGGGCGCTGGCCGAGGACAAGTCGCTGTTGCAGGCATGGACGGTGCGCCAGTCGCCGTATCTGTTCCCCACCCGCGACCTGCCGGTGTTCACCCGGCCGATGTTGCCGGAGGACGAGGAATCCTGGCGGGTGGCCGTCCAGGGCTTCGTGCCGATGCTCGACGGGACCCGGCGCTCGGCGGTGGAGGTCGTGGAGCTGACCCGGGCGGCGATCGAGGACGCCCTGGACGGACAGGTGTTGACCAAGCGCGAGCTGGGTGTGGCGCTGGGGAAGCGGATGCCCGACGAGTTCTCCGGATGGTTCGAGCCGGACACCTTCAGCAGCTTCACCGCCATCCTGGCCCGGGCCGTCTCGCTCACCGGCGTCTTCGTGATCGCGCCGCGTGCGGGCCGCGAGGCATCGTTCGTACGCACCGACCAGTGGCTGGGCAAGAAGCCGCCGCACCGGTCGGCGCCCGCCGCCCGCAAGGAGTTCGTCCGTCGATACCTGCGCGCGTACGGGCCCTCCACGCCCGAACACCTCGCGGAGTGGGCGGGCACCTCACAGGCCGTCGCGGCCAAGGCGTGGCAGGCGGCGGCGGACGAACTGCGCGAGGTGCGCTACGACGGGCGCACGACCTGGATCCACCGCGACGACCACAAGGCGCTCACCACGTCGCCCGAAGTGCGCGGGCTGCGCGTGCTGCCGGCGTACGACCCGTGGCTGCACCTGCGCGACCGCGTCACCGCCGTCCCCGACCGCAAGCTGCACAAGCAGGTGTGGAAGCACACCGGCAATCCCGGCGTGGTGCTGCGCGACGGCGAACTCGCGGCGCTGTGGCGCGGGCAGAAGAAGGGCAAGACACTGCGGCTGACCGTGGAGGCGGTACGCACGCTGCGCAAGGCGGACCGCGAGGGCATCGAGAAGCTCGCCGCCGACATCGCGCCGTTCCGGGGCTGCGCCAAGGCCGAGACGGAGTTCGCGGACTGAGCCGGCGGCCGGGCAGCCGAAGCCGAGCCGATCGCGCGCCGCGGGCGGCGGGCGCGGCCGACACCCGGGCATCGCGCGCCCGACGCGCCTGACGCGCCCGACGCCCGACGCGCCCGGGCCGTCGGTGACCGCGCGTCAGGTTCACCCGCCCGGTTGGCCTGTCGGCACCCGCGCGCGACACGCCCGGCCCGGTCCGTCGGCACCCGCGCGCCCGGGCCGTCGGCACCCGCGCCGATCGCGACAGATCCGGCAAAGATCTCGCGCGGTCGGGCGGGCGATGTTCGAGCATGTGGTGGCGTCCGACGTACCGCGCGCCCACCCGTCGGGCGAGGCGCGCCCGATCGCGAGGAGACCACCGTGCAGGCGCAGTCGCGACCACCGACCACGTCCCGCCGCCGCTCGTGGCTCGTGTCCACGGTCACCGTCCTGGCCGCCGTGGCGACCACGCTCGCCGTACCGTCCTCGGCCGTCGCCGCCCCCGGACCCAAGGTGCCGAAGCTGACCTGGACCGGGTGCGGCGGCGGCTTCGAGTGCGCGACCGCCACCGTGCCGATGCGACCGGGGGCGACGGCCGACACGCGGACCGCCGACCTGGCGCTGATCCGCATCCCGGCCCGGGACCGGGCGCACCGGATCGGCACGCTCTTCGTCAACGGAGGCCTCCAGGGCGGCAACGGCGTGGCGCTGCTGCGCACCCGCACGGCTCCCTTCGCGGCCCTCGCGGACCGGTTCGACGTGGTCGGCTTCGATCAGCGCGGCCAGTCGAACAGTTCGCCGAGCGCGCACTGCATGACCTACGAGCAGGAGCGGGAGATCGAGGAACCGCTGCCCGCCTACCCCACGCTCGCCGACCGCCCGGCCAAACTCGCCGAGGCCAAGGCGTTGACCACCGCGTGCGGCCGCAACACCGACCCGACCCTGTTGCGCACGATGAGCACCGCCGACTCGGCCGCCGACCTGGACCTGTTGCGCCGGGCGGTGGGCGACGATCGGCTCAACTACCTGGGCCAGTCGTACGGAACGGTGCTCGGACAGATCTACGCGGCGCGCTACCCGCACCGGGTCGGCTCGATGGTGTTGGACGGGACGATCGACGGCCGCGGCTACGTGTCGGATCCGCTGCGCTTCGACCGGGAGCAGCTCGTCGCGAGCGAGTTCGCGCTGAGCCGCTTCCTCGACTGGTGCCGGGCCACGCCCGCGCTGTGCTCGTTCGGCGCCGGCGACCCGGCGGCCGCCTTCGACGCCCTGGTGGCCAAGCTGGAGCGCAACCGACTCGCGTATCCGGGGCGGCACGACATTCTCACCGGCGGCCTGCTGCTCACCCAGGTCATCGGGGGACTGATCAACTCCGCCGACTGGCCGCGCTTCGCCGGCCTCCTGTCCGCGACGGCCGCCCAGGAGGTGCCCACGACCGAACCGCCCACCGGTCCGGACGACGTGACCGCCCAACAGCTCGCGAACTCCTGCCTGGACCGGGACATCCCCACCGATCTCCGGGCCCACGACCGGCACTTCACGGCGGCGGCCGCGGCATCGGCGCACTTCGGCCGGCTGTACGGCTACGGTGAACTCAAGTGCGCGCTGTGGCCGGTCCGGGCCGACCACCGATTCGAGGGGCCGTGGCGCTACACCGGCCGTGACCGGGCGCTGGTGATCGGCGTCGAGGGCGACCCGCTCGCACCGCTCGCCTGGGCCCGCAACGTCACCGAAACCATGGGCCGGGCCCGGCTGTTGAGCGTCAAGGGCGACGGGCACACCGCGTTCGGTCGGGGCAGCGCATGCGTCGACGGCGCGATCACGGCCTACCTTGTGTCCGGACGGCTGCCCGGCCGGGGCGCGAGCTGCACGTTGCCCGGGCCGTCCACGCCGCCTGCGCCGCCCGCCGGCGCGGCCTCCTGAGCGCGGGGGGGGGGGGGGGGGGGGGGGGGGGGGGGGGGGGGGGCGGCCCGCCCCCCCCCCCCCCCCCCCCCCCCGCCCCCCCCCCCCCCCGCCGGGGGGCGGGGGCGCCGGCGGCGCCGCCCCCCCCCCCCCCCCCCCGACCCGTGGACCCCGCCCGACACCCCCGTGGAGCCCGTCGACCTCGCGGACCGAAACAGCGTGTCGACCCCGAGGACTCGATGCCCCGACGTCACGACACCCCGACGTCACGACACCCCGACGTCACGACATCTCAACGCCACGACATCCCAACGCCACGACATCCCGAGCAGACACCGGAGCGGGTAGCCGATGAAGCAGGAATCACCCCCGGTACCACCACTGTTCAGCCCGGCCTTCCTGGCCGACCCCTACCCCACCTACGCGCATCTGCGGCGGACCACACCGGTGCACCGCATCGCGACGCCGCAGGGCTTCGACATGTGGCTGTTGACCCGGTACGAGGACGTGCGCGCCGCGCTGACCGACCCCGGGTTCAGCCGCGACCTGCACCTTGCCCCGCCGGAGGCGACCGCGCTCACCGGTGATCCGGACAGCGCGATGAACCGCAACCTGCTCACCCTCGACCCGCCCGACCACACCAGGGTGCGCAGGCTCGTGCAGAGCGCGTTCAGTACGCGCCGGGTCAATCCGCTGGCCGATCGGGTCGAGACCATCGTCGGGGGACTGCTCGACGCGGCCCCGCGCACGCGGCCGTTCGACCTGATCACGGCCGTGGCGCATCCGCTGCCGATCACCATCATCTGCGAGTTGCTCGGGGTGCCGGCGACCGAGCGCGACGACTTCCGCGCCTGGACGGACGGCATGGTCTCCAGCGCCCGTCCGGACTCGCAGCGGCTGCTGCGGCAGGCCCAGGAGGACCTGCTGGCGTACTTCCTCGACCTGATCCGGCGCAAGCGGGCCCGGCCGGGCGCCGACCTGCTCAGCGCCCTGGTCGAGGCCCGGGACGGCGGCGAGCGGCTGTCCGAGGCGGAACTGGTCGGCATGGCCTTCATGTTGCTGGTGGCCGGACACGAGACCACGGTGAACCTCATCGCGACCGGCATCAAGCTCCTGCTGACCCACCCGGGTGAGCACGCCCGACTGACGGCCGATCCCGCGCTGTTGCCGGCGGCGATCGACGAGATCCTGCGCTACGACGGGCCGGCCGGGATCGCGTTCATGGTGGCCCGTCGGGAGGTCGAACTGCCCGGCGGCGTGGTGCCGGCCGGGGCGGTCACCGCGGCGCTGTGGCACGCCGCGAATCGGGACCCGGAGCGTTTCCCGGATCCCGACACCTTCCGCATCGACCGGACCGAACGTTCGCATCTGGGCTTCGGCCACGGCATCCACCGCTGCATCGGCGCGCCGCTGGCCACGATGGAGGCCCGCCTTGCGCTGGGCGCCATCCTCGGCCGGTTCCCCCGGATGCGGTTGGCCGTACCCGCCGCCGAACTGCGCTGGCGGCCCGCGCCGTTCTTTCGCGGCCTGGTGGAACTACCGGTCGTAGCGGACCCCGACGCCGACTGAGTCGACCGGGCCGGGGGAGTGCAACGCGGCCCGTGCCTCCCACAGCTCGGGAAAGGGTGCCGCGAGGCGCCGGGCCAGGAAGTCGGCGCCGGTGGTGCGGCCCGTGCCCGGTCGGGCACCGATCTGCCGCACCACGACCTCGACGTGCGCCAACTGGCAGCGCCGCACCGCCTGGGCCAGATCGACCAGACCCTCGGCCAGCAGATACGGCAGACCCGAATGCGGCGCCCGCCGGTAGACCTCGGCCACGGTCAGATCCCGCTCGGCCAGGGCGGTCAGGAAGCCGCGGAACAGCTCGCTGTCCGCGCCGTACAGGCCCAACGCGCGGTAGAGCGCGCGAAACTGCCCGGACTGGGCCCCGCTGGCCCGGCCGAGCGCGCCGCGGAAGCGAGCGAAGGAGGAGACGGTCAGCCGCTCCAGGACGGTGAAGTGTTCGGCGATCATGGCCAGTACGTGCGTCGTGCGGCGGACCTGCTCCAGGCACAGTTCCAGGTCGCGTGGCCGGGAGCGGACCGCGTCGGTGGCCAGCCCCAGGTCCAGGAGTGCCTGCTTGAGCCACAACTCGCAACTTTGGTGGGTCACGATGAAGAAGTGCTCGGCGGCGTACGTGGATCGGTCGCTCTCCGCCGTGGTCGGCGCCTGCGCGGTCAGCACCGTCGCCAGGCGCAGGTACCCGTCGTAGGTCGGCTCGGCGGCGTCGGCGGCACTCTCGTGCGCGGCCGACGTGCGGGCCGCGGAGCCGTTCACGCCCGGCCGCCGCATGCCGCGGCCAGCACCCGTTCGACGCCCGCCGCCAGCAGGTCGCCGTCGCCGCAGAAGGCGATCCGCAACAGCCCGTGCGATCGGGGCGAGTGCCCGATGTCGGTCACCCGGCACTGCGCGTCGACGGTGGGCCGCAGTGCGAAGCCCCGACCGGGCGCGACCGCGGTACCGTGCTCGGCGAGCAGTTCGGCCGCGAACACCTCGGCGTCCAGGCCCACCGAGGCCACGTCGAGCAGCGCGTACCACCCGCCCGGCGGTACCCGACCGAGCAGGCCCGCCGCCACCAGGCCCGGCAGCGCCCGATCCCGGTTCGCGCGTACCGTCTCGCGGTTGCGCGCCGCCGCCTGCGGCACGCCCAGCGCGGCAAGGGCGGCGTACTGCACGGGAGTCGGCGGGGCCACGATGCTGGCCTCCTGGACCACACGCAGCGCGCTCGCCGCCTCGGCGTGCGGGACGGCGATGTAGCCGAGCCGGTAGCCGGTCATCGCGTAACTCTTGGAGAAGCTGAACGCCGAGTGCACCAGCCGTTCCCGCTCCGGCACATCACGCTCCAGCGAGGCCATGGACACGTGCTCGCCCTCGAATACGAAGTGCTCGTACGCCTCGTCGCTGATGATCCGCCAGCCCCGCCGCCGGGCGATGTGCAACACGTCGCGCAGGAAGGGCTCGTCGAGCACCACGCCGGCGGGATTGGCCGGAGTGTTCACCAGGATCAGCCGGGTGTGCTCGCTGCCGGCGTCGGCCAGCGAGTCCGGATCGGGGCGGAAGTCGCGGTCCAGGGGGTAGAACCGCGGTCGCAGCCCGGCCAGCAGGGCCTGCTGGAGATGGATGGGCCAGTGGATCTCCGGCAGCAGGATCTCCGCGCCGGGCTCGGCCATCGACTGCATCAACGCCGCGAGCCCCTGGCACGACCCCGGTGCGACAAACACCCGGTCGGGGCCGGTGTCGTGGCCGTTCTCGCTCGCCAGCTTGGCGGCCAGCGCCTCGCGCAGCTCGATCATGCCCTCGGCCGAGGTGTACGCGGCGCGCCCCTCGCGGGCCGCCGCGCCCAGGGCCTCGATCGCCTCGATCGGCGGCCCGAACGCCGGTTCGCCCACGTGCAGTCGGATCGGGGCCCGACGGTGGACCAGTTCCCACGCCTGGGCGGACCGGAACACGTCGTGCAGACACGACGGCGGGATGGACGCCGCGCGGGAGACGGCCGGATGCGCGGCGCTCATCTCGAAGGTCGACATGATGGCTCTCTTTCCGCCGGTACGGCTGTGGCTACGGCGATGCGGACGAGTGCGCCGGGCACGCCCCCACGGGTCGCGCCGACGGGAGCGGGCTCGGGACCGGAGCGGTTCGCGGCCGGCTCGGGAACCGGGGCGCGCTCGGGATCGGGTCAGGACCTCGGCCGGGGCGCGAACTCGTAGAGGTAGAAGCTCTGCAGGTCCGCCGGCCGGGCGCCGATGACGTTCGTCGACAGCGGCCGGAATCCGTTGAGTTCGAGGTCGCGGCGCACGATCAGCGGCGAGAGCTTGTGCTCCTCGTCGAAGGAGGTGGTCAGGTCGTCGCGGGTGATCTGCAACTCGGCCAGCACCACGGTCCAGTTGTCCTTGGCCATCGCGTAGTCGATGACGAACTTGTACCAGTGCCACAGCGCGCGGCGGCGCTTGGCTTCGAGGTCGCGCGACCACTGCGGGACGACGCCTTGGGTGCGGTAGGCGTCCACCTCGCGCTGCGTGGTCAGCACCAGGCCGTCGGCCAGATGGATCACCTCGGCGGTGGTCACCCGGGCCGCGTCGGTGTCGTCGCAGTATTCCGGGCAGAACTCGTCGCCGATGATCAGCACGCCGTCGTCCACGAGCAGGCTGCGCACATGGTCGAGGTAGGTGTTCGGCAGATGGTGGTGCGAGCCCCAGGAGATGATCACGTCCAGCGGCTCGCGCCACTCCTGGAACGGCCGGTCGAAGACCTCGCCGCCGGGGATGTCCTCGAGCCGCGAGCGGGCCTGGGCGATCAACCGGGGCTCGATCTCGTTGGCGATCACGCGGTGTCCCGGAAGGTGGTGGGCCAGCATCGCGGAGACCACGCCGGAACCGGAGCCGACGTCCATCACCGTCAGCGGGCGGCCCAGGGTCCGGGCGCGCCGGGCGACCAGGTCCACGATCATGTGGTCGCCGTCGGTGATGTCGGGGTGACCGTGGCGCATCGTGTCGCCGATGTCGATGTCGGCGAACTCGGGTCGTCCGTAGACGGTCGTGGTGTCTTCGGTGGTGGTCACGGTCGGTCCTCCTGCGCTGTCGATGAGGTGCGGTCCGTGGTGCGGATGGCTTTCGGGTGTCCGGGTGTCTCGGTGTCTCGGTGTCTGTGCCGGTTTCGAAGGTTCGGGTGTTCGGGTGCGGAGCGCGCGGTACCGCGCGCCGCGTGCCGGGCGCCGGTCGAGCTGCGCGGGCCGGCGGCCCTGGCCTACGCGGTACGGCCGCCGTCGACCGGCAACAGGACGCCGGTGACCCAGGCGGATCTCTCGGCGTCCAGGAGCGCGCACACCCAGTGCGCGACCTCGTCCGGAGTGCCGAAGCGCCCCATGGGTGTGCCGGCCAGCAGACCCGCGCGCAGGGCCGTGGTCGCGGGTCCGTCCAGGCCGAGATCGTCGTACATCGGGGTCTCCACCGGCCCGGGCAGCACCGCGTTCACCCGTACGTCGGGTGCCAGCTCCACGGCCAGCGAACGGGTCAGGCTGTTCAGCGCGGCCTTGCTCGCGCCGTACAGGGAGCGCCCCGGCATGGCCAGGGCGCCCCCCACCGAGGAGACGTTGACCACGCTGCCGCGGTGTTCGCGCAGCGCGGGCAGGCAGGCCCGGATCAGGGCGACCGGGCCGCGCACATGGGTGTCGAGCATGGCGTCCAGATCCTCACTCGCGGCACTCTCCAACGGCGCGAACCGGGCCACGCCGGCGTTGTTGACCAGACCGTCGATCCGGCCCAGCCGATCGATCGCCGCGCCGACGAGGGCATCCGCGCCGCCGTCGGCGCGCACGTCCCAGGGCAGTACGGCCACGCGAGCCCGCTCGCCGCCGGCCTGCCGGACCAGTGCCGCGGTCTCCTCCAGTGCCTCGACGCGCCGGCCCACGAGGGCGACCGACGCCCCGGCACACGCGGCCTGCACGGCGACCGCGGCGCCGATACCGGAGCCGGCACCCGTGACGAGAACCGCCTTGCCCGCGAGCGCCTTCGAGATTTCCCACGCGGCCGAATCCACAGTGTCCATCCACGGTGTCGTAGGTGTCATGGGTGTCGTTGGAGGTCTTTGGAGGCGTATCCACTCCACCTGTACACAGTGCCGTCATGTTTACCGGTGAAATGCCGTGGCGCCATGATTCTTTCCCGGATGTTTCCCGCCGCGCGGAAGCTTCTCCCCGACTGCCTCGACCGCCTTCCGATCATGTCTCGACCACCTCCCGACCACTTCCCGACTACCTTCCGAATTCCTTCGTGGGCATTGACCGGCCACCGCATCGGGGTGATTGTCGAAAAGCCATTCCTTTGGCTGTTCGGCGAGGCGGAGCGGAGCGGAAGGCGATGACGACGACGAATACGACGGCGTGCGAAACGCATACGATCGAGCGCGAGTCGGTCGTACTGCACGAGCTGGTCGAGGATCAGGCGTTGCGCGACCCCCACGCGACGGCGGTCGTCTCGATCGAGGGCGACACCCTCAGCTACGGCGAACTCCTGGCTCGCGCCCGCGACCTGACGACCCGTCTGCGTGCCGCCGGGGTGGGGCACGAGGATCGGGTCGCGGTGACCGTGCCGCGCTCGCCCACGGCGATCGTGGCCTTCCTGGGCGTGCTGGCCGCGGGCGCGGCCTATGTACCGATCGATCCGGACTTCCCCCTGGAGCGACAGCGGTTCATGGTCCGGGACTGCCGGGTGGCCGCGGTGGTCGCCGAGCGCGGCGGTATCCCCGACTTCGTGGACGACGGTGTTCCGGTGTTGTTCGCGGACGCCGAGGCCGTCGCCGACCCCGCCGGCGAGGATCCGCTCGCGGATCTCGCGGCCGGCCGAGTACGTCCCGACCAGGCCGCATACGTGATCTACACCTCGGGCTCCACCGGCACGCCCAAGGGTGTCGTGGTCGAACACGCCGCCGTGGTCTCGCTCGTCCTGGACGACGAACGCATCGCGGTGCAGCCCGGCCAGTCGGTCGCCCAGTACGCGCCGATGGCCTTCGACGCCTCGACGTTCGAGATCTGGGCCGCACTGTGCCGCGGCGGCCGGGTGGAGATCCTGCGAGGCGGCCCCGTCGCGGTCGAGGACCTGTCCGCCGAGCTCGCCAAGCGGCGCCCGGACTGGTTGTTCCTGACCACCGGCCTGTTCCACGTCCTGGCCGACCACGCGCCGCACGCGCTGGAACCGGTGGGCACGCTGATCACCGGGGGCGACGTACTGTCCCCGCAGCACGTGCGAACGGCCGCCGCCGTTCCCGGACTTCGGGTCCTGGCAGCCTACGGCCCCACGGAGACCACCACGTTCGCGTCGCTGCACGCGATCGATCCGGACGACACGACCTGCGATCGGGTGCCGATCGGCACGCCGTTGCGCGGCCGCACGATGTACGTCCTGGACGAGGACCTGCGCGAGGTCGCGCCCGGCGAGAGCGGCGAGCTGTATCTCGGCGGGGCCGGGGTCGCCCGGGGCTACCTGCGGCGTTCCGCACTGACCGCCGAACGTTTCCTGCCCGACCCCTTCGCGACCGACCGGGCGAGCCGGATGTATCGCACCGGCGACCTGGCCCGGCGCCGCGCGGACGGCGCGTTCGAATTCCACGGCCGGACCGACCGCCAGGTCAAGATCCGCGGTTTCCGGATCGAACCGGGCGAGATCGAGGCCGTGCTCAACGCCCGCCCCGAGGTGGCCGAGGCCGTGGTCGCCGTGTTCGGCACCGAGGCGGACGGCAAGCGGCTGGTCGGCTATGCGGTCCCGGCCGGCGACGCCCGGGTGACGGCCTCCACGATGCGCACCTGGCTGCGCGAGCGGCTGCCCGCGCACATGGTGCCCGGCACGTGTCTGGTCCTGGACGAGATGCCGCACGACCCCAACGGCAAGCCGGACCGCGCCGCGTTGACCGCCCCGTGGTCCAGCCGCGACCGGCTGGGCGAACTGCCCGACTACCGGGCGCCGCAGAGCGAGGCCGAGTCGCTGATGGCCGACGTCTGGGCCGAGGTGCTCGGCCTGGACCGGGTCGGCGTCGACGACAACTTCTACGAGCTCGGCGGCGACTCCATCCTCAGCGTGGACACCATCGAGCGGCTGCGCCTGCTGGGGATCCACTGCTCGGCCGGGGCGTTCTTCCGGCACCAGACGATCGCGGAACTGGCCGAGGCGACCGGCGGCGAGCGAAACGGCGCAAGCTGATGGAGATCACCGCACCGCCGGCCGGCCAGCACGTACGCTACGACGACGTCGACGTCACCGACCCCGGCGTCTACGAGGAGTGCCAACACGCCAGGTGGCGGGCGATGCGAGCGGACACGGCGGTCACCAGACACACCGCCCCCGCCACGGGGGACGTCTTCTGGGGCTTCCCCCGGTATGCCGAATGCGACCGCATCGTCAAGGACCACCGGGTCTTCGGCTCCGAGGACGGCACGATCCTTGCCTCCGTCGGCGTCGGGGACAGCGCCGGCGGCCGGACCATCACGCTGATGGACCCGCCGCGGCACGGCGACATCCGCCGGCCCACCATGCGCACCCTCGGGCACTCGGTCGTGCGCAAGCGCGCCGCCGGGATCCGCGAGCGGGTCCGCACCCTGGCGCAACCCTGCCTGGACGGCGGCGAACACGACTTCGCGAAGCTGATGCGACTGCTGCCGATGGTGGTGATCGGCGAACTGATGGGCATCCCCGACCGGTACTGGGAGACCATCGCCCACTACACCACCGCCAGCATCGCCCCCGACGATCCCGAATACGTCAGCGGCGAGAGCACCCACCAGACGCTGCGCCGCGCCCACCACGAACTCTTCGCCTGCTTCACCGAGATCATCGACGCGAAACGGGCCCATCCGGGCGAGGACCTGATCAGCGCGCTGATCACGCTGGAGACCGAGGGCGCCCCGCTGGACGACCTGCGGGTGGCGCTGAACTGCTACAGCTTCCTGCTCGGCGCCAACTCGACCACGCCGCACGTGGCTTCGCACACCCTGCTCGCGCTGGCCGAACGCCCGCACCTGTGGGACGACGCACTGGCCGATCCGAGCAGCACCACGCTGCTGGTGGAGGAGGGGGCGCGCTGGACGACGCCCACGAACCACCTGGTGCGGCGGGTCCGGGAGGACACCGAGGTGGCCGGAACCACGCTGCGCAAGGGCGATTGGGTGTGCGCGTGGGTGGCCTCGGCGAACCGGGACGAAAGCGTGTTCCCCGACCCCTACACCTTCGATCCGACCCGATCCCCCAACCCGCACCTGGCCTTCGGCGGCGGACCGCACTACTGCATCGGCGCACCGTCGAGCCGGATGGCGCTCGGCATGCTCTTCGACGAACTCGGCAGCGCGCTGGAAGGTGTCGAACCGGCCGGGCCGATCACGCACTTGCGGTCCAACTGGATCAACGGGATCACCTCCATGCCGATGCGATTCCACCGCCGCCGGAGCAGCCGGTGAACGAGCGAGCGATGGGCGCGCAGGCAGCGAACGGGCATTCGGCGAACGGCCGGACGGCGCACGAGCAGGCAGCGGACGGGCGGCCGGCGAACGGGCACGCCGCGTCCCACCGGACGGAGATCGTCGGCGACGCGGTGGCCGCCCTCGAGATGCCCCGCCTGGTCAGGCTCGAACACAACCTCTACGCCGCCTGCTTCACCGTGATGAAGCTGCTCCCGGCCCGGTACATCCTGGACACCGCCGCCCGCCGCGGCGAACTGCGCCCGGGCATGACCGTGGTGGAGACCAGTTCGGGCACCTTCGGACTGGGCCTGGCCATGGTGACCGCACTGCGCGGATACCCGCTGATCCTGGTCAGCGACCCGGTCCTGGACGCACCGCTACAGGCCAGGCTGGAATCCCTGGGCGCCCGCGTGGAGATCGTCACGGAACCGGCGGCCGTCGGTGGCCACCAACGCGCACGCCTGGACCGGCTCGACGCGATCCGCAAGGAGTGCGAACCCGCGTTCGTGCCCTCCCAATACGACAACCCGCTCAACCCCGCCGCCTACGCGGGGGTCGCCGATCTGGTCCGGCAGCGGATCGGCCGGGTGGACACCCTGGTGGGTTGCGTCGGCTCCGGCGGCTCGATGTGCGGCACCGCGTACGAGCTGCGCCGGCACCGGCCGCAGACCCGCGCGGTGGCCGTGGACACCCACCACAGCGTGCTGTTCGGGCTGCCCGACGGTCCCAGGACACTGCGCGGGCTCGGCAACAGCCTGATGCCGGCCAACGTCGCCCACGACACCTTCGACGACGTGCACTGGCTGGGCGCCGCGGAGGCGTTCGGGGCCACCGACCGGCTGCACCGCGAACACGCCCTGTTCATGGGCCCGACCAGCGGCGCGGCCTTCCTGGTGGCCCGGTGGGAGGCCCGACGCCACCCCGACCGCACCGTGTTGGCCTTGTTCGCGGACGAGGGCCATCGCTACCAGTCCACCTCGGGCGACCCGAAGTGGCTGCGCGAACACGGGCTCCATCTGCCCGTGTTGCCCTCCGAACCGCACCCCGTCACCGACCCCGCCCAGGTGCGCGGCCACTGGGACCACATGGTGTGGAACCGCCGCCCCGCACCCGGCGCCGCGCGTCGCGGCCCGGACGCGGCCCGGCCCGCCCCCGATTCCGCCCCCCGGCCCGCGGACGAGCGGACGCGCGTCCGATGACCGCGACCCTGGTCCTGGTGGAGAGCAACACCACCGGCAACGGACGGGCCCTGGTGCGGGCGGCCCGTCGCGAGGGCCTGCGGCCGGTGCTGCTGTGCGCCCGCCCGGACCGCTACGACTACGTCCGCGCGGACGGCGTCCCCGCCGTGGTCACCGACACCGGCTCCGGGGATGCGCTGCTGGCCGCCGTGCGGCGGCTCCGCGGACCGGTGGTGGGCGTGACGAGCACCTCCGACCACTACATCGAGCCGGCCGCCGGCCTCGCCGAACGACTCGGCCTGCCCGGACCCGACCCGCACGCCGTCGCGATGTGCCGGGACAAGGGCCGACAGCGCAGCGCCCTGACCGCGGCCGGGGTGGCCGTACCGAGGAGCGTCACCGTCACCGACCTCTCGCACGTCGAGGCGGCCCGGCACCGGCTGGGCACGGGACCGTTCCTGGTCAAACCGGTCACCGGAAGCGGCAGCGTGGGCGTACGCCTGTGCGCCGACGCGGACGAGGCACGCCGGCACGCGGGCCCGCTCCTGGCCGAGGCGGTCAACGAGCGCGGACTCGCCGTGCCGACCGGGGTGCTGCTCCAGGAGTACGTGCCCGGCCCGGAGTTCTCCGTCGAGTTGCTCGGCGGCCGGGTCGTGGGCGTCACCGCCAAGCACCTGGGCGCGCTGCCGTGCTTCGTGGAGACCGGACACGACTTCCCGGCCGCCGCCGACCCCGGCCTGCTCGCCGCACTGCGGGCCGGGGCCGTGGCGGCCGTCACCGCCCTGGGGCTGGCCGGCTGCCCGGCCCACGTCGAACTGCGGGTGGGTCCGGCCGGACCGGTCGTGATCGAGGTCAACCCCCGCCTCGCGGGCGGCCACATCCCCGAACTCGTGTTCGCGGCCCGCGGCGTGGACCTGATCGACGGCCTCCTGGCCGCGGCCCTGGGCCGCCCGGTGCCGCCGCGCCCGGCGGGAGTCGCGGGCGCGGCGGCCGTACGCTTCCTCCTCGCACCCGCGCACGGCGTCCTGGCCGGCGTCGACGGGACCGCGGACGCGGCTCGGCTGCCCGGCGTGCGACGGGTCGAGGTCGGCGTGGCGGTGGGCACCCCGATGACGCGACACGGCGACTTCCGCGACCGGATCGGGGCGGTCCTGACCACCGCACCCGACACGGCGACCGCCGCGGCCGCGGCAGACCGGGCGCTGCGCACCCTCACGGTGCGCACGACGGCGAACGGGAGCCCGCGGTGACCGGGGAACGGGTGCGGGGCGCATCGGCGCCGACGGCGGAGCAGGCGGCTCCCCTCGACCCGGCCGACGCCGACCGGGTGCACACCGGTGGGCGCGTCCCGCTGCACCCGCGGGTCCGGGCGCTGACCCAACAGCCGGGCGTGGAAGCGGCGTTCGCCGGCGATCTCGCGCTGACCACGCAGATCGACCGAGCCCATGTGGTGATGCTCGCCGAGCGCGGCATCCTGCCGACGACCGCCGCCGCCCGGCTGCTCGGCGCCGTGGACGCGCTGCGCGCCGAGAACTTCGCGTCGCTGCGCGGCCGCCCGGCCCCGCGCGGCTGGTACCTGATGTACGAACTGTTCCTGACCGAACGGCTGGGTCCCGACGTCGGCGGCCAACTGCAACTGGGCCGCTCCCGCAACGATCTCACCGCCACCCTCCGGCAACTCAAACTGCGCGGACCGTATCTGGACCTGCTGTGGGAGGCGCTGCGCCTGCTCGGCACGCTCACCCGTACCGCCCGCCGGTACGCCCGCACCGTGATGCCCGCGTTCACCCACCACCAACCCGCCGTGCCGATCACCTACGGCCACTACCTCGGCGGCGTCGCGGTGGCGTTGGCGGCCGACATCGAGGCGCTGGCCCGGGTGGCCGAGGACCTCGATCGCAGTCCGCTGGGCGCGGGCGGGGTGGGCGGCACCACGGTGCCCATCGACGCGGGCCGCACCGCCGCGCTGCTCGGCTTCGCCGGGGCGCGCGCCAACTCGGTCGAGGCGGTCGCCTCGCGGGACGCCGGGTTGCGGCTGACGGCCGCGGGCGCCGTGTTGGGGGTGCTGCTCGGCCGGGTGGCCACCGACCTCTCGGCGTGGACCGGCCCGGACAGCGGGCTGTTGACCGTGCCCGACAACCTGACCAGCGGAAGCTCGATGATGCCGCAAAAGCGCAACGTCTTCGTCCTGGAACACGTCGCGGGCAAGGCGGCGGCCCCCCTGGGCGCCTTCGTCACGGCGGCGACGGCGATGCACAAGACACCGTTCAGCAACGCCATCGCGGTACACACCGAGGGCATGCGTCCGATCGAGGACGCGGTGCGGCAACTCGCACAGGCCGCAGAGCTGTTGCGCCTGGTGGTGGCGGCCGCGCAGCCGGACGTCGAGCGGATGACGGCGTGCGCCGAGGCGGGCTGCACGGCGGCGACCGAGGCCGCGAATCGGCTCGCCCTCGACACCGGCCTCGGCTTCCGGGCCGCGCACGCCGCGGTCGCGGGCGCGGTGCGCGAATCGCTGGCCGAGGGCGGGGAGCCGCTGGCCGACGTGCTGGCCCGACTGCCCGAGGCGGGTGGCCGGACCGACCTGACGGCGTCGGCACGCACCGTCGCCGAGACCGCTGAGTACGGCGGGGGACCGGGACCGCGGGCACTGGACCACTGTCTGCGCACGACCCGGCGCCGATTGGCCGAACAACTCGGCCTGCTGCGCGTGTTGCGGCAGCGCTGGAACGGCTACGAACCCGGCCTGGACGCCGCGGTGGCCGCGGTGCGGCGCGCGGGCGGCGAAGGGGGCGCCGCCGGGAGCGGCGACCGCCGGGCGGCCGACGGGGGACATACCGACCGGGCCGGCGGGCGCGATCCCGCCGACGCATCGACCGCCCGGGCCGCTGCGGATGGGAGGACCACGTGACGACCAAGCAACGCCGGGGCCCGTGGGTGACGTTGCCCCAACCGCGTCCCGACGCCGAGGTTCGGCTGTACTGCCTGCCCTACGCGGGCGCGGGCGCGTCCGCCTTCCGCGACTGGCCCGGGGCGCTCGCCGCGCTCGGGTCCTACGAGGTCGCCCCGATCCAGTACCCGGGACGGGAGAACCGGCTGCGCGAGCACCCGTTCATCGACGTCGACGCGATGGCCGCCGAGGTCGCCGCGAGCATCGATCGGCCGTACGCGGTCTTCGGCCACAGCATCGGCGGCCGACTCGCGTTCGAGCTGTGCCGCCGGTTGCGCGCCCTGGGCTGCCCCGACCCGCTTCGGCTGTTCGCGTCCGGCTGCCCGGCGCCGCAGCACCCACCCGCGGCGATCCGCGACTCGGACCTGCCCGACGACGAGTTCATCGCCCGCGTGGACGGCATGGGCGGACTCCCGGCCGAAGTGCTGGCCGATCCCGAACTGCGCGAACTGGTCGTCCCGGTGCTGCGCTCTGATTTCACCATGGTCGACGACTACGACTACACGCCGCAGCCCCCGCTGGCGTACCCGATCAGCGCCTTCGTGGGCGACGCCGATCCGGAGGCCGACCCGGACACCGCGGCCGGCTGGGGCGAGCAGACCGCTGCCCGCTTCGCGCTGCACGTACTGCCCGGCGACCACTTCTTCCTGCACAGCGCCCGCCGCGCCCTGCTGGCCACGCTGGTCGCCGACCTGGCCGGCGCGACCGCCGCCGCCGGTTCCCCCTGACCCGCCCGCATCCGTCGACGCCGCCGACGGCGCCGATGCTCTGGAAAGGACCGTGGAGCCATGTCGGACGCAATCGCCGTCGAGGCGCTGCACAAGAGATACGGCGACGTGCAGGCCCTGGACGGCCTCGACCTCACTGTCGAACAGGGCTCGGTCCTGGGCCTGTTGGGGCCCAACGGAGCCGGCAAGACGACCGTCGTGCGGATCCTCGCCACACTGCTGCGCCCGGACTCCGGATCGGTGCGGGTGTGTGGCATCGACGTGTTGCGCGAGCCCGAACGGGTACGGCCCCTGATCGGTCTCACCGGCCAGTACGCGGCGGTCGACGAGAAGCTGACCGGCTTCGAGAACCTGCGCATGCTCGCCCGGCTCGCTCGGCGCGGCCGGGCCGAATCCCGCGACCGGGCCGACGAACTGCTCGCGGAATTCGGCCTCGCCGACGCCGCCGGGCGCCTGGTCCGCACCTACTCGGGCGGCATGCGCCGCCGGCTCGACCTCGCGGCCGGCCTGATCGCCCGCCCGGAGGTGATCTTCCTGGACGAGCCGACCACGGGCCTCGATCCCAGGAGCAGGACGGCGATCTGGAAGGTGGTCGCCGACCTCTCCGCCGCCGGCACCACCGTGCTGCTGACCACGCAATACCTGGAGGAGGCGGATCGCCTCGCCGACGCGGTCGTGGTCGTGGACCACGGCACGGTGATCGACCGGGGCACCCCGGAGGAACTGAAGGACCGGGTGGGCGGCGAGCGGCTGGAGATCCGGTTGGACGACGCCGGCCAGTACGAGCGGGCCGAGCAGGCGATCCGGGGGGTCGTCCGGGACAGTCCGTGCAACCACGACGGCGAGGGGCGGATCACCGTGGCGGTCGCCGGCGGGGCGCTGCTGATGCCCGAGCTGATGCGCGAGTTGCACGCGGCGCAGGTGATCGTCGTGGACACCGCGGTGCGCCGCCCGACCCTGGAGGACGCCTTCCTCGCGCTGACCGAGCGTCGCGCGAGCCCGTCCTCCGACGCCGACCCGACGCCGGCACCCCCGGAAGCCGAACACGTCACCGCGGTGACGGCCGGAAGGACGGACCAACGATGAGCGGCATCTCGACGGAAAAGACCGCGAAGACCGAGAAATTCGCGAAGTCCGGGAAGTCCGGGAAGACCGCGGACACCGCGCAGACGACGAAGGCGTCTGCGATGGCCCCGGCGGGATCCGGCGCGAGCGAGCGCGACGGCGGCGGCGGGATCGGCTGGTGGTTCTCCGACGCCGGGGAGATGGCGCTGCGCAACCTCAAGCACCTGCGGCGCACGCCGGACCTGATGATGTACGCGCTCATCCAACCGGTGATGTTCATCCTG
This sequence comes from Embleya sp. NPDC050493, assembly GCF_044458105.1. Lineage (NCBI taxonomy): Bacteria > Bacillati > Actinomycetota > Actinomycetes > Kitasatosporales > Streptomycetaceae > Embleya > Embleya sp. NPDC050493. The sequence continues at coordinate 103,182 of NZ_JBITHP010000001.1, forward strand.
CTGTTCCGCTACGTGCTCGGTGGGGCGATCGACGTGCCGGGCGGCGACTACGGGCAGTTCCTGCTGCCGGGCATCTTCGTGCAGATGGTGCTGTTCGGCTCGGTCGCGGGCACCGCCGTCGGAGTCGCCGACGACATGAGCAAGGGCATCATGGACCGGTTCCGGTCGATGCCGGTGAGCCGATCGGCCGTCCTGGCCGGCCGCACGTTCTCCGAACTGGCCCGCACCCTCGTGGCGGTCGTGGTGATGGTCGTGGTCGGGCTCCTGGTCGGATTCCGTTTCGACGGCGATCCGCTGCCGATGGCGGGCGCGTTCCTGCTGCTGTTCGCCTTCGGCTACGCGTTCTCCTGGCTCGCCGCGCTGATCGGCATGGCCGTCAGCGGGCCCGAAGCCGCCCAGGCCGGGGGCACCGCATGGCTGTTCCCCTTCACGTTCGTCAGTTCGGTCTTCGTTCCCGTCTCCTCGATGCCGGGGTGGCTCCGGCCCTACGCCGAGCACAGCCCGGTGACGGTGGTGGTGGACACCCTGCGGGCCTGGCTGGGCGGCACCGACGCGGGTTCGGCCGGCTGGCAGTCCCTGGCCTGGACGCTGGGTATCGCCACGATCTGCGCCCCACTCGCCGTCGCCCGCTACCGCAACAAGTGAGAACGGCCGGCACAGCTCGTCCGGATCACGATGCGCCGAGTGGTGGCGCCATGTCGGGGTGCCCGGGCTTGAAATGGCGCATGTATTGCGCCACAATGGCGTCACCAGGGCAACCGTCAAGGAAGTCGCCGGTTACGAAGGGCAGTCGGTGGATGCGTGACCGGAACAGGTAATCTCCACCTGGAGCGGCACGATCGCGCTTCCCGTACCGTCGATCGGCGCGGCAGACGGGACCGGCAGCGCCACATTGCCCGGGTGTGCCGAACCGACCGGACCGATACCTCACCCGTCCCACCTTGGGGGACGCCCGCCGCAATGACGAGAAGGGACAGCCGTGCCTGTTTTCGATACTCCCGAGCCGATCTCCGTCACGCTCGACATCCATGTCGGCGACGTGCAGATCACCGCCGAAGACCGGACCGACACCGTCGTCGAGGTACGACCGACCGACGAGAGTGACGCCTCCGACGTGAAGGCCGCCGAGCAGACGAGTGTCGAATACGCCGACGGCGTACTGGTGATCAAGGCAGCCAAGCCCACGGTGCCGGCGATGAACTTCTCCCGGAAGTCCCGTTCGGTGGATGTGTCGATCACCCTGCCTGCCGGCTCGCACGTGCGCGGCGAAGCGGCCCTGGGAGACCTGCGCGGTTCCGGGCGCCTCGGTGATTGCACGTTCAAGACGTCCACCGCGCATGTTCGACTCGACCACGTCGGTTCGTTGCGCCTGGACACGGCAGGCCACATCACTGTGCGCCGAGTCGACGGCGACACCGAGGTCAAGACCTCCACCGGGCGCATTCGCATCGGCGAGATCGGCGGTGCGGTCAAGGCCAAGAACTCCAACGGCCACACCGAGATCGGCAGGGTCACCGGCGACGTCCATGTCCGCGCCGCCAACGGCGACATCACCGTCGAGCACGCGTCGGGTCTCGAAACCGACGCCAAGACCTCCAACGGCAGCATTCGCGTGGGGGAAGTGACCCGCGGCACGGTCGTGCTCAAGACGGCGTGCGGTGACCTGGAGGTCGGCATCGGCGCGGACCGGCCGGCGAAGCTGGATCTGAGCACCGGATACGGGCGCGTGCACAACACGCTGAAGCCCACGGACAAGTCGTCCGAGGAATCGGTCGAGGTACGGGCGCAGTCCTCCTACGGCGACATCACCATCCACCGCGCCTGACGCACGGCTCCGCGCACCCCGAGACGACTACTGCACCCAGCCGTTGAACTGCTGCTTGCCGCGATGCGATCGCCTGCTGTTGGCCAGTGCCGCGGCGGAGGCTCGGACCATCCACGTGTTGACCGAGACGCCCTGCCTGGACGCCGCCTTCTCGATCTCTTCCTTCATCTCCTGCGGAGGTCGGAAGTTGATCCTGGCCGTGGCGCCGCTGCGGCCGCCGCCCGGCGATCCGGTCAACCAGTCGCTCGCCGCGTCACCGGTCTCGTCCGCGGCATCGCCGGCGGGGCTGCTGTCGTCACCCGTGGGCGGAGTCACCACGAAACTGGGGTCCATCCCGCGCAGCCGCAGGTCCACCGAGCCGGGTGCCAGCTCCCGGGTGATCTCGTCGGCCGCGGCCGACAGAACCTTGAGCAACGTGAGTCGAACGGCCGATTCCAGCGGGGCGACGAGGCGCTCGGCAACAGCGCGGGCCTCGGCGTCTCCGGCCGCAGCGGCTGTCACCAACTCGTCGCGCAGCGCGTCGACGTACTCCCGTAGTTCCATGGATTTATCATGGCACACCGATTGCGCCGCATGGCGCCTGGTCGGCCCGGCACGAGTGTGACCACCTCCGCCCAAGGAATATGTGGTGTTCTCATCGCCCGATGGCGGTTGTCCGTATCTCGACGGCGCGCCGTACGCGGGTGGATTCGACCCACCTGTCGCCATCGGGATCAACCTGGCGCCATCGGCACGCCACGGGAGTCACTGCCGCCGCGCACCGCGGCGGTGACCCGGAACGGGCTCGGGGCCGGTATCTCTCGCGAGATACCGGCCCCGAGCCCGTTCGAACACCCCAGGGCCGACAGGATTCGAACCCGGCGGGGCGCCCGGACGCCGACACGGCGGATTTCGGTCACGGCAACCGGGTCATGAGCTCGGCCGTCTCCCGCTGGAGGCTGCACGCGCGCCTGCTGAACGACTGCTGCACCCGCTCGCGGACCTCGGCCGGTTGCTCCTGGCTGAGTTTGAACATGCCTTCCGCGCCCGTGACGGTGACCCGGAAGGCGCCCACACCGGGGACGATCTTCCGGAAGTACTCGACCGACTCGGTCTGGTCCCAGCCGGCGCCGAACTCCGACTCGAAGGTCAGCGCGGTGGCCCGCACCACGCCCAGCGTCTCCTCCAGCGAGTCGATCCTCTCCACGACACCGCGTACGTGTACCGAGGTGAAGTTCCACGTCGGAGCGGCGGGCGTCACCTCGTACACGCTGGGCGACACATAGCCGTGCGGGCCGGTGAAGGTCAGCAGCAGGACGGTTCCCGTCTCCAGCGCTTTCCAGTGCGGATTCGCCCGGTTCATGTGCCCGAGCAGGGTGGCACCCGAAAGGTCGTCGGACCACGACCCCGTCATCTGCGGATCGGGTATGACGGGCAGGTGGGTCGCGAACGGGCCCGCGCTGGGGTCGCCGTTCATGACCGCAAGGGCCAACGGATTGGCGCGGATCAGGTCCACCATCCACGAACTGTCCGGTTCACGATAGTGGCGGGGAACGAACATTCGGAATTCACACCCTTTTGTGAGCTGGCTCGCGGTATGGCTCCGACTCGCCGACGCTACTACCGATGCATCGAGCACTTGCGGCAATTCGGAGCCGGGAGGCAAGGCTGTCCCGTCGACAGGACGGCGGCCATGGGTACGCGGTGCGCCGGGATCCTTGAAAGGTGGCTCCCGGTCCCTCTAGCTTGGCATTACTGCGTTCCCGAGAGTAATACTCGAAACGCCGCTCCCGGGTGACCGGTCGAGATATTCGAGACCATCGACCGCGCACCTGTGGTGAGTTGACCGTGTTCCCGATTCGGGCCTCTGGGTTGCCGCAACCGACCCATTGAAAATGCGGAAGTCCCTGTCGCAGCGACGCTAGCGGGAGAATTTTCTATGGGTACGTTCGGACACGAGATCTACGACGTGGTCGGCATCGGATTCGGTCCGTCGAATCTGTCGCTCGCCATTGCCCTGGAAGAGCACCGGGCCAACGAGTCGGCCCGACCGGTGACCGCCGCGTTCTTCGAGCGGCAACCCGCTTTCGGATGGCACCGGAACATGCTCCTGCCGTCGACCACCATGCAGATCTCGTTCCTCAAGGATCTGGCCACGTTCCGCAACCCGGTGTCGCGGTTCGGCTTCATCTCGTATCTGCACGCCTCGGGGCGGCTGGCACAGTTCGTGAACGCCCAGGACTTCTTCCCCACCCGGCAGGAGTTCCACCAGTACCTCGAATGGGCCGAGTCGAGCGTCACCGACCGCGTCACCTACGGCTCGGCGGTCACCTCGATCCGGCCGCCGCAGGGCACCCCGGCGCGGGACGCCAAGCACTTGGAGATCGAGGTCGAAGACGTCGTCTCGGGCGCGACCCGACTGGTCAAGGCGCGCAACGTGACCGTCTCGACCGGCCTCGTGCCGCGCATGCCCCAGGGCATCGAGCGCGACGAACGCGTCTGGCACAGCTCGGAGTTCCTGGAGAAGTTCCACCGGATGGATGCCGCCGGGCTGGGCAGTGTGGCGGTCGTGGGCGCCGGTCAGAGCGCCGCCGAGATCACCCGGTTCCTGTACGACACCCTCCCGCACGCCCGGGTCTCGGCGATCCTGCCGGCCTACGGGTACTCCGTCGCCGACGACACCCCCTTCGCCAACCAGGTGTTCGATCCCGGGGCGGTCGACGAGTACTACTTCGGGACCGACCGGGCCCGGGAGGCGTTCTGGCGCTATCACAGGAACACGAACTACTCGGTGGTCGACGACGAGGTCATCAGGGACCTGTACCGGCGCTCGTACGAGGAGGAGGTGCGCGGCGGTCGGCGCCTGTACTTCCGCAACCTCACCCGGGTCGACCAGGTCAAACGCTCCGGGGACGAGACCCGGGTGTTCCTGCGCTCGCTGCTGGACGACGGAGTGCGCGAACTCGACGTCGACGCCCTGGTCTTCGCCACCGGCTACGACTCCCCGGAGCCCTCCGGCCTGCTCGGCGACCTCGACCGGTACTGCCTGCGCGACGAGGCCGGGCGACACCGGGTGGGGCGCGACTACCGCCTGGTCACCAGCCCCGAACTGTCCTGCGGCATCTACCTGCAAGGCGGCACCGAGCACACCCACGGACTGACGTCCTCACTGCTGTCCAACATCGCGATCCGCAGCGGCGAGATCGCCGACTCCGTCATCCGGCGTCGCGTCGAGCACGAACTCGAACTCGAACGCAAGGCAGCCCTGGAGGTCGCGCGGGAGACCCGCTGACCGCAGGCCCCACCCGCCGGACCGCCGGCCCGACGGCACTGCCGGCGGGCCGGCGGCATGTCCGCGACGAAGACGACCTGTCGGGGCCGAGGGGTGCGCGACGCACGACGAGGAAAAAGGTGGGCCCGGTGCCGCTTTCGGCACCGGGCCCACCCCGGGTCGTCCGGATCGCTCCCCGAAGCGCGACTAGCCCGCCGCCATCGCCTCGCGCAGGCTCTTCGGCCGCAGATCGGTCCAGTTCTGCTCGACGAAGTCCAGGCACTGTTGGCGACCGTCCTCACCGAAAACGACCCGCCAGCCGGCGGGGACCTCGGCGAACGAGGGCCAGAGGGAATGCTGCTCCTCGTCGTTCACCAGGACGTAGAACCGGCCGTCCGCGTCGTCGAACGGATTGCTGCTCATGGGCCACTCCAATTCGGGCTGCTTGCCGCGTGGTTCATTTCGGGCAGCGTATCGCCATTCTCCGGCCGGTGGGGAGCGGCCGGGGCCATCGAACGGAAGATCCGCAGCTCCCGGTGAGCCCGTTCCCGTGCTGCGTCGTCGAGAATTCCTTCCGCTGTGGAAGTGGCTGCCGAGGGGAGCGATGATCCCGTCGTCCCGTTGACAGGACAGCCCCACCCTGGCTGGATGGATTCCGGCCTATCGACCGAGTGTGTTCGAAAGCGCGTCGGATTCCGCGGGGGAATTCCGGTGAGGTTTCCCGCCTCGACATGCCATGCTTTTCCACGGTCCGCCCGCCTCGGGGGACAACATTCCAATCTCGTCGAGACCGGCCGCGGAATCGGCCGACGGTGATTCCGTCGCCACCGGGCCGGTGGTCGGACGCGCCCGGCGTCGGCGCCATCGGTTCCGTCCCGATGGGCGGTATGCCGTCGTCGTCCCCCCGGAGCGCCTGTTCCGATCGCCGGGCGAGGTGGGCACGTGGAGGCCCCGCACCGGCGATGTGGTGGCCCGACCCCGACGAAGAGCCGGAGTTCGCCGACGACATCGATGAACCGGCGCCGCCAAGGAACGCATCGGCGGCACGCCGGCCCCTCTGCGCACGATGAACAGGAGTGCCAAGTAATGATCCCGTTGTCCTTCGCGCAGCGACGTCTGTGGTTCATCGACAAGTTCGAGGGGCCGTCCGCGACCTACAACGTGCCCTTCCTCATCCGGCTCACAGGCGATCTGGACGAGACGGCACTCGCGGCGGCGGTTCGTGACGTGGTGACCCGTCACGAGAGCCTACGCACCCTGATCGTGGAGAACGCCGAGGGCGTGCCCGCACAGCAGGTGCTCCCCGCCGAGCAGGTCCGTCTGCACATTCCGCTCGTCGAGGCGGATCCGGCGGAGCTGGACGAGGCGGTGCGCGAAGCCGCCAACCAGGTGATCACGCTGTCCGAGGAGATCCCGGTCCGCGCCACCCTCTTCCGCGCCGGTGCGCGCGACCACCGGCTCCTGCTGCTGATCCACCACATCGCCACCGACGGCGAGTCGCTGGCCCCGCTCGCGCGCGACCTGGCCGCCGCCTACACCGCCCACGTCCGGGGCGGCGAGCCGGACTGGCCCGAACTGCCGGTCCAGTACATCGACTACACGCTGTGGCAGCGTGAACTCCTCGGCGACGAGAACGATCCGGAAAGCGTCCTGTCCACCCAGCTCGGCTACTGGCACGACGAGCTGTCCGGCGTACCGCAGCCGATCCGCCTGTCCACCGACCGCCCACGCCCACCCGTGGCCGGCCACCAGGGTGACGGCATCGGCCTCACCCTCGACCCGGAACTGTTCGCCAGGGTGGAGCAGTTGGCCAAGCGCGCCGACGTGACCACGCCGATGGTGCTCCAGGCCGCGCTCGCGGTGCTGCTCCAGCAGCTCGGCGCGGGCGAGGACATCGCCATCGGCTCCACCATCGCGGGCCGCACCGACGACGAACTCGCGGATCTGGTCGGGTTCTTCGTCAACACCTGGGTGCTCCGAGCCGATCTGTCCGGCTCCCCCTCCTTCGAGCAGCTCCTGGCTCGGGTGCAGCACAAGGCCCTGGCCGCGTACGACAACCAGGACGCGCCGTTCGAGCGCCTGGTGGAGATCCTCAACCCGGAGCGCTCCACCGCGTACCACCCGCTGTTCCAGGTGATGTTCACCTGGGCGACTCGCGGCTGGATCGAGTTCGACCTGCCCGGCGTCAAAGCGCATTTCGGCCCGCTGCCGACGCCCACGGCCAAGTTCGACCTGGAGTTCAACTTCTTCGACGACCCCGCCGACCCGGGACTGTTGATCTTCCTGGAGTACGCGACCGAGCTGTTCGACCGGTCCACGGCGGAGGCCGTCATGGCCCGCTTCGTGCGCCTCATCGAGCAGTTGGTCACCGAGCCGTCCCGCGCGGTCGTGCTGGCGGACGTGCTGGAGGCGGGCGAGCGCGAGCTGGTGCTGCGCACCTTCAACGACACCGCGACCACCACACCCGAACTCGGCATCCCGGGTCTGCTAGAGGTCAGGGTGGCGGCGACGCCGGATGCGACCGCCCTGGTCCACGACGACGAGGAACTGTCGTACGCCGAACTCGACGCACGGGCGGAGCGCCTCGCCCGGGAGCTGAGGGGTCACGGGGCGGGCCCGGAGACCGTCGTCGGCCTGGCCCTGCCGCGCTCGACGGACCTGATCGTGGGGATGCTGGGCATCCTCAAGACGGGTGCCGCCTACCTGCCGATCGACCCCAAGTACCCCAGCACTCGCCTGGACCACATCCTGTCCGACGCGCGTCCGCGGCTGATCCTGACCAACGCCGACACGGTCGGCGTGCTCCCGACGTCGGACGTGCCGACCCTGTTCATCGAGGACGTCGACTTCGCCGCGGTGGGCCCGGATGTGCCGCCGGCCGTGATCCGGCCCGCGAACGCCGCGTACGTGATGTACACCTCGGGCTCCACCGGCACCCCGAAGGGCGTGACGATCACCCACCGCGACGTGGTCAACGGCGTGCTGCGCCTGGCCGACGCGGTCGGGATCGACGCGGGTACGCGGGTACTGGCGGGCACGTCGGTCAACTTCGACGTCTCGGTCTTCGAGACCATCACCACCCTGGCCGTCGGCGGCACCCTCGACGTGGTCCGCGACGTACTGGTGATCGCCGAGCGCGGCGGCTGGACCGGCGGGGTCGTCAGCACCGTGCCGTCCGTCTTCGCCGAACTCCTGGACCAGGTGGGCGAGAAGATCCGGGCCGACGCGGTCGTGTTCGCCGGCGAGGCGCTGCCCGCCGCGCTGGTGGAGCGGGTGCGGAACGCCATTCCCGGTGTGCGCGTGATCAACGCCTACGGCCAGACCGAGTCGTTCTACGCCACCACCTTCACCGCCGACCGGACCTGGAGCGGCACCGCCGGCGCGCCGATCGGTGTCCCACTGGGGAACATGCGCACCTACGTCCTGGGCCCCGGCCTTCAACCCGTGGCTCCCGGTGTCGTGGGTGAGCTGTATGTCGCGGGCAACGTGGCGCGTGGCTACCACGGCCGTGCCATGCCCACCGCCGAACGCTTCGTCGCCGACCCGTACGGGCCCGCCGGGGCGCGGATGTACCGCACCGGCGACCTGGCCCGCTGGACGGCCGACGGCGGACTCACCTACGTGGGCCGCGACGACGCACAGATCAAGGTGCGCGGCTTCCGGATCGAGCCGGGGGAGGTGGAGGCGGCACTGACCGCCCACCCCGGCGTGGCACAGGCCGTGGTGGTCCCCCAACAGGGGCACGGCAGCACCCGGTTGGTCGGCTACGTGGTGCCGCGGGGCGCGGGGGAGTCGGGGCTCGGCACGGTGGAGAGCCTGGGCGACCTACAGGTCGACCTGACGGCCGGCGTCTCCTCGCGCGAGCTGCGCAAGTTCGTATCCGGCAGGCTGCCGGAGTTCATGGTGCCGTCGGTGTTCGTGATACTGGACCGGCTCCCGCTGGCTCCCAACGGCAAGCTGGATCGCAAGGCCCTGCCGGAGCCCGAGTTCGCCGGCAGCACCCACCGGGCGCCGCGCACCCCGGTGGAGGAGATTCTCGCCGGGGTGTACGCCGAGGTCCTGGGCCTGGACCGGGTCGGCATCGACGACGACTTCTTCGCCATCGGCGGGGACAGCATCCGCTCGATCCAGGTGGTCTCGCGGGCCCGGGCGCAGGGAGTGGAGGTCACGCCGCGACAGGTCTTCGAGACGCGCACGGTGGCCGAGCTGGCCGAGACGGCGGGCAGCGGTGGCCCGCCCGGGCCGGTCCTCGACGAACTCGAGGGCGGTGGCGTGGGCTTCATGCCGCTCCTGCCGGTGAGCCACTATCTGCTGGAACTGGGCACCGGTCTGAACCGGTTCACCATGTCGATGACGGTGGAACTGCCCGTCGGGATCGACGAAGCCGGTCTGGTCGCGACCCTGACGGCGGTCTTCGACCGGCACGACATGCTGCGTTCGCGCCTGGTCGTCGGCCGGGAGACCGGTCTCGAGGTGGCCGCTCCCGGGACGGTCGACATCGCGCCCCTGATCCACCGGGTGCGCACCGACGGCCGCTGGGCCGACGACTGGCGCGAGCGGGCCGCCGCCGAACTGGACGCCGCCACCGATGGCCTGGACGCCGAGGCCGGGCGCATGGCGCGGTTCGTGTGGTTCGACGCCGGCGCCGGGAGCGCCGGGCGGCTGATCATCGTCCTGCATCACTTCGTCGTCGACGGCGTGTCCTGGCGCATCCTGCTGCCCGACCTCGCCGAGGCGTGGCAGCGCGTCCGCGACGGACGCACACCGGAACCGGAGCCGGTGGGTACCTCCGTCCGACGCTGGTCCCACGCATTGACGCAGGAAGCCCGCTCCGCCGAGCGGGCCGGTGAGCTGGCGCTGTGGCGCACGATCGTCGCCGGTCCGGACCCGGTGCTCGGCAGCCGCCCGCTCGATCCGGCCCTGGACACCATGTCCACGGTCGAGCACGTGCACATGAATCTGCCGTCGGCGGCCACCGAGGCGCTGCTGACCACCCTGCCCGCCGCCTACCGCGGCGGCGTCAACGACGGCCTGCTGGCCGCCCTCGCCCTCGCGGTGGCCAAGTGGCGCAAGCAACGCGGTGTGGACGAGTCCTCGCTGCTGCTGCGCCTGGAGGGCCACGGCCGCGAGGAGGGCGCCGTGCCGGGCGCGGATCTCTCGCGTACGGTGGGCTGGTTCACCAGCATGTTCCCCGTTCGCCTGGACGTGGCGGGCGTGGACCTCGACGACGCCCTGAACGGCGGCGCGGCCGCCGGCGCCGCGGTCAAGGCGGTCAAGGAGCAACTGCTCGCCGTGCCGGACAAGGGCATCGGCTACGGCCTGTTGCGCTACCTGAACCCGCGGACCGGTGAAATTCTCGAGCGGCACGCGACCGGTCAGGTGTCCTTCAACTATCTGGGCCGGTACGCGAGTTCGGCCAACCCGTCGGAAGCACCGCAGGGCCCGGGATTCACCCAGGTCGAGGGCACCACCGAGCTCATCGCAAACCCGGACGGGAACATGCCCGCGCTGGCCGCGCTGAGCGTCAGCGCGTACGTGACCGACACCGAGCAGGGCCCGCACCTCACCGCCCGTCTCGACTTCCCCCGCGCCCTCTTCACGCAGGCCGAGGTGGCCGAACTGGCCGCGCTGTGGCGAACTGCCCTGGAGGCCCTTGCGCGGCATGCCGGCCGGCCGGAGGCGGGCGGTCTCACGCCTTCGGACGTGCCGCTGGTGAAGGTGAGCCAGGGCGAGCTGGACCGATGGGAGAGGCATCACGCGGGCCTGGTCGACGTCTGGCCGCTGACCGCGATGCAAAAGGGTCTGCTCTTCCACGCCGAGTTGGCCGGTGCCGACTTCGACTCCTACCGGATGCAGTTCGTCTTCCACCTCGCCGGGGAGGTCGAGCCGCAGCGGCTACGGGCGGCCGGGCAGGCCCTGCTCGACCGCTACCCCAACCTTCGGGTCGCGTTCGTCGACGACAGCTCCGGCGACCGTGTCCAGATCGTCCGAAGCGGCGTCGAACTGCCCTGGCGTGAAGCGGACCTGACCACGATCGCCGAGGGCGAGCGGGAGGAACGACTCAAGCGGTTCCTGGCCGAGGAGCACGGCACGCACTTCGACCCGGCCCGGGCCCCGCTGTTGCGCCTGTCGCTGATCAGGATGGCCGCCGACACGTGGGAGTTGGTGTTCACCGCCCACCACGTCCTGTTCGACGGCTGGTCGATCCCCCTGCTCATGCAGGACCTGCTGCGTCTGTACGGCTCGGCCGGGGACCCCACCGCACTGGGCAAGGCGCGCAACTACCGTGACTTCCTGGCCTGGCTCTCGCGCCAGGACGAGCAGTCGGGCCGCCGCGCCTGGGCACAGGAGTTGGAGGGCATCGACGAGCCCACGCTGCTGGTGCCGGCAGGCTTGGCCCCGCAGACCGAGCCGACCGGGGTCGGCCAGGTGGATGTGCCGCTCACATTCGACCAGTCCCGTGCCCTCTCCCGTCGCGCGAGCGAACTGGGCCTGACCCTCAACACCCTGGTCCAGGGCGCCTGGGGCATCCTCCTCGCCGGCCTGACCGGGCGTCAGGACGTGGTGTTCGGCGCCACCGTCTCCGGGCGGCCGCCGCGGGTCACGGGTGTGGACGAGATGGTCGGCATGTTCGTCAACACCCTGCCGGTGCGGGTGAACTGCCCACCGAGCCAATCGCTCGCCGTCGTCCTCGGCCGGCTCCAGGAGCGGCAGGGCGTGCTCTTGGACCATCACCACCACGGCCTCCTCGACATGCACCGATCCACCGGCTTGCGCGTGCTGTTCGACACGATGGTGGTCTTCGAGTCGTACCCGATCGACGGTGCCGCCCTGAGTGAGGCGTACTCGGCCGCAGGGATCTCGGTGACCGGGATCAGCCCGCTCAGCAGCACCCACTACCCGCTCGTGGTGATGGCCTTCGCCGAGCCGCACCTGAAGGTCAGCCTCCAGCACCAACACCACCTCCTCGACCGAGAGCGGGCGGCCGACATCGCCGCGCGCTTCGGGCGGATCCTCGACCTGTTGGCCGAGGACCCGCAGGCCCGAGTCGGTGGGGTGGACCTGCTGTGGCCCGCCGAACGCGAGCGCGTCCTCGTCGAGGTCAACGACACCGCGGCCGATACTCCCGCACTGACCATCCCCGGCCTGTTCGAGCGCCAGGCGGCCGCCACGCCGGACAAGATCGCCGTGACGTACGGCGAAATCTCCCATACCTACGCCGAGTTGAACGCACGCGCGAGCCGGCTCGCCGGTGAGCTGACCGGACGCGGAGTGGGCCCGGAGACCGTGGTCGCCCTGGCGCTGCCGCGCTCGGCCGACCTGGTCACCGGCATGCTCGGCATCCTGAAGGCGGGCGGTGCGTATCTGCCGATCGACCCGAGGTATCCCAGCACGCGCCTGGACCACATCATGGAAAGCGCCCGCCCGCAGCTGGTACTCACCGACGCCGCCACCGTCGGGGTGCTTCCCGAGACGGACGTCGACACCCTGTTCCTGGGCGACGTGGACCTCGAAACCGCCGATACGGGCGTGGCGTCCGCGGTCGAACCGCGGCCGGGGAACGCGGCGTACGTGATGTACACCTCGGGCTCCACCGGCACCCCCAAGGGCGTCGTGATCAGCCACGCGAACGTGGTCAACGGGGTGACGCGACTCGCCGAACGGGTGGGAGTGAGCGCGGATACGCGGATGCTCGCCGGTACGTCGATCAACTTCGACGTCTCGGTCTTCGAGATCGTCACGACACTGGCCAACGGCGGCACCGTCGAGGTGGTCCGGGACGCACTGGTGCTCGCCGAACGCGAGGTGGTGTCGGCGAGTGTGATCAGCACGGTGCCCTCCGTCTTCGCCGGGCTCGGTGACCGCATGGCCACGATGACCGCTCTGGAGACGGTCGTCTTCGCCGGCGAGGCGCTGCCCGCCACGCTCGTGCACCGCGTCCGCGAGGCGCTGCCGGGAGTGCGGATCGTCAACGCCTACGGGCAGACCGAGTCCTTCTACGCCACCACGTTCGCCGTCGAGGCGGGCCAGGAGTGCCGGGCCGCGGACAACACCCCGATCGGCACGCCGCTCGGAAACATGCGCACCTACATCCTCGGCCCGGGCCTCGCGCCGGTACCGCCGGGCGTGGTGGGCGAGTTGTACGTCGCGGGCAACATCGCCCGCGGCTACCTGGGTCGTTGCGGGCCGACCGCCGAGCGGTTCGTGGCCGACCCCTACGGCCCGGCCGGTGCGCGCATGTACCGCACCGGCGACCTGGCTCGCTGGAACGCCGACGGGCAACTCGAATACGCCGGTCGCGAGGACGACCAGGTCAAGATCCGCGGAGTGCGGGTCGAGCCCGCCGAGGTCGAGCGGGCCCTGGCCGCGCACCCGGGCGTCGCCCACTCCGTGGTCGTGGCCCGTGACATCGCGGGCGCGGGGGACAAGCAACTGGTCGCCTACGTGGTGCCGGATCCGGACGGCATCGACGACATCGAACAGGCGGAACAGCAGGTCGACGAGTGGGAGAAGATCTACGACCAGGTCTACTCGGGCGAGAGCACCGAATGGGGCGAGAACTTCTTCGGCTGGAACTCCAGCTACGACGGTCTGCCCATCGAGCCGGCCGAGATGCGGCACTGGCGCGACGCGGCGGTCGAGCGGATCCTCCGCCGGGAGCCCCGCCGCGTCCTGGAACTCGGCGTCGGATCAGGGCTGTTGATGGCCCATGTGCTGCCACACGTGGAGCAGTACTGGGCCAGTGACCTGTCGTCGGCCGCCGTCGCGCGGCTGACCCGCGAGGCCGAGCAGGCCGGGTACGCCGACAAGGTCACCCTGCGGCATCAGCGCGCCGAGGACGTGACCGGGCTTCCGGCCGGCCACTTCGACGTGGTGGTCCTCAACTCGGTGATCCAATACTTCCCGCACGCCGACTACCTCGACCAGGTCCTCGATCAGGCCTTCGAACTCCTGGCACCGGGAGGCCGGATCGTCGTCGGTGACGTACGCAACGCCGCCACCCTTCCCCTGTTCGCTACCGGAGTGCAGTACGCCCGACACCCCGACGCCGCGCCGTCGGCGGCGCGGGCGGCGATCGCCCGCGCGGTGCTCACCGAGCCGGAACTGGTCCTGGACCCCGAGTGGTTCACCCGGTGGGCCGAGCGACACGGTGCGGCGGGGGTGGACATCCGCCTCAAGCCGGGGCGTGCGCACAACGAACTGACCCGCCACCGCTACGAGGTAGCCCTGCACAAGCAGCCGGCCGACCCGGTGGACCTGGCCGGGGTGCCGGCCGTGCCCTGGGGCGGTGAGACCGACGCCGACACCCTGGCCGGCCTGGTGGAACGGTACGCCGAAGGGGGTGGCCCGGTGCGGGTCACCGGCATCCCCAACGCCCGGCTGGCCGGCGAACTGCATCTCGCGGTGGAGGCCCGGGTGCTCGACGGTCCCGCCTTCACGGGCGCCGCGGTGGACCCGCAGGACGTGTACGAGTGGGCCGTCGGACGCGGTTGGGGTGTGCTGACGACCTGGTCGGCGCAGTCGGCGGAGTGCTTCGACGCGATCGTCTTCACCGACGGCCCGTTGGCGATGGGGGAGTTCACCGGCACCTTCCTGCCCTCCGGTCGCGCCGACCACACGCTCGCCAACGCCCCGGCCTCGGCCGCCCGGATCGGCGCGTTGATCGGCTCGCTGCGCGGCTATCTGCAGAAGCGGCTGCCGGTGAACCTGGTGCCCGCCGCAGTCGTGGCGATCGCCGCCGTCCCGCTGACCGCCAACGGCAAGCTGGACCGCAGGGCGCTGCCCGCACCGGACTTCGCCCCGGCCGCCGGACGGGCCGCGCGCACCGTGCAGGAGGAACTGCTGTGTGAGCTGTTCGCCGAGGTGCTGGACCTGGAACGGGTGAGTGTCGACGACGATTTCTTCGCGCTGGGCGGCCATTCGCTGTCGGCCACCAAGCTCATCAGCCGCATCCGGTCCGAACTGGGGGCCGAGGTCGAACTGCGCACCCTGTTCGCCCACCCGACCGTGGCCGAGATCGCCCCGCACCTGGACGGGAGTGCCGGTGTCCAGACACCGCTGGTGCGAGCCATCGAGCGGCCGAAGCGGCTTCCGCTGTCGTTCGCGCAACAACGATTGTGGTTCCTGCACAGGTTCGAGGGTCCGTCGGCGACGTACAACATGCCGATCGTCCTGCGGTTGAGCGGCGAGTTGGACGTGCCGGCGCTGGAGGCGTCGCTCAACGACGTCGTCACCCGCCACGAGTCGCTGCGTACCGTCTACCCGGAGATCGGGGGGAAGCCGTACCAGGACATCCTCGACCCGGAGCGGGCCCGCATCGGTCTCACCGTGCAGCCGATTCGGGACGAGCAGGCGCTGCGGGACGCCATTGTCGCGACGGCCCGTCACACCTTCGACCTGTCCTGCGAAGTGCCGCTGAAGGCATGGCTGTTCAGCACAGGGCCGACCGAGTACGCGCTGGCGCTGGTGGTCCACCACATCGCCGCCGACGGCTGGTCGGCCGCGCCGCTGGCCCGGGACCTGGCCACCGCCTACACCGCCCACGTCCGGGGTGCGGACCCCGAGTGGGCGCCGCTGCCGGTGCAGTACGCCGACTACACGCTGTGGCAGCGCGAGTTGCTCGGTGACGACGATGACCCGGACAGCCGGTACACCAGGCAGTACGCGTACTGGGCCCAGCAGTTGGCCGGCCTGCCCGAGCAGGTGACCATACCCGGCGACCGGCCGCGCCCGGCGGTGCTCGAATACCGGGGCGACCTGTTGCAGTTCACCCTGGGAGCGGACGTGCACGCGGGGGTCGGTGAGCTGGCCCGGGCTTCGAACGCGACTCCGTTCATGGTGTTGCAGGCGACCATGGCCGCGCTGCTCACCCGCCTGGGCGCGGGCACGGACATCGCGATCGGCAGCGGAATCGCCGGCCGCACCGACGATGCCCTCAAGGACCTCATCGGCCTGTTCGTCAACACCTGGGTGATGCGCACGGACACCTCGGGGGACCCGACCTTCGCCGAACTCATCGCCCAGGTCCGCAGGTCGAGCCTGGCCGCCTACACCCACCAGGACATCCCGTTCGAGTCGCTCGTGGAGAAGCTCAACCCGAAGCGCTCGGCGTCGGTCCACCCGTTGTTCCAGATCGCCTTGGTGCTGCAGAACAACGAGGAGGCGGACTTCGAGCTGCCCGGCCTTCGGGTGCGTGGTGAGGGCGTGGGCACCGGGACGGCCCGCTACGACCTGATGCTGAGCCTGAACGAGACGTTCACCGACCGCACCACGCCCGCCGGCATCCAGGTCGCGGTGGAGTACTCCACCGAGCTGTTCGACGGCTCCACGATCGAGACCCTGATCGCCCGCTGGGAGCAGTTGCTGACCACCGCGGTCACCACGCCGTCGCAGCGCATCAGCCACGCGGACCTGCTCACCGCACAGGAGCGGCGCGAGTCGCTGATCGGCGAGCAACAGCAGACCGGACCGAGCCTGGCGGCGGCCACCTTCCCCGACCTGTTCCGGGCCTGCCTGGAGCAGGCGCCGCAGGCGCTCGCCGTGGAGTCGATCGACGACTCCTGGTCGTACCGGGAGCTGAACGCGCGGGCGAACCGCATCGCGCACTGGCTGATCGCCCGGGGCATCGGGCCCGAGCAGCCGGTCGGTGTGTCCCTGCCCCGCAGCGCGCACCAGGTGGCGGTGGCGCTGGGCATCCTGAAGGCGGGGGCGGCCTATCTGCCGATCGCCCTGGACTACCCGGGCGACCGCATCACCCACATGGTCGCCGACTCGCGCCCCGCGGTGGTCTTCACCACCCGGTCCGCCGCCGCGGAGCTGCCGCTCGACCTGCCCACCGAACTCGTCGCCATCGACGACGAGGAGCTGCGGCGGGCCTGGCGGGAACTGCCCGACACCGACCCGGACACCGCCGCGGTCCCGGAGCACCCGGCGTACGTCATCTACACCTCGGGTTCCACCGGGCACCCCAAGGGCGTGAGCGTCACCCACACCGGTCTGGCCGCCCTGAGCGCCACGCACCGCGAGCACTTCGGCCTCGACGCGCACTCCCGTGTCCTGCAGCAGGCCTCGCCGAGCTTCGACGCGGCCTTCTGGGAGCTGGTGATGGCCCTGACCACGGGCGCGGCTCTGATCGTGCCCGAGCAGCAGCGCATGGCCGGTGAGGATCTCGCACATGCCCTGGCCACCCGTGGCGTCACGCATGTCACCGTGCCGCCCAGCGTCGTCGCCACCATGCCTGCCGACGCCGCGCGCACCCTCACCCGGCTGCGGGTGCTCACGGTGGCCGGTGAGGCGTGCCCGCCCGCACTGGCCGCCCAGTGGGCGCCGGGACGCCGGCTCATCAACGCCTACGGCCCCACCGAGACGACGGTGTGCGCCACCGCCAGCACCCCCCTCACCACCGAGCGCGCCCCGATCGGCACGGCCGTCACCGACACCCGCCTGTACGTGCTCGACGGACGGTTGGCCCCGGTCCCGCCGGGCTCTCCCGGCGAGTTGTACGTGGCGGGCCCGAGCCTGGCCCGCGGCTACGTGCACCGCCCGGGCCAGACCGCGGGCACCTTCGTGGCCGACCCGTACGGCCCCGCGGGCTCGCGCATGTACCGCACCGGCGATGTGGTGCGCCGCGGCAACGACGGCCAGCTCGAATACCTGGGCCGCAACGACGACCAGGTCAAGATCCGCGGCTTCCGGATCGAGCCCGGCGAGATCGAAGCGGTCCTGGCCGAACACCACGGTGTGGCCCAGGCCGTCGTGGTCACCCGCAAGCTGCGCGGCAACCCCCAACTCGTCGGCTACGTGGTGCCCACCGGCGACCGCAACGCGGACGCCGGCGACGATTTCGACCTGACCGCGGGCGTGTCCGTCGACGAACTGCGCAAGTTCGCCACCGGACGGCTGCCGGAGTTCATGGTGCCGTCGGTGTTCGTCGTGCTCGACGAGCTTCCGCTGACCCCGAACGGCAAACTGGACAAGGCCGCGCTGCCCGAGCCGGAGTTCACCGGGGGCGACTACCGTGCCCCGCGCACAGCCCGGGAACAGGCCATCGCCACCGTCTTCGCCGAGGTGCTCGGCGTCGAACAGGTCGGCGTCGACGACGACTTCTTCGCGGTCGGCGGCGACAGCATCCGCTCCATCCAGGTGGTCTCCCGCGCCAAGGCACACGGCATCGAGGTCACCCCGCGGCAGATCTTCGAGCACCGCACCGTGGCCGACCTCGCCGCGTTCCTGCACACCGGTGACCACACCACCACCGCCCCGGCGGGGCCGGCGGGTGGCGGGGTGGGCACCATGCCGCTGCTGCCGGTCGCCCGCTACATCACCGAACTGGGAGGCGGCCACGACCGGTTCAGCATGTCGATGGTGCTGGAACTGCCGACCGGCATCGACGAGCGGGGTCTGGTCGCGACGCTGTCCGCGGTCCTCGACCACCACGACATGCTGCGCTCGCGCCTGGTGCCGGGTGCGCGGCCGGAACTGGAGGTCGCCGCGCCGGGCACGGTCGACGCGACGGCGCTCATCCACCGCGTCCGCTGCGACGGCGTCTGGGACCGGGACGACCGACGAGAGCAGGTCAAGGCCGAACTCGACGCGGCGGCAGCCCGGTTGGACCCGAAGGCCGGTGCCATGGCCCGCTTCGTCTGGTTCGACGCGGGTCCGCGGACCGCCGGGCGCCTGATCGTCGTCCTGCACCACCTGGTGGTCGACGGCGTGTCCTGGCGCATCCTGCTGCCCGATCTTGCCCACGCCTGGGAGCAGGTCCGCGAGGGCCGTACGCCCGAACTCGCCCCGGTCGCCACCTCCGCACGTCAGTGGGCACACGCCCTGGTCGAGGAGGCGGCACGGCCGAAGCGGGTCGCGGAGCTGGAGCTGTGGCGCTCGATGGTCGAGGGACCGGACCCCGTCGTCGGCTCGCGGGCCTTCGACCCGGCCGTCGACCTGCGCTCCACCGTGGAGACCGTGCGGGTGGAACTGCCGCCGGCGGTGACCGAAACGCTCCTGACCACGCTGCCCACCGCGTTCCACGGCGGTGTCGACGACGGACTGCTGGCCGCGCTGGCCCTCGCGGCGGCCGAGTGGCGCAAGCGGCGCGGCGTGGACGAGTCCGCACTGCTGCTGCGCCTGGAAGGTCACGGCCGCGAGGAGGCCGCAGCGCCGGGCACGGACCTGTCGCGCACGATCGGCTGGTTCACCAGCATGTTCCCGGTCCGCCTGGACGTGACCGGCTTCGACCTGGAGGACGCGTTCACCGGTGGCGGCTCCGCGGGCGGCGTGATCAAGGCGGTCAAGGAGCAGCTCAAGGCCATCCCGGACAAGGGCATCGGCTACGGCCTCCTGCGCTACCTCAACCCCGAGACCGCCGACGCCCTCGGTGCGCACGGCACCGGTCAGATCTCCTTCAACTACCTGGGCCGTTTCACGGCGGACACCAAGCCGCGGAGCGCGAGCGGCACCGGCTGGACGGTGGCGGCGGACGCGGCGGACCTGGTTGCGGACCCCGACGCGGACATGCCCGCCCTCGCCACCATGGAGATCAACTCCTATGTCCTGGACGGTGAGCAGGGCCCGCGGCTGAGCGCCGAGATCGGCTTCCCGGCCGGTCTGCTCACCCGGGACGAGGCGCAGGAGTTCGCCGACCTGTGGCGCACCGCACTCCAAGGGCTGGCCCGGCATGCGGCCAAGCCCGGCGCGGGCGGCCTGACCCCGTCGGACGTGCCCCTGGTCCGGGTGAGCCGGCGCGACCTGGAGGCATGGGAGGAAAGCCACCCCGGCCTCGTGGACGTGTGGCCACTGACCCCGGCGCAGTCCGGCATCCTGTTCCACAGCGTGATGGCGGAGTCGTCGTTCGACGCCTACCGGATCCAACTCGTGCTCCACCTGTCCGGGGCGGTGGTTCCGGAGCGCATGCGGGCCGCGGGCCAGGCGCTCCTCGGCCGTTACCCCAACATGGGCGCCGCCTTCGTGAACGGCACGGCCGGTGAGCAGGTGCAGCTCATCCTCAAGCATGTGGAACTTCCCTGGCGCGTCATGGATTTGCGCGGCCTGAGCGACAGCCTGCGGGACGAGGAACTGGAGCGAATCCTCGCCGCCGACCACGCCGAGCCCTTCGACCCCACCGTGCCGCCGATGGTGCGCATGACTTTGGTCCGGATGGACGCGCGGCGCTCGGAGCTGATCCTCACCGTCAACCACGCCCTGTACGACGGCTGGTCGCTCTCGCACCTGATGCGGGACCTGATCCTGCTGTACGAGGCGGAGGGCGACGCCTCCGCGCTGCCGCGCGTGCGTCCCTACCGTGACTTCCTGGCCTGGCTCGCGCGGCAGGACCACGAGGCGTCGGCCCGGGCGTGGGCCGAGGAGTTGGCGGGTGTGACGGAGCCGACCATGCTGGCGCGCGTGGCCGCCACCGAACAGGGCGGCGGTCTGGGCCAGTTGGAGCTGCCGCTCGGTGCGGAGACATCCCATGCGTTGTCCCGCCGGGCACGCGAGTTGGGCATCACCCTCAACACCCTGGTGCAGGGTGTGTGGGGTGTGCTCCTCGGTCACCTGACCGGACGTCAGGACGTAGTGTTCGGCACCACCGTCGCCGGCCGTCCACCACAGCTGACCGGGGTCGACGACATGGTCGGCCTGTTCATCAACAGCCTGCCGGTGCGTGTGCGGTACTCCACTCGGGAGACGTTCGCGCAGGTGCTCACCCGGCTCCAGGAGCACCAGACCGTGCTGATGGACCACCATCACCACAGCCTCAGCGAGATCCACGAAGCGGTCGGCCTGGGCACCCTGTACGACTCGATGGTGATCCTCGAGTCCTTCCCGGTGGACCGGCGAGGACTCACCGAGGCACACGCCTCGGCCGGTGTCGCCGTCACCGGTGTGCGCATGCTCAGCGGCACCCACTACCCGCTGATGCTGGCCGGCACGGCAGACCCGCACCTGCGGCTCGGCCTGCAGTATCAGGACAACATGTTCTCCGCCGACGCGGTCGAGCGGATCGGTGCCCGACTCGGGCGCCTCCTGGAGCAACTGGCCGCCGACCCGCACACCCCGCTCACCGATCTGGACGTCCTCGACGCGGCCGAACGAGACCTGGTCCTGCGCCGATTCAACGACACGGCGCGCGAGCTGCCCGAGCGCACCGTCACGCAACTGGTCGAGGAACAGGCCGCCCGGCGGCCCGAGGCGACCGCAGTGGTCTGCCAGGACCGGTCCCTGACCTACGGGGAGCTGAACGAGTGGGCCAATCGGCTCGCCCGCCACCTCACCGGGCAGGGCATCGGTCCCGACGACACCGTCGCCGTCGTGTTGCCGCGCACGCCCGAACTGGTCGTGGCCCTGCTCGCGGTGATCAAGACGGGGGCCGCCTATGTACCCATCGACCCGGGCTACCCGAGCACCCGCCTGGCGCACATCCTCGCCACCGCCGAGCCGCGGCTGATCATCACCGACGCCACCGCAGCCGGTGTGCTCCCCGAGCGGGACACCGAACTGCTGCACCTGGACCGAGTGGACGTGTCGGGCCGGCTCGGCACCGATCTCGACGACGGCGACCGGACGCGGCCGCTGCGGCCGGACCATCTGGTGTATCAGGTGTACACGTCCGGCTCCACGGGCCTGCCCAAGGGCGTGGGCATCAGCCACCGCAACCTCGTCAACGCCCTGGCCGGGCTGGCCGAGGACATCGGTGTGCCACCCGGTTGGCGGATGCTGGCGAGCACCTCGATCGGCTTCGACATCGCCGCATTCGAGCTGTTCGTCACGCTGACCACCGGTGGCAGCGTCGAACTCGTCCGGGACGTCCTCGCCCTGGCCGAACGCGACGCGTGGGACGTGGACGTGATCAGCTCGGTACCCTCGGCCTTCGCCGAACTGGTCGACCAGCTCGGCGATCGCGTGCACCCCAAGTCGCTGGTGTTCGCCGGTGAGGCCCTGACCACGGCGCTGGTCGACCGCCTGCGCGCGGTCTGGCCCAAGGCCCGCATCGTCAACGGCTATGGGCCCAGCGAGACCTTCTACGTCACCTCGCACATCGTGCCCGAGGACGGTCCCGGAGCCTCCGGCATCCCAATCGGCAAGCCGCTGGGCAATCTGCGGGCGTACGTCCTGGGCCCGGGCCTGACTCCGGTCGCCCTCGGCGCGGTCGGCGAACTGTACATGGCGGGCACCGGGGTGGGACGCGGGTACCACAACCGCCCGGCCCTGACCGCCGAGCGCTTCGTGGCCGACCCGTTCGGCCCGCCGGGTGAGCGGATGTACCGCACCGGCGACCTGGCTCGCTGGAGCGAGGAAGGGGAGCTCGAATACGTCGGGCGGGCCGACTCGCAGGTGAAGATCCGCGGTTTCCGGATCGAGCCGGGTGAGGTGGAGGCCGCGGTGGCGGCGCATCCCGAGGTCGCCCAGGCCGCGGTGATCGCGCGCTCCGGCGCGGGCGGCAAACAGCTCGTCGCCTACGTCGTCCCGACGCCGGGTGGGGGCGAGACGGCCACCACCGAGTTGCGCGCCTTCGTGTCCGAGCGGCTGCCGGAGTTCATGGTGCCGTCCGCCTTCGTCACCCTGGAGCGGCTGCCACTGTCACCGAACGGCAAGCTCGACCACAAGGCGCTGCCCGCGCCGGAGCTGACCGGCTCGGCGGCCTACCGAGCACCGCGCACTCCCCAGGAGGAAGTCCTGGCGGGCCTGTTCGCCGACGTCCTCGGCGTCGGCAAGGTCGGCATCGACGACAACTTCTTCGACCTGGGCGGCCACTCGCTGCGGGCGACCCGCCTGGTCGGCCGCATCCGTACGGTCTTGAGGATCGACGTACCGATGCGGACCGTGTTCCAGTCCCCCACCGTCGCGGGGCTGGCCGCGCACCTGAACGGCGGTGCGGAACCCGGCGGCCACACCGACCCGTTCGGGGTGGTGCTGCCGTTGAAGACGGGAGGCGACAAGGCGCCGGTCTGGTTCATCCACCCCGGCATCGGCCTGTGCTGGTCGTACCTGGGCATGGCGGTGCAACTGGGCGACCGGCCGGTGTACGGCATCCAGGCCCGCGGCTTCGACGGAGCACCGGTGCCGACGAGCTTCGAGGCAATGGTCCTGGACTACGTGGAGCAGATCCTCGGCATCCAGGCATCGGGCCCGTTCCACCTCATCGGGCACTCCATGGGTGGCACCCTCTCGCACGCCATCGCCGCGGAACTCCAACGGCGCGGTCACGAAGTGCCGTTGGTGGTGATCCTGGACGCCGCCCCCAGCAGCAGGTTCGCCGAGCAGGACGTGGTCCTGGACCCGGCCCAGGCGCGAGATTTCCTCCAGGACTACCTGCCGGGCGGACAGGACGACGCCGACCGCCTGGCCCTGATCACCAACGGTTCGTCCCTCATGGTCGAACACGTGAAAATGGTGCGGAAGTTCGCACAGCCCACCTACCGGGGCGACGTGGTCTTCGTCAACGCGACGCTCAGCCCGGAGCCGTCAGCCGACCTGTGGGAGCCGTACGTGCGAGGCAGCGTGCGGTCGTACGACATCGAGGCCACCCACTTCGGCCTGACGGCGCCCAAGCACACGGTCGACATCTGCGCGATCGTCAACCGTCACCTCGAAGAGTAGGCACCGCAGCCGGCGCCGCGTACGCGCGCCCCGGCCGGTCGGTGTGAACCACACCGACCGGCCGGGGCCGCCGCGCGGGGGACAGGCCCCTGGCGCGGTGACATCCGGTCGGTGCCTTCGGCACGCACGACGAACCCGGCCCACTCGCGGTGGGCCGGGTTCGTCGTGCGTACGGTGGTCGAGACCGGTTTCGCAGCGGCTCTTGGGCGGTGAGTTTTGCCGCCCTCGCCTTCTTCACATCCCGACGACCGTGGCCGGCAGCCGGCAGCCGGCAGCCGGCGGCCGCCGTGCCCCGTCACGTCGCCGCGAGCAGGTCCAGCAGTTCGGGTGTGACGAACTCGTCCGCCGGACAGGCGCCCGACATCGCCGAGAAATAGCGATCGGTGAGTTCGGTGCTGCCCGCGATCACCCGGAGCAGCTCGATCTGGTGCTTGCCGGCCGCCAGGGCGGCGGTTTTGAGTGTGTTGCGGTAATCGGTGACGAGCATGTCGTCGCGCTCCGCGGCGAACCTGCCCAGTGCGTGAGCGAGCCGCCGCGGGTCGTGCAACCCGTCGCCGACGCAGTCGACGAGGAGCTGAACCTGGCGGAAGGCATCGGTGATGCCGCGTGCGGTGATGGAATCCTTGTGATGCCCGGCATCTCCCACCAGCACCCACCCCGGTCCGGCGGCCCTGCGGAAGAAGTTGAGCTGGTCGCCCGTGCCGTACAGGCGCTCGAGCGCACGGCCGCCGGCCATCTGCTCACGCAGCTCCGGCGCGGTCTGTTGCACGGCGGTGAGCAACGCCCCGAGACCGTCTCCGCGCAATTGCCCGAACCGGTTCTGGGGGAAATACGCACCCACCAGAGTCGCGCCGTCGTTGGTGGGGATGGTTCCCACCCAACTGCCCGGCGCCTCGTGCAACCGGAACCGCTGCGGCAGGTCCGACCAGTACGTGTAGTAGGCACATGTCAGCTTGGGGTCTTCGATCTCGATCGGCGCGCCGACCTTGGCGGCCACCGTGGACCGCATCCCGTCCGCGCCGACGACCAGACCGGCACGCACCGTGTACTCGGTTCGGCCCGACCGCACGCGTACCCCGGTCACCCGGTCACCGTCGAACGTCAGGTCGAGCACGGTGGACTCGTCGCGGAACTCGGCGCCCGCGTCGACCGCGGCCTGCGCCAGGAGCGAGTCGAGGAGATACCGACGGGGTGCGAACGCGGTCCGTACCCCGTCGACGGCCCAGGAGGACCCGTCCAGTCGGACGTTCGCCACGGTGTAGCTGACCCGGTCGATCGGCGGGCATCCGGTGGCGACCACACCGGGCAGCACGTTCCACCGCTTGAGCAGCGCGACCCCGGGCTGGTGGATGAGCAAAGTGGACAGTGTGTCCCGGGGAAAACGCCCGCGTTCCAGGAGCAGGACCCGGTATCCGGCACGCGCGAAGTGCATGGCGGTGGGAGATCCGGCGACGCGGGCACCCACCACGACGACGTCGTATGTGTCGTTCATCGCGAACCCCCGGCGGTGCGGGCGCAGTCGAACTCGGGCTCCGGCAGGGCCGCCCGATCGAGCTTGCCGTTCGGAGCCAACGGAAGGCGGTTCAGCAGGACGAAGTCCGACGGGACCATGAACTCGGGCAACCACTCGGCGGTGAACCTGAGCAGGTCGCTCGCGGAGAGCGAGGGCGTCGAAGCCACGCTCGGGTCGCCGATGCCTTCCGCGTCGCCGAACCCCGGATCGCCGGCGGCCACCGGGACGACGTAACCGACGAGGCGCCGGCCGGACTCGCCGTCGTGGGCCGTGACCACGGCCTGCGCCACCCCGGGGTGCGTGGTGAGTGCGGCCTCGACCTCGCCCGTCTCGATGCGCACGCCGCGGATCTTGACCTGGGCGTCGTCGCGGCCGACGTACTCGTGGACACCGTCGTGGCCGGCCCGGACGAGGTCGCCGGTCCGGTACATCCGCGCACCGGCCGGACCGAACGGGTCGGCCACGAACCGGGAAGCGGTCGGGCCGCGGCGGCCGTGGTAGCCGCGGCCGACGAGCCCCGCGACGTAGAGCTCACCGACCACGCCCGAGGGCACCGGCCGCAGCCCCGGGCCGAGGACGTAGCACCGCATATTGGCCAAGGGTGATCCGATCGGGACGGCGGGCCGCTCGGCCGGCTCGCCGTCCGCGGTGAACGTCGTGGCGTAGAAGCTCTCGGTCTGCCCGTACGCGTTGATCACCCGCACCCGGGGGGCCACGGCGCGCACGCGGTGCACCAGGGAAGTCGGCAGCGCCTCACCGGCCGACACGATGGTCGGCGCGTCGATGCCGTCGGGCAACCGGTCGAGGACCTCCGCCAGGACCGACGGCACGATGCTGACGACGTCGCCGGACCAACCGCCGCGCTCCGCGATGACGAGTCCGTCGCGGACGATCTCCACGCAGCCGCCGACGGAGAGGGGGGTGATGATCTCGAACACGGACACGTCGAAGTCGACCGAGGTCGCGGCGAGTACCCGCGACCCCGCGCGCATGCCGATGACGTCCGCGAGTCCTCGGACGCCGTTGACCACCCCGGCGTGCGTGATCACCACACCCTTGGGCGGGCCGGTCGACCCGGACGTGAACATGACGTACGCGGCGTTGTCCGGGGCGGCCGCGTCGATCGCACGATCGTCCGCGGCGTCGACGTCGCGATCGAGCAGCATCACCGAGACGTCCGCGGGCAGCACCGACGCGGTCGCCCGGTCGGTGAGCACCAACCGCGGCCGGGCGTCGGTGAGTACCGCGCCCGATCGTCTGCTCGGGTACTGCGGATCGAAGGGCACGTAGGCGGCCCCGGACTTGAGGATGCCGAGCATGCCGACCACGAGTTCGGCCGTTCGCGGCAGCGCGATACCCACCAAATCCTCCGGCCCGATGCCTCGGCCGGCCAACGCGTTCGCCACCCGGTTCGCCCGCGAACGCAGTTCACCGTAGGTGAGCGAAACACCCTCACTGATCACGGCCACCACATCGGGATCGGTGTCGGCCTGCGCGTCGACCAGGCCGGGGACGGTGAGAGCGGGCGCGGCGGACGTGGTGCCCGCGAACCGCGCGAGCAGCAGGTCGCGTTCGGTGGCGGTCAGGATGTCCGCCAGGGCCACCGGCAGATCCGGGTCGTTGGTCAGCTGCCGCACCAAGCGCAGGTATCGCGCCACGATGCCGGCCGCCGTCGCGGGGTCGAACAGGTCGGTGGCATACCCGAGGCGGCAGCGAAGTCCCCCGGTTTCCGGGTCGGGGAAGACGGTGAACTCCAGATCGAACCGCGCCGTCCGGTTGTCGAGCACTTCCATGCGCGCGGTCAGGTCCGGCAGCTCGATGTCGATCGCGAGGTCGTCCTTCCAGGTGAACATCACCTGGAACAGCGGGTGATACGCGGTGGGCCGCTCCGAGCCGACGAGTTCGACCAGGAGGTGCTCGAAGGGGGCGTCCCGGTTGTCGTACGCGCCCAGCGCCTTGTCCCTGACCGACTCCAGCAGGTCGCCGAACGACGGGTCGCCGGACAGATCGGCCCGCAACACCCAGGTGTTGGTGAACGCACCGATCACCTCGTCGAGTTGCTCGTCGGTGCGCCCGGTGATCGTCGACCCGATCGCGATGTCGGTACCCGAGGCGAGGTGCCGCAGCAGCGCCACCACGCCGGCCTGCATCACGATGGGCACGGTCACCCCGTGCGCCCTGGCCAGTGCCTGGACCGCCGCGAGTTCGGCACGGTCCAGCCAGCCGTCGGCGACGTCGCCGCGGTGGCTGGGTTTCGGCGGCCGGGGCCGGTCGAGCGGAAGCCCGGTCGGCTGGGAAATACCGGCCAGCTCCCGGCGCCAGAACTCGGTCTGCCTCGACAGGAGAGCGGTCGGATCGCTCGCGTCCCCCAGCAACTCCCGTTGCCACAGCGTGTAGTCGACGTATCGGACGGAGAGCTCCGGCCGGTTCGGGGCTTCGGCCCGGACCCGCGCGGTGTACGCGGCGG
Organism: Embleya sp. NPDC050493; assembly: GCF_044458105.1. Classification (NCBI taxonomy): domain Bacteria; kingdom Bacillati; phylum Actinomycetota; class Actinomycetes; order Kitasatosporales; family Streptomycetaceae; genus Embleya; species Embleya sp. NPDC050493. The sequence continues at coordinate 130,831 of NZ_JBITHP010000001.1, forward strand.
CCAGATCACGGGCCAGCGGCGTCACCGACTCGTCGTCGAAGGCGATGTGATGGATCGACAGCACCAGCACGTGCAGGTCCGGGCGCACGCGCAGCAGCGTCGCCCGCAGTGGAAGGTGCGCCGCGATGTCCGGTCCCTGCTCGGCGGCCGACCGGAGCGCCGCCTCCAGGTCCGGTTCGGCCACCTCGACCACGGGCACGTCCAGCACCACCCGATCGGCGGCAAGCACGTCCTGGTGCGGCACACCGTCGTCGTCCCGCACGATCAGGGTGCGCAGGCTCTCGTGCCTGACGACGACATCGTGCAGGGCGGCACGCAGCGCCGGGACGTCGAGGCGTCCCGCAAGGTCGAGGCGAACGGGCACGGTGCAGGTCGCCGACGGGCCCTCGAACCCGTCGGGGAACCACCACCGGCGCTGAGCGAACGACAACGGGATCACGACTGGGCGCTCCTGTCCATCCGTCGCAGACCTGGTCTGGTGGACTCGCCGGCTGCCTTGACCGCGCGCGCCAGGTCGACGATGGCGGAGGCTTGGAAGATGGTCCGGATCGAGACGGCGACGCCGAATTCCTTGCGGATCCGGCTGCTGAGCCGGGTCGCCATCAGCGACGTCCCGCCCAGTTCGAAGAAGTCGTCGTCGATGTCGACGTCGTCGACCTCGAGTACCTCCGCGAACAACGCGCACAACACTTTCTCGTGCCGGTCGCGCGGCTCGCGGCGCACTCGCTCTGCCGCCTCCGCCGACGGCAACGCGGGCACGTCGACCCTGCCGTTCGGCAGGCGAGGGATGTAGGTCAGCGGAACGACGGCATCCGGGACCATGCAGCGCGGCAAGCGATCGGCGGCGAACGCGGCCAGTTCCGCGGCGTCCGCACCGGCACCCACCACGTACGCGCTCAGCGGCGGGAGATCGGATTCGAGCCCCGCCACCGCGGCGACCTCGACCACCTCCGGGTGCTCGGCCAGCGCCGATTCGACCGCGGGCAGGCTGATCCGTACGCCGCGCACCGTGACCTGTCCGTCGGCACGGCCGACATGCTCCAGAGCACCGTTCGGCCCTCGACGCACCAGCTCGCCGGTGCGGAACATGCGAGCCGCGCCCGCACGGAACGGGTCCGGGACGAACCACCGCGCGGTTGTCGCGGGCCCGCCCCGATAGCCGAAGCCGAGCGCCGGACCGGCGACGTACAGTTCGCCGACGGCTCCCGGTGGCGCGGGGTGGAGGGTGTTGTCGAGCACGTAGAGGCTTACATCCGGCAACGGTGGGATCGGCGATACGTCACCGGGCACCCCGTCACCGGAATGCGGGGAGAGCGAGTTCGTCGAGCCGGTCTCACTCGCGGCGTACCCGGCGGGTCCCGGCTTCGGGTCACGCGGCACCTCGGGGTCGGCGGCGATCTCGACGCCGCCACCGACGCACACCGCACCGAGCACATCGACCAGCCACAGGCCGAAGTCGCCGGTGAAGTCGGTCCGCAGACTCGCTCGCGTCACGGCGTTTCGCACCCGCGCGGCGAGCGCCGCGTGGCCCAGCGCGACGGTCCGGCGACCGTCCGGGTATCCCCACGTCGGCAGCAGCGCGGCGATCTGCCCCGGGTGCACCGACACCGGCGCACCCGCTCCGGCCGTCGGCGCGGGCAGGTCGGTGAGCACCACGTCCGCGTCGTCGTCCGGGGCCACCAGACAGCCGCCCGCGCGCAGCACCGCGACCAGCGCGATCACCACAGCCGACGAGGCCGGCAAGCGAACCGAGACCGTGGTTTCCCGAACCACGCCACGGTCGGCCAACACCCGCGCCAGCGCCGCGGCCCTGCGGTCGAGTTCCCGGTAGGTCAGCGATTCCTCGACGGACCGCACCGCGACGGCGTCCGGTGTCAGCGACGCCCGTACGTCGAGCAGGGCGAGGACCGTCTTTGCCACGGGTGGGGTTTCCGCGGCGACCGCGATCGTGCGCTCGGCCGGGAAGCGGACATCCACCGCACCGGCGCGCAGCACCGGGTCCTGCGCGATCCGGCGCAGTATCAACGCGAACCTGGCCGCGATGTCGGCCGCCGCGGCCCGGTCGAACAGGTCCCGCCGGTACTGAACGCACGGGCGCAGCGGGCTGTCCGGCTCGGCGAACACCATCAGGGCCAGTGGGTAGTGGCTCACCGTGAAGGAGCGGATCCCCACCACCTGCAGCCCGGCCGCGTGACCCGCGGCGGCGATGCCGGTCCGGTCCAGCGGGAACGACTGGAAACCGACCACCGTGTCGAACAACGCCGTCACGCCGGACGCCTGGTGCAACTCGCTGAGTCCGTGGTGGTGATGGTCGAGCAGCGTGGCCTGCCTGTGTTGCAGGTCGACGACCAGTTCGGCGAGCGTGCGGGCGGGATCGCAGTCCAGGCGGACCGGCACCGTGTTGAGGAGCATGCCCACGATCGCGTCCACGCCGGGTACCGCGGGCGGGCGTCCGGAGACGACGGCTCCGAACAGGACGTCGCGCCGACCGGTCATCCTGGACAGCAGCAACGCCCATGCCGTCTGGACCAGGGTGTTCACCGTCACCCCCAGCCGCGCGGCACACGCGGCGATCGCCTCGGACTCCGCCGCGGTCAGCGCCGCGTCCACCTGCCCGATTCCCTCGCCGCCGTCGGTGTGGCGTCCGTCGTCGATCAGCGTCGGCCCGTCGACGCCGTCGAGTTCACGCGCCCACGCGGCCGCCGACTCGTTCGGGTCGCGCTCCACACGCCATTCGAGGAAGTCCCGCTGGCCGCGCGCCCTCGGCAGTGGTGCGGACTGTGCACCGTAGTGCAGCAGCAACTCCCGCACGATCAGCGGAATCGACCACCCGTCGAGGATCGCGTGGTGTGCGGTCAGGACCAGGTCCGCCACTTCCGGTGCGCTGTGCACGAGTGTCATCCGCACCATCGGAGGCACCACGGGATCGAAGTGTTCCCGCAGGTCGTCGGCGAGCAGGCGCTCGAACGCGGTCGTTCGCGCGCCCTCGTCCAGGTCACCGAAATCGACCACACGCCAGGGAAGTTCGGCGTCGGCGAGGATGAGCTGGACCATCTCCCCGCGGCCGTCGGGGGCGAAGACCGATCGCAGGCCCGGATGCCGTGCCAGCAGTCGCCGCCCGGCCGTGCGCATCCGCGCCGCGTCGATCGGCCCCAGCAACCTGAGGACGTACTGCACCTGGTAGGCGTCGAAGCCGGAGTCGACCACCATGCTGTGGAACAGCAGGCCCGACTGCAGCGGCGTCAACGGCCAGACGTCGACCAGGTTCGGGTGTCGTTCGGCCCACTCGTTCAGGTCGGCCTGCGTGACCGACACCAGCGGCACGTCCGAGGGCATCAACCCGTGCACGCCCGGGGTGGCCGCGTGTCGGGCGATTCCCGCCAGCGCGGTACTCCACAAGTGCGCGATCTCCGCCAACTCCTCGTGGGTCAGCACGCCCGAGGGTGCGGCGAACACCGCGCGCAACTGCGGTCCCTGCTCGGTGTCCACGAGGCTCGCGTTGATGTCCAGCTCGGCCGGCGCGGGCATCCTCGGGTCCTGACCGGCGTCCAGCTGCGCGAGCTGGGGCACATCGACCCGGCTCCAGGCACCGGTGTCCGACGGAGCGAAGCGACCGAGGTAGTTGAAGCCCACCTGGGCCATCGGATACTCCCGGAGCACCGCCGCGGTGTCGTCGTTGAGGTGGCGCAGCAGTCCGTACCCGATGCCCTTGTCGGGGACCGCACGCAGGCGCTGCTTGGCCAGCATCACGGCCCGGCCCGCGGCCGGGCCGCCCGCGAGCGCGTCGGCGACGTCGATGTCGGCGAGATCGAGACGAATCGGGTACACGGTGGTGAACCACCCCACCGTCCGGGACAGGTCGGCTCCCGGCGCCGCGCCCTCCTCCCGGCCGTGTCCCTCCAACCGGATCAACACGGACGACTCGGCATCGCCTCCGGCTCGTCGCCGAGCGGTCAGCGCCAGTGCCAGCGCGGCGAGCAGACCGTCCATCACCTCGCCGCGGAACACCGACGGCACCGTGGTCAGCAGCGCCTCGGTGATCGGCACCGGCACGGTCACCGGGACGTCGATCACGGTGGCGACCACGTCGGTCGACGGGTCCAGTCGGCGCGTACCCAGCAGGGGGTCCGGCCCGGCCAGGATCGAACGCCACAGCGGCAGTTCGGCCAGTCGGCGCGGATTGCGCGCCTCGTCGGTCAACGCGTGTGCCCACCTGCGCATCGAGGTGCGCACCACGGGCAACCGCGGTTCGTGTCCGCCGCGGACGGCGGCCCACGCTTCGGCGAGGTCGGACTGCAGGACACGCCAGGACACACCGTCGACGACGAGGTGGTGCAAGACCACCAGCAGCTTGTCCGTGCGGCCGTCGAACCGGACGAAGCGGGCGAGCGCCCCCGAGGACGGATCCAGGCTCATGGTCGCCCTGTCCAACTCCCCTGCCAGGGAGGAGTGCCAGGACGGGTCGGCCTCGTCGATGCCGTCGACCCGGTCGACGGCGACCGAGACCGTACCGGCGGGCGCCACCACGATCTCGTCTCCCACCAGGCGGGCCCGCAGCATGTCGTGGTGATCGACCACGGCCTGCAGGGTCGCGGTCAGACCCGCCTCGTCGATCCCCTCCGGCAGGGACACCACCATTGCCTGCGCGAAGCGGTCGAATGCCGGGCCCCAGTCCCGAATCCACCGCGCGACCGGCAGCAACGGCATCGACCCGATGCCGCCACCCTCGAACTCCTCCAACGCGTCGGCCGGCGCCGTCGCCGACCGCGTTGTCGCGAGCTCGGCCAGTGCGGCCACCGTCCGCAGCTCGAAGACATCCCGGGCGCTGAGGTGAATGCCACCCTCGCGCAGCCGCGAAACCACCTGGATCGACTGGATGCTGTCGCCACCGATGGCGAAGAAGTCGTCGTCGACGCCCACCTCTTCGAGTCCAAGCACCTCGGCGAATCGCCGCGCGAGTGCCGCTTCCGTCTCGTCGCGCGGCGCCTGGTACGCCACCTGCCGCAGCCGGGGTGCCGGCAGCGCCGCGAGATCGGGCTTCCCATTGGGAGTGAGGGGAATCCGGTCCAGCGGCACGAACGCCGCCGGGACCATCGGGGAGGGCAGGAGCCGTGCCGCGAACGCGCGCAGGTCGCCGACCGAGAAGGCGGGCTCCAACGCGAGGGCGCCGTAGGAGTCGCTCGACACGCCGTCGGAGCGCTCCGCTCGCTCCTTCGGGACGACGTACGCGACGAGTTGCTTGCTCGATCGGGTTTCGCGGGCGACGACCACCGCGTCCGCGACGCCGGGATGCGCGGCCACAACGGCCGCCACTTCGTGGGTCTCGATGCGTACGCCGTGGATCTTGACCTGGGTATCGGCCCGGCCGTGGAACACGAGCGTGCCGTCCGCCGACCGGGCCACCAGGTCCCCGGTGCGGTACATCCGGGCGCCGGCCGGCCCCGACACGTCCGGGACGAACCGGGCCGCGGTCTCGCCCGGGTTGCCCAGGTAGCCGCGGGCGAGCAGGAGGCCGGACACGTACAACTCGCCCACGGTGTCCGGCGGGACCGGGCGCAGCGCGGTGTCCAGGACGTGCACCCGCGCACCCGTGATGGCACGGCCGATGGTCGGCATTCGGCCGTCGGCGACCAGCGGGTCGCTCATGGTGGCGCACACGGTGGTCTCGGTGGGCCCGTAGGCGTTGATCATCTTCCGGTCGCCGGCCCAGGCTTCGACGAGATTGGGCGTGGTCGCGTCCCCGGCGACCACCAGGTACTCGACGTCGGGCATCGCTTGGGCCGGGAGCGTGGCGAGCACCGGCGGCGGCAGCGTCACGTGGGTGATCCGGCGGTGCGTCAGGGTCTCGGCGAGCGGGCGGCCCGGTGCCAGATCCGCGTCGTCCGCCAGTACCAGCGTCGCGCCGGAGAGCAGAGCCATGCACAACTCCCACACCGAGGCGTCGAACCCCGGGGAGGCGAACTGGAGTACCCGGCTGCCCTCGGCGACGCCGAGTCGGTCGGCGTGTGAGGCGGCCAAATCGGCGAGTCCACCGTGGGTGACCGCCACGCCTTTCGGTCGGCCGGTGGAACCCGAGGTGTAGATGACGTAGGCGCTCTGCGCCGGCCTCGGGAAGCCCGGTATCGGGGCGTTTTTGTCGAGCTCGTCGAGCCCGTCGAGTCCGAGGGTCGGCACCGCCAGCTCGGGCAGCTCCGGGTGGACGGACTTGTCCGTCAATACCAGCGTGCAGCCGGACCCGTCGACCATGTACGCCAGGCGCTCGGCCGGGTGCGCGGTGTCCAGGGGTAGATATGCCGCGCCCGCGCGCAACGTCCCCAGCAGCGCGGTCACCCAGTCCACCGATCTGCGCAGGGCGATCGCCACGATGGATTCGGCCCGCACGCCGGCGGCGAGCAGCCCACGCGCCACCTGTTCGGCTCGTTCGTCCAGCTCCCGGTAGGTCAACGACGTGGAGCCGTACTCCACGGCCGTCGCATCGGGTGACGTCGTCACCCGAAGGTCGAACAATTCCGGAAAAGATCGTGCGCCACCGTCGGCATCGGTGCCCGGTCGTCCCACGTTCCCATCCTCCACGGTTCCTCCTTGACGTTGCCGTGCGACGGGCTCCGCAGATTCCCGGTCATGGCCTGGCGGAGTAGCGAACTCAAAACAGTGCAAATTGACCGCCGAATCCGATTCGACCAGCGTACGAACACGACTGCTCAAGCTGTCAAGGAATGCACGCCGGCAGCCTTCCGATAGCGAACGGTCCACCGCAAGGGGCTTGCCTTGTCCTGTCGCCGGGACACCCGACGGTACGCTCTCCTGGTAAATCCGCGGGAGACACACCCGATCGGAATTTCCCGAACCACATCGGGCCGCACTCTCCCTCAGGCATTTCGACCGCATCGCACCTCGACGACCCACGGGAGTAATAAAATGGCAGCGAAGAAGCACCGTTCGGGCACCTCGGTGATCGCCGACATGTTCCCGAAGGCGCGCCTGGAATTCATCCACGGCGACACGATGACGGTCACCCTGTGGCAGTTCGAGCAGGGCGGCGACGTGCCGCCCCACCAGCACCCGCACGAGCAGATCGTGCACTGCCTCGAGGGTCTGTTCGAGGTGACGGTCGACGGCGAAGTCGTCGTGCTGGAGGCGGGCGAATCCGTGATCATCCCCGGCGGTGCCGAACACGCGGCACACGCGCGAACGGCCGCCCGGGGAATCGATATCTTCCACCCGGTACGCGAGGATTACCGACTCTGAAGTGAAGGGAACATTCGTGTCCACGAATAACCGCCGCCTGCAGGTCCACACGCTGGGGCCGACAGGCACGAACTGCGAAGCGGCCGCACAGTACTACCTGGAACAGAACAACCACAAACAAGGCGACGTCGTTCTCTACGAGACTCTGGAAGAGGCGCTCGACGGCGTTATGTCAAACCCGGCCGACAGCGTACTGCTCGGTTGTGTCGTCTACCCGAAGCTGAACGAGATCGTCTTCCGGAACCTCAAGTCGATGTCGTTGCACGAATGCTTCATGATGCCGACCCACCCGATGGTTCTCGCCGGGCGCGATCACGGTCCGGTACAGAAAGTGCTGAGCCACCCCGCGCCGGTCAACCTCCTCGAGGGCCGCGGCTACGACATCCGGCTCGTGACAAGCAACGCCGCGGCCGCGCTGGAGTGCGCCGGCGGCTCGGCGGACGCGTGCATCACCACCAGTGTCGCCGCCGAGGCGAACGACCTCGAGATCCTCGAAGACTTCGGCCCGGTGCGGATGGGCTTCAGCATCCACGTGCCGCACGGAACCACGCTGTGACGGCGGGCATCGACGACCGGCGGCCCGACACCGGCGCCGAGGCGCCGTACGGCGAAACCCACGCCCTGATCGCGAAGGCGGTGCAGGAGCACGGCATCTCCACCGCCACGATCGCGGACGTGCTCGACGGGTTGGGAATCACCAACCGGGTGCTGGACTCGCGGCTGCACCGCGTCTCGGGCGACGACCGGTTGTTCTTCGGTGCCGCGTACACCGTCGGCTGGGTGATGGTGCGCAAGGGGCCGAGCATCATGGCCGCCTCTCCGAGTACATGGCAGCAGGTCCGCGACTTCCTGGTACCCGAGGTCGTCGACGGCCGAGGCATGGTCTACGTCGCGGGCTCCGGGCCGCTGATCACCGACGCCGCGCTCGCGGGCGGCCTGTCCACGACCTATCTGCTCGAACAACTGCGGTTCGAGGGGATCGTGTTGGGCGGCGCCATCCGCGACCGAGACGTCGTCGAGCAGAGCACCCGTCCCGTCGTCGCGAGCAACTTCGTCCCGACCGACACCCAAGGCGCGTACCGCGTCGAGTCGGTCGGTGGCTCCTGCCTGGTCGACCACGTGCCGGTGCACACGGGGGACTGGGTGTTCTCCGACGGCAACGGCACGGTGGTGGTGCCGGCGGCACGCCTGCACGAGGTGCTGGCCGCGGCCGCGACCACCGGACGCACCGAGCAGGACGTTCTGCGGCGCATCCGGGCCGGCGAGCGGCTGCCGAACATCATCGACGAGGTCGGCACCATCTAGCCCCGACACCCGACAAGGAGGCCGCAATGCGTGCGGTCGCGGTATACCGGCATGGCGGTCCCGAGGTACTGACACCGACCGAGTGGGCAACGCCGGTCGCCGGTCCGAGCGACGTGCTCGTCGACGTCGCCGCCATCGGTGTCAACTACCACGAGACCTACGAACGAAGCGGCCTGTACCCGCGTGAGCTGCCCTACGTCCCCGGACGCGAGGTGGCGGGGACCGTGGCCGCCGTCGGGGCCGACGTCACCGACCTCTCGGTCGGTGACGTGGTGGCAACGGCGGACGTGCCGATGCCCGGCGCCTACGCGGAACAGGTGGTACTACCCGCCGACCGGGTCGTGCGGGTACCCGAGGGGGTGAGCGCCGAACAGGCCGCCGCGGTGCTGTTGCAGGGCCTGACGGTCCACGTGCTCACCCGGGACAGCCACCCCGTCCGTGCGGGGGATACGGCTTTGGTGCACGCCGCGGCGGGCGGTGTCGGGCTGCTGCTCACCCAGGTGCTGCGCTCGCTCGGCGTCCGCGTCATCGGAACCGTGTCCAGCGCGGCGAAGGAGGAGGCGGCGCGCCAGGCAGGGGCGCACGAGGTCATCCGTTACACGAAGGTCGACTTCGCAGCCGAGATCGGTAGGCTCACCGGCGGCGCCGGCGTGGACGTCGTCTACGACGCGGTCGGCAAGACGACCTTCGAGGGAAGCATCGCCTCGCTGCGTCCACGGGGCACCTTCGTCCTCTACGGACAGTCCGGCGGCAAGATACCGCCCATCGACCTGAGCACCGGCACACGCGGCTCGATCAAATTGACCCGCCCGTACCTTCCGGACTTCATCGCGACCCCCGAGGAACTGCGGTCTCGCGGCGCCGCGGTGTTCTCCTGGCTACGCCGGGACAACCTCAGCGTCCACATCGGACGACTCTATCCACTGGCCGACGCCGGTATCGCGCAGGCGGACATCGAGCAGCGCCGCACCATCGGCAAGCTGCTGCTGAAACCCTGAGCGAACACCGTGCACACATCCGACCTGCGGCAACGGCACGACACAAGGGGGCAAGGCGTGTTGGTCTCAGAGACCGAATCCCTGGCGGAAGTGGACATCCGACTGTCCACAAGGCAAGCGCGTACCGACATCGACAATCTCGACCTGGGCATCATCAGCCTGTTGCGGATGCGTCGTGAAGTGTCCCAGCGCATCCAGCAGGCTCGCCGGGAGGCGGACGGGCCGAAGTTCGACTCCGGCCGGGAAGCCGACATCGCGGGGGTGTACCGCTCCCACTTCGGGGACAGCGGCGACGAGGTCGCGGCCGCCGTCCTGCGGGCCTGCCGGTCGTGACCGCCGCGATGAACACCGCGCTCAGCGGGGTCGATTTGCTGCATCTTCCGGTCGAGAACCAGCAGCCGAACTGGCGTGACATCGACGAACTGGCCGATGTGGTACGTGCATTGGGCAGTCTGCCTGCGCTGGTTTCACCCGGTGACTGCGACGAGCTCCGGCTGCGCCTGGCCGCGGTGGCCCACGGTGAGGCGTTCCTGCTCCAGGGCGGCGACTGCGCGGAGTTGTTCGCGGGGCCGCTGATCGAGCCGACACGAGACAAGCTGCGCTGCCTCGCGGACATGGCGGCGGTGCTGACCTCGGAGTCCGGGCTGCCGACCCTCACCCTGGGCAGGATCGCCGGACAGTACGCGAAACCGCGCTCGATGGGCACCGAGACCAGGGGCGACCGGGTGGTGCCCGTCTATCGGGGCGACGCGGTGAACGAGCTGCGTTTCGACACCGAGGCGCGGACCGCGAACCCACAGCGTCTGCTCTCCGCGTACCGGGCCGCGGACCGCGTCCTGTCCGACATCCGGCGGCTTCGCACCAGGAGCCACACCCTGTTCACCGACCTCGGCGGCGACTTCTTCACCAGCCACGAAGCGTTGCTGCTGCCCTACGAGACCGCGCTCACCAGGGTCGACCCGGCTTCCGGACGGACATACGGCCTGTCCGGTCACCTGCTGTGGATCGGCGAGCGCACGCGACGACTCGACGGGCCACACGTGGCCTTCGCGGCCGGCGTGCACAACCCGGTGGCGGTCAAGATCGGGCCGACCACGACCCGCGCGGACATCGCGGAACTGATCGAACTGATCGACCCACACAGGGAGCCGGGCCGGCTGACGTTCATCACCCGCCTGGGCGCGGACGCGGTGCACGACCGGCTGCCCGCGCTCGTCGACGAGGTGATCACTCGGGACTCGCCGGCGATCTGGGTGTGCGATCCGATGCACGGCAACACCTTCGCGACCGCGGACGGCACCAAGACTCGTCGGTTCGAGGCGATCCGGGCGGAGGTGCAAGGGTTCATCGAGGTTCACCGGGCGATGGGTACCCACCCGGGCGGCCTGCACCTGGAGTTGACCAGCCGCAACGTGACCGAATGCGTGGACGAACACACCCCTGTGCGGGAGCGGGATCTGCACCTGCGGTACGAGACGGCCTGCGACCCGCGCCTGAACCGCGGCCAGGGGCTGGAGTTGGCCCGATCGATCGCACCGCTGCTGCGCCCGAGTGCTCCGAGTTCTCCGAGTGTTTCGAGCGCGCCGAGTGCTTCGAGTGTTCCGAGTGCTTCGAGCGGGGAGTTGTTGCGGGACGCCGCCACGCTCGGCTGAGCACACACGCGTGACATCCGACAAAGACGCTGCACGGGCGAATCGCCCGTGCAGCGTCTTTGTCGGTTGGTGCGGCAGCCGTGCTATGTCCCCAGCAGGGTCCGGCCGACGAACCCGGGGACGTCGTTGCCTTCTTCGGTCAGGTAGAAGTGACCGCCGGGGAAGAGTTCGGTCGTGAACGACGCCGAGGTGTACTCGCTCCACCCCACAACGGTTTCCAGCGGGGCCCGCCAGTCGGACTTCCCGACGAGCGCGGTGATCGGGCTGTCCAAGGTGGGCACGGTGGCGACGCGGTGGCGCTCCCAGAGCTGGAAGTCGGCGAGGACGACCGGTACCAGCTCGTCCATGACCTCCTGATCTGCGCTCACCTCCTCGTCGAATCCGCCGAGGCTGAGCACGGCGGCGTGGAACTCGCGCTCGGGGAGGTCGTGCAGCTTGGGCCCGGCCCAGATCACTTCGGGCGTGGACTGCGCGGACACGAACAGCCGGGTGGGGCAGGGGCCGCCCTGCATCTGCAGCGCCCTCGCCACCTCGAAGGCGAGCATCGATCCGCACGAATGCCCGAAGAAGGCGAACGGCCCGGTGAGCACGGGGCGCAGGTCCGCGACGATCTCCTGCACGAGTCGACCGACGTCGGTCGCCGGCTCCTCGGCGATCCGGTTCTGCCGGCCCGGCAGTTGCACGGCCGCCAATTCGATGTCCGGCGGCAACGCGCGCGCCCAGTTCGAGTACGCGTTGGCGCCCCCGCCCGCATGGGGGAAGCAGACGATGCGGTGCCGTGCCTCGGGTCGCCGCGCACGCCACAGGTAGCGGTTCTCGGGGACCAGACGACCCTTCAGGCCGGGTCTTTGGGTGCGCACAATGCCCTCCGCGAATGTGGATCAGCAGGATTGGTCAACAGGTGCGGCGGGTGCCGCTTCGTCGCTCAGCGCCGCGATGGTCTGCAGGCGGAACAGGGCCTTGGCCGAGATCGACACACCCGCGGCCCGAGCCTTGGCGACGACCTTGATCCCGAGGATGGAGTCGCCACCGAGTTCGTAGAAGTTGTCGGTCACCCCGACGCGATCGATGTCGAGCACATCGGCCCAGACCTCGGCAAGCACCCGCTCGTCGTCCGTTCGCGGCGCGACGTAGTCCTCGGCGTCGGCGATACGCTCCGGGGCCGGCAGCGCGGCGCGGTCGACCTTTCCGCTCGGGGTGAGCGGGAACTCGGCGAGCGGCACGACGACCGCGGGCACCATGAACTCCGGGAGTCGGTCCCCGACGAAGTCCCGCAGCACTGCCGGCTCGGGCTTGCGTCCCGGCTCGGGGCGAACGTAACCGACCAGGCGCTTGTGCTCACCGTCGTCGCGCACGATCACCACGGCCGCTTCGACGTCCGGGTGTTGCTGGAGCACGAGTTCGATCTCGTTCGGCTCGATCCGGAAGCCGCGGACCTTGACCTGGCGGTCGATCCGGCCGACGTACTCCAGCTCGCCCTCCGCCGACCAGCGCACCAGGTCACCGGTGCGATACAGCCGATCTCCGGGTGTCGTGCCGAAGATGTCGGGCAGGAAGCGTTCCGCGGTCAGGCCCGGACGAGCCAGGTAACCTCGCGCGACCCCCGGCCCACCGATGAACAACTCGCCGACCACACCCACCGGTACCGGGTTCAGCCGTTCATCGAGCACGTGAACGCCGGTGTTCACGACCGGACGGCCGATGGGCACCGTGCGGTGCTCCTCGATCCGCTCCACCAGGTGCCAGGTGGCGAAGGTGGTCGTCTCGGTGGGCCCGTAGCAGTGGATCAGGCGCTGCGGTGGACCCGCCGCCAACGCCTGCGCCACCCGGTCCGGATTGACCGCCTCACCACCGAAGAGCAGGTGGCGCAGCGTCCTGAACGCATCCGGTTGCGCGGCGACGACCTGGTTGAACACCGCCGTCGTGAGCACGAGCGTGCTGATCCGATGCCGAGTCAGCGCGTCCGTCAGTGCCTTGGGGTCGAGCATCGTGTTCTTGTCGATGACCACCATCCGAGCACCCGCGACCAGCGGCCCCCAGATCTCGAAGGTCGCCGCGTCGAACGTCGCGTCGGCGCCCTGGGCGACGACGTCATCGGACCGCAGCGGGATGTAGTCCGCCTCGCAGAGCAGTCTGGTGATCGAACGGTGCTCGACCACGGTCCCCTTCGGCCGGCCGGTCGAGCCCGAGGTGTAGATCACGTACGCCGCGTCCCGCCCGGAGATCGGGATGGCCGGCGGCGCGGTGGGCTGCGCGGCCAGGTTGTGTTCCTGTTCGTCGATCGCGACGAAGTCCGCGTCGGTGGCCTCTCGTAGTTTGCCCACCAGCGCGCTTTCCGTGACGCACACCGCCACGTCGGCGTCGCCGAGCATGAAGTTCAGCCGCTCGGTCGGGTATCCGGGGTCCAACGGCAGGTAGGCGCAGCCGGCGCGAAGGACCGCAAGCAGTGCGGTGACCAGCTCCGGGCCGCGCGGCAGGCACACGGCGACGACATCACCGCGCCGAACCCCGGCGGACACCAGCAGGTTGGCGAGTCGGTTCGCCCTGGTGTGCAACTGCCCATACGTCACGGTGTCCGTGCCGGCGACGACCGCGACCGCGTCGGGCTTCTCCCCGGCGCGCTCGGCGACCAACTCGTGCACACACGGCCATGCCCGCAACTCCACCTGGTTGACGCCCCACTCGCCGAGCAGAGTGTGCCGCTCCCGCTCGTCCGGCAGCGGAAGGTCGCCCACCGGGCGCTCCGGATGACGCACGGCGGCCGTCAGCACCCCCACCAGGTGCCGGGCCAGCCGCTGGACGGTGGCCGCCTCGAACAAGCCCGGATCGTAGGTGACGGTGCCGACCAGCTCGCCCGTATCGGTCGACCGGCAGTCGATGGTGAGGTCGAACGGCTGAGGTACCTCGACGGGGCCGGGGTGCTCGTCTCGCAGCACCAGCAGCACCCGTGGCAGAGGAGAGCCGGCATCGGCGCCGCGGAGGCCCGGCGTGTCCGCAAGTCTGGAAAAGGGCAGGTCCGCGTTGGCCACCGCGTCTTCGACGATCGGGGCGTTTCGCTCGATCAGCCGGGTGAACGGCTCGTCCGGCAGGATCGTTGACCGCAGGACGACGACATTGACGAATCGTGTGTCCGGTGCGTCGAGCGTGCGGCCGCTCGCCACGGTGGCCACAGGAATGTCCTGCTGCCTGCCGTAGCGGGAGAAGAGCACCTGGGAGGCGGAGAGCAGGGCGGTGAACAGCGTCCCGCCGGCTTTGCCGGCCACATCGTCCAGGTCCTCGACGACCTCCGCCCGCACCCGGAACTCGACGGCGGCGCTCGCCGTGCCGGCCGTGGTCGGCCGCGGCCGGTCGGTCGGCAGCCGCAATACCGGAAGGTCGTCGAGCCGGTCGAGCCAGTAGCGCCGCTGTTCGGCGAGGTGAGCCTCGGTGAGCCGGTCGCGCAACAATGTCACTGTTTTCCCTTCGCGTTTATTGCCTGCGACAGGCCCGGCGCACAGCGCCAGGACAGCCCGGCTCGTGAGTTCTGCGGTTTCCGAAGCGATCGCACGCGCAATTTGGCGACGACGTGCTCACGCAGGCACCCTGAACCGCATCTCGACAAACTCTTCCCGAAGCAGCTCGCACACGCCGCCGGCACAATGACCGAGATTCGGAAGTCGCAGGCCCGCGGGCGAAACGATCCGATGATGGCACCACTTGCCACCACCGCGAACCGCGAGGCCGGCGCCTTCTTGTAAATGCCGTCCGGAGAATCCGACGCGGTCTGGTCGTTGCGGTCGTGCAGGCGATGTTTCCCGAGGTCACCGCGTTGCCGCAGTGGCTTCATGTACGTAGTGCCGACGCTATCCAATGTCGGTTGACCACGGTAGTGAACCGATCGTGATCGATCAATCGGCACGACGGAACGGCACCGTCGGCGATCTTCCAGCTGTCTCGTCGACGGGACAGGCCCCGCGAACTCGACCCAATACTTGACGAACCTTTTCACCCGTGCCACGGTCTCAGCGGGAGCGTAATCGACGTTCGGCCCCCGGCCGGCCGGCCGAGTCCGCCGGCGATCGGCACCAGAATTCACAGGCCGCGTGGAGCCGCAGCAAAACATCGATCGAATTCCGCGTTCCCGATTTCCCGGCAAACAACTGCCGTGGAGATATCTGCGGATATCTGCCGAGAACCCGCCCGCCGAGCATCCGGACGCACCGGAGGATCCGCAGGGTCTCTCGGGCGCCCGTTGGCATACTGGAGGGATGGACCCTCGTGTGCGGTACGCGGATGTCCGGCCGTATGCCGTGCCGGACACCTTCGCGGAGTTGGCCGGCCCGGCCGAGGGTGTCCTCGCGTTGCCCACATCCTTGGATTGGACCCCGAAGCAGTCGTACGATCTGGCGGACGACGCCGATGTGCGTCTGCTGTACGAGACGGTGCTGCGTGAGGCGCTGCATGCCGAGGAACTCGGTCGTCACGTGAACGGGGATCTGCTGGCGCGGGTGTGGCCGCGGCTGTGGTTGCCGCGTCGCCTGCGGGTGATGTGGGAGTCGAGGTTTCCGGACCTGGTCCCCGTCGCCGCATAGCATTCCGGCCATGTATCCCCTGCGCGCCAGGCTCGCCCGCGTCGGCCTCGCCGCCGCAGCCTCCTATGGCTTCGCCCTGGCGGGCGGCTACGCGCTCCAGGCCCACGGCTTCCTCGAACGCATCTCGGACGACGTCGACCTGTTCACCGACATCACCGACCCCACGGCGTTCGCCGGAGCAGTCGATCGCGTGACCGCTGCCTACCGGGCCGACGGCTTCACGGTCGACGTCGAACCCCTCGGGGAAGTCTTCGCCCGCTTCGCGGTGATCGACGATACGGGACGCGCGGCCAAGGTCGAGATGGGCTGCGACTGGCGATCCCACCCGCCGGTACGACTTGACATCGGCCCCGTCCTGCACCCCGACGACGCGGTCGCCAACAAGGTCACCACACTGTTCGGCCGAGCCGCCCCACGCGACTGCCTGGACGTCGACGCGGCCCTCAACTCCGGTTGCTACACCCCGAATCGCCTGCTCGAACCCGCCGAAGAACACGACCCCGGCTTCGACCGCGCCTACTTCGCCCTGGCCCTCCAAGCCGTCGATCGCTGGCCGGACCGCGAATACGCGGTGTACGGAGTGAACGAGAAACAGAGCACCCACATGCGTGATCGGCTGAAGAAGTGGGCCGCCCGCATCACCGACGCGTGACCTGATGGGTGTCGGAGGTCCTTGGCTGCTTGTCGGGCGGACGAAAAGGACCAAGGCGCGTGCGCGGGTGGTGGCGACCCACAGAAGTCGACGCTGCGCCCGGGTGCGCTCCGCAGCCCGGCCCGGGTCGAGCAGGCGGCCCGCATAGGGGCCTTCGACGATCACGCCGTCGAATTTTGAAGCGATCCTGCGGAATCGAAACCGAGCGGATTCGAAAACCACACCCGATCCTCATCGCCCGCCATGGCGGAGCGCCACCCTTTGCGGCGCGTCCACCGGCTCTGCCGACCGGAACGCACTTTGTCACTTCCGCTTTTCGGCACTGGGAAGTCCGCTCGTGTGTAATCTGTCTATCCGACAGTACGCGGGCGAAGACGGGCAGGTCGCACGCCGGGTCCCAGGCGGTAGTCGGCGGGGGTGTGTGGTGGGATGGACATCGGCGCGATTCGGAGACGAACTGCGCCGCCGAAGGTCCGAGGCGCGGTTATCTCTCAGATCCTTTGCAGAAACGATCAACTTCTCACAAAGTCATATAAGCAAGGTCGAGCGAGGATTGAAGAATCCCAGCCCGGAACTCGCTCATGTGTGCGATGCGGCTCTGAATGCGCACGGTGAACTGAGTCGATTGATCGCGCCGAAACTACCCGCCGAGCCGGCGCCGCCCGACATCACGTCCTCGTGGGCCGTGCCATGGACGTTGCACCTCTCCCCGGACGGCGGCAACGAGTTCATCGCGCTCGACGACGGGCCGCGGGAATCCTCCCTCGTCAAACCCGCGGTGATGATCTGGAAAGGCCCGCCCGTCGCATATCCCGGTGGCCGGTGCGGACTCTCCCTGCCGCATTTCCATCACCTGCTCGACGAATATCGCGCGCTCGGGCAGTTGCTCGGGCCCGCGGTGGTCGCCCAACTCGTCGTCGCCGCGACCAACGCTCTGCGGGGCATCGCGCGATCGACACGCGGCGCGGACCGCGACGCGACCCTCGCGCTGGCGGCCCGCTTCGCCGAGTACACCGGCTGGATGACCCAGGAAGCCGGCAACGACGTGGCTTCGCTGTGGTGGACGGACCAGGCCGCAACGCTGGCCGAGGCCGCCGGTGACACGGAACTGGCCGTGTACACCCTCATCAGAAGGGCGGAGGTCGCCTTGTACCGGGGCGACGCGTACTCGCTCCTGGAGCTGGCCCGCGGGGCCGCCGCCCGCTCGCACAGTCCGCGCATCCGCGGCCTCGCCGCGCAGCGGGAGGCGCAGGGCCACGCCCTGTTGCGCGACGACCGGGCCTGCATGGCGGCCCTGGAACGCTCTCGGGAGTTGATGGCCCAGGCGCTCGCCGCGGGTGATGCCGGAGGCGAACCGGCCCTGGGCAGCGTCTACTTGGCGCGCAACGCGGCCTTCGTGTCCGGCTGGTGCCTGCACGACCTGGGGCGTGACGCCGCCGCGGTGCGTGCACTGGAGGGTGGGCTCGACGCGATCCCCCCGCAGGCGCTGCGAGCCAGGGCGCGGTGCGGCGCACGCCTTGCAGTGGCCCTTGCACGCTCCGGAGAACTGGAACGGGCCTGCGCGATCGCCGACATGGTCACGTCGTCGGTCACGATCGTGGACTCCGCCACCGTCCGCGCCGACCTGCACCGGCTGAACCACACCCTCGGTCGTTGGCCGCGCGACGAGGTCGCCCGGCTCACGGTCTCGCGGATCGCCGCCGCGATGCGTGTCGGCGGATACCACCCCCAGTCGAACACGTAATCGGTTATCCGAGCGAGTGTTCCGTTTCCCGGAGAACAGGGCGCAGGAAACTCGTTGACCCGCCACTCGAATACTGAAACGCTCACCTCTCCGGCTTTCCCGAGCCCCTTTTCCAACGCATCGCCCGCCGCGCCGAGGAACCGGTCGGTGTCGCAAGGCGGAATCTCAAAAAACGGAAGCGAGAGTCGATTCCTCATGCCCGGCGTATTCATCAATTATCGAACCGGAGACGGTGACGCCACCGCCTCGCACGTCGACGACAAGCTGCGCCGATTCTTCGGTGACGACAACGTATTCCGAGACCGCCGCAGTATGACCTCCGGGACCGACTTCCCGCCGGAGCTCCGCCGCAGGCTGGAGAACAGCACGGTGCTCCTGGTGCTGATCGGCGGGAGGTGGCTCGACATCGAAACCCCGGACGGCAGGCGCAGGATCGACGTCGACGGCGACTACGTGCTCGAAGAGATCCGCTGCGCGCTGAGCTGGCGAAAAGTCGTCATCCCGGTATTGCTGGACAACGCCCGACTGCCCGCCGTCGGCGATCTCCCGCCGGATATCTCGGACCTCTCGAGTCGACAGCAGATCGTGCTGCGCACCCCCTATATGCATCGCGATCTCGACTGGCTCGTCGAAGAGGTGGCGCGCCACATTCCGCCCGCCCCCGAAACGACCCAGGAAAAGACCGGAGGCGGCCCCCCGGACGATCGAGGCGGAGGGAACTACGGCGGCACGTTCACCCGCAGCGCCGTGGGGCCGAAGGCCTCGTACGTGGAGAATCCCGCCCCGAGGCGGAAGAAGAACCGCGATGACTGAGCAGGCCGGCCCGGAGGGCGCCGAAACCCCCGGTGGCGAGGAAGGCGTCGACACCGCGGGCACACCACGAGAGGCGAGTGAGGAAGGCCCGCCGAACGACGAACGGGCCGGCACCGAGACGCCCGCCGCACCTCAGGGACCCGCCGCCCCCGCGGCCGACGCTCCGCCCGTCCGACCCGAGGCCGCCGGCACCGGGTCGCCCACGCGACGCAGGGTCGAGCGGCCCGCCGACTTCGCCGAGAGCCAGGACGCGCACGAGCGGCACGGGCTTCAGAAGATCAAGCGCGCCGCGTTCAGTTCCGGCACGAACGGCACGGCCTTCTACGTCGAGAACGTGTTCGCCAACGGCGACGGAGAAGCCCTCACCGAGGTCCGGGTCATCCCTTTCACCGACGACGCCGTGATCGACCTGTACGAGCCCGTCGCCGACCACGGACGGATGGCCGCACACCTGGAGGAGGTCCACATCGTGGCACTCGCCGGGCGCGTCGGCAGCGGTCGACGCGCGACGGCGGCGGTCCTGCTCGTGAAGCACTGCCACCGATATGCTCTCGGCACCCTCCACCGCGAGGGACCGGACCTTGTACGGGCCGTGTGCGACCAAGCCGACGAGCTGCTCGCGAACGCCTCGAAATACGACGGCTACCTGCTGGACGTCGGCCCCCACCCCGTCACGGCCCAGGCCCTCGACACCCTCGCGCAACTCGCGCGTTCCGCCGGCAAGTTCCTCGTCCTGATCGGCGGACCCGAGACGTTCCCCAGCGACCCGCCCACGCCCCACGTGTTCGAGCACGCCGGCGCCGACCGCAGGGCCGTGCTCGCGGTACACCTGCACGCGCAACTCACGTCGCACATCGCCGATTGCGTCCCGCAGGAGGGGACACACGAACGGTGCGACCCCGCGACCACCCGCGCGTACGTCACCCGTGTGCTCGAAGGCGCACAGATCCAACATGCCCTCGACATGGCCCGATCCGTCGAACGCGTCGTGCACCTGGCCCGTCTCCTGGCCGAGAACATCCACGGCGCGGACGCCGACGGAGAGGCCCGCATCATCGGTCGCTGGCGCGACCACCTGCCCGCACTCGCCAGGAAGCTCCTCGGCCCCGACGAGGCACGCGAAGGCGACCCCATCCTCGACGACCCGCACCGGCAGGCCTTGCGCATCGCGTACGCGCTCTTCCACGGCCACCCGCTGTCGGACGCCATCGAAGCCGGCGACCTGCTCGGCCGCACCGTCCTGCCGTACTTCGAGGTACGCGAAACCGCCCCCGTCAACCACGTGTTCGAGCGGGACCTCAACCGGCTCATACCCCGCGAGATGCGCGCCTCCGAATCTCTCGCGGGAGTCGAACCGGACGACAACCCGCGTCGCGCCCTGCTCGTGCACGAAGAACTCCTGCACGCCGTGCTAGAAGTCGCCTGGCACGAATTCCCCAGCCTGCGACAGCCGTTGCTCGCCTGGCTCGACCTCCTGATCGGCGTCGAACAAAGGAGTCTGGATTTCGAGCGGATCCGCGTGCGCGTTGCCCACCTCGCCGGCCTGCTCATGCGCCGCGACTTCGGATTCGTCTACCGCGAGATGGTCGGGCTCTGGGCCCGCCACTCCTCCGGTGCCTACCGGCAGTGCGCCGCACTCGCGATGGAGATTGCCGCCGAGGACGACACGTCGGCCGTCCGTGTGACCACCCTCGTCAAGGACTGGGCGCGCAGCCCGGACACCAGGTTGCAGGACGCCGCGGCCCGCACCTACGGAACGGGCTTGGGAATGCGAGATGTTCAGCTCACCTTGCGCGAACTCGGCCGTCTCGGCCGGATGCCGGGATTGTCCGCCAGGACCTCGGTCGCCTTCTCGACGGCATACCTGCTGCTCAACGGCCGCGTCGACGAAGTGCTCGCGGACCTCGACACCTGGATCACGTCGAAGGACGCACACCTGCCGCGGCATGCGGTACGCGCCATGCTGGCGTTCGGCCGCTACACCAGAACCCCCGACCGGCGCGGTCGACCCGCCCTGGCCGAACTCGCGCTGAAACAGACCGGGCAGCGCGAGCTACTGACGAACTTCTGGCGCCACGCGCTGAGCGAGCAGGAGACCTCGGCCCGAGCCTGGCACCTCCTGGAGCGCTGGCTCGCGGACGCCGACGGCAACGACGACCTCGCGCAGCTGTACGTGGACCTCGCCCCCCGCTTCCTGGGCGCGGAGCTGACCGGCCGTTCGATGTTCCACCTCGGACTTTGGCGCATCCGCCACCCCGATTCGCACACCCTCCGCCGTGTTCAGCGGTCCCTGGCAACGGGGACCGGAGAAGGGAGATAACGCATGTCCTCCAGGAGAGGCCTTCTCGCCCGACTGCGCGACTGGTGGAACGACAGTCACCCGGTCACGGATCCGCCATCGGCACCGGTTACCGCAACCGCTTTTCAGTCCCCGGCGATCGTGGAACTGCCATTTGATGGCGAACCGTTGCCGTGCGTCGCACGCGGCGACGTGTTCGAGTTCCACCTGCTGCCGCACGTGCGCTGGAGCAGCACCGAGATGAGTTCCGCGACGCTGCGCGAGCGCGCCGGCCTCTTGCAGGAGGCCGCCTTGGTCGAAGTCCTGCGGCGCGCGTGGACCGTGACCCGCGGCTGCGAGGCCGGCGACCCTGGCGGTGTCGAGACGCAGATCAACCGGGAACTGGGTGACGGCTGGTGCTACACCGACGACGAGGGCCTGATCAGTTGCCGCCCCTCGGTGCGCGTACGCATCGATCCCTCGCTGCGCGACCACATGCGCCCCTTCGTCCTGAGCGAAGTGAGCATGAGGAGTGAACACGGCAACGCACTGCTCAGGGCCGCGCAGACGGAGGCGCTTGTCGAGGAATGGATGCAGGTGATCGCCAGGCTGGAGATGTCGGGCGGACTCGGGCCGGCGCAACGTCAGTTCCTCGTACCGTTCGTCGCCACGCTGGTGGACAGGGACTTCGCCGCCGCGACGGGCGCACTGCGGGACGCGCGCGGCAGTGGCACACTCGTACTCGCCGAGTTCCTCAAGACCGCGGTCGGCAACCATGAGCGCATCGGCCTGTTCGAATACGCCAACGCGTACGACAAGGCATTGAGCGGATTCTGCGTACAGATGGGATTGTCCCCGTACGCGATGATCTTCCCGCCGAGCGACGAGCCTGCGTCCGCGTCCGTGAACGGCGTCGCGGGGGCGACATCATGACGAGAGGCCGCACCGGTCGCGTCCGAGGACGGTGTTCGCGATTGCTCGTACTCGCACTCCTGGCCGCGGGCATCACGTCGTGCGCGCAGCCGCACGATTCCCAACGGTGCGGCTGGATGAGCCGGGACGTCGGCGCGGCGAACGGCCAGGGTCGAACCGTGATTCTCGTGGACACGTCGGCATCGCTGCGCGGAACCTCGCCCACGACACCCGGACGCGACGGCGGCCGAGCGCTCACCGACCTCGTCACGCGCGTTGTCGCAGACAAGGACATTGTTGCGGTCGGGGCGTTCGGCGGATCCTCGGACATCGCCTGGATCAGACAAGGCATGACGACCGACTGGGCGAAGGGCATAGCCAACGGCACCAACCGGAACAACCGCAGGCAGCAGGCCCTTGATTGCCTCACCGCAACCATCACCGAAACCCGGGAATCCGTACCCCGGCAAGGCGGCACCGACGTCCTCGCGGCTCTGCGCGCGGGCGGCACCGGATTCGCGGACGCCGGCGCGGGTCGCCGACTCATCGTGCTCACCGACGGTCTGACCACCAGCGGGTGCGCCGACCTGCGCCCGGCGGGATTCCGCGAGGACAGCGAGATCGACGCCGTCTCTCGGGTCTGCCTCGAACGGCAGGAGATCACCGAACGGACACTCGCGTCGGTACGAACCGTCCTGGTGGGCCTCGGACAGCCCGCGGAAGGCCAACCAACACCCACCGCCGCACAATCCGCGTGGCTGAAGCGCCTGTGGCTGAGGTTGTGTACGGACGCGCACCCGACACCCGCCGTGGAAGGCGACTGCGTCGCGCCGGACACGCCCCTGACGAACGAGTCGAAGGCCCCGACGGCATCGGTCACGCCCCCGGCGGATCCGGTCGTGCGATTCGGACAGAACCGGCGCACCACGTACCCGCTTTCCCAGGTTGCGCTGTTCGCTCCCGGCTCCCCGACCGTACTCCGGCAGGCCAGGCCGCAACTCGAAGACATCGCGGTGCGGGTGCGCAGTGTGCCCGGCGCCGAGGTGCAGGTCCACGGATACGTCGACCCACGCGGGGACCCCGGGAACAACCAGCAACTTTCGCAGGACAGGGCCGATGCCGTCAAGGCGGTCCTCGGCGAACTCGGCATGACCAACAACGTGACCGCGTACGGCCACGGCGTCGCCGACGACTGCCCTCAGCCGATTGCCGAGGCCCCGAACACCGGATCGACGAACGCCGCGGACCGGGAACTCCAGTGCCGGCGCCGCGTCGACGTGGTCGTCATCGAATGAACGTGCCGTCCGGCAACGGACGTTGCAGAGCAGCCAGGCGACATAACCCAGGGGGATGGGACGACGATCATGAGCATCAACGGCCGCTCGGCGGCGTCGGCCGCCGCCTACCAGGCTGCGGTTCCCTGCCCGTGTGACACATTCTCGACGAACGGCGCCGACGACGGACACCGCCGATCCAAGCCGGTCGACCGTGTCGAGAGTCGCGAACAGGCCGCGCTCATGGCCGCTTTCGCGGCAGCCAACACGGGACTCGCCCAGGATCAGCGTGGCCTCGTCCGCGCGTGCGCCGCCGTCGACGAGTCCGCCCGGCGCGTCGAGGGCGGCATCGAGACCGTGGAACGATTCGCCGCGATACGTTCGGTCCGCAAGTCCCGCGTGCGCAGCCTGGCGGCGGAACGGTTGCACGCCGACGACGGCCCCGAGGACCTGCGGCGCCCGCCGACCCTGTGGCGCGTGCTGTTGTGGCCCGTGCTCGTCGCGGGTGTCGTCTTCGACGCGATGTTCATCGGCAGCGTCATCCGGAGCTTCCTGAACGGCGAAGGCGGCAACAAACGCACGATCGGGTACTGGTTGGCGTGCCTGCCCGGACTCGGCGCGAGCATCTGCCTGTTGGCCGCCGGAACCGTGTTTGCGGAAGCGCTGTTCCGAGCGCGCACCCGCAAGGCGCGCGCCGGCGAGCGGCGGCGGTCCGGACTCCCGGCCATCCTGCGCCACCGCTTCGGTTTCCGGCGGCCCGTGGAACGGCGCGAGCCCGGAGACCTGCCCTGGCCGGGCCTAGTCGGACCCACGCTGCTCGTCGTGGGCATCTGCGTGATGTTCGGCGTGTGGGCGAACATCAGGGCGGACCAAGCTGCCGCGGACGCCGGCTTCGACCTGCAGAACAGGCCGGCCGTGATCGTGCTCCTGCTGCTGCTCAACGCCGCCACGGTCGCCGTCAAGGTGCTTGCCCACAACCCGTACGCCGACCGGGCCGAGGACGACGCGTCCCGCGCGGCCGAGGCCGCGCGCAGCGCCGATCGTCTGCTCCGGGTCGCCCGCAAGGACCTGACCCGGCACGTCGTCACATGGTCCGAACTGCGGGCGGCCGTGGCCGTGACGGAGGATGTCGCCTGCCGCACCGTCGAGGACGTGTGCATCGGACTGGTCGAGGAGCGGGCCAGGACCGGCGTCGCGGGCGCCTTCGTCTTCCCGCTCGACCGATCCGCGTGGCCGCACCCGGAGAATCTCCACGGCGCGTCCGAGACGGACGGCGCGCCCACCAGGCCACCGTACATCCGACTCGAACTCCTCGACCATGCCCGCGAGATCCTGAAGGACGAGCATCCGGAAGGCCTGCGCACGCGCCTGGAGAAGGCCGCCGCCCTGCTCAACGCCCAATGGGAGGCGGAACCGGACGCCGACCCCACACCGGTGTCCGATGACCCCGACCCCGATCCCCATCCCGACCCCGTCCCCGGTCCGGGCGGGGGAGACGCACCCGTCTCGGAACCGGCACCACCCGATCCCATGCAGACCCCGAAACCCCCTGGCGTATCCGACCCGGAAACCGAGCCCGCACCGCGGCGCACCCGCCACCGGATATCGCGGCCGACACCCGACCGAGGGCCGATTGCGAAGGGCCGGGCGGACACATGACGACGACCCCCGCCCACCACGAAAGGCGGGACAAGCACCTGGAGCTCCTCCAGAGCGCCATAGGCCGCTTCAACACGAACTCGTTCCTGATCAAGGGCTGGGCCATGACGCTCAACGGAGCCCTGGTCACCATCGCGCCGCACGGATCCGATTGGACCGCGGCGGTGGTCGCACTGCTGACGACCATCGGCTTCTGGCTGCTCGACAGCTACTACCTCGGCCAGGAAAGGCGCTTCCGCTCCCTCTACGAAAGGGCGGTGACGGCGACCCCTGCGGCTGTTCCCTTCTTCACGATGGACGCCGACCAATACGGCATCCCTGTTCCATGGCGCACCGTCGCCCTCTCTCGCACCATGCTCCTGTGCTACGGAACCCTCACCGTCGTCGACACCGCGGTCCTGGCAATCCTGGCCCGGAGCGGCTAACCGGGTCCTCGACATCGCCGGCGGTACGAACGCGCGCCCGGCGCCGGCCCGGCCGGCGGGTTCGACGTGTTTGCCACGGAAGGCGACCGCAGTTTCGGCGGGTTCGACTGGGACAACGCGTCATCCCCAGCGTGGTACACGGAGTTCCCCAGCCAGCGCCGGCCTGCCACCCGCTGCGCTGCACTTGGCCCTTCCTGAGACGGTCGACGCCGTCGCACTTATCGAAGTACCCGACAACGGTCCCCAGATGAGGCCCCAACGATGAACCCCTCATCCGGCTCCTACGGCTCGACTCCACCGATTCCACGGTGTATATGGAGCACTGCACCCACGTGCCGGGTTCGGCTCCGCCCGACTGAGCCCACGGGTTCGCGCAGCAGCCGGATGACCGGCCGAACGTGCGCAGGCGTCGGACGGATGGCGCCTCGACGATGTCCACTCGCCGCCCGCGACGGTCTCCGCACAGCGACACCCCCTATGCCGCCCGCACTCTCCAGTCAGCGTCGTGGAGCAGCCGGCACGCTGTCCGCCTTATGGGCGCGAGCGCTTACTGCGTATGGAATGTGCCCTCCATCCGCGCCGCGTCATGAGAGCGGCCGGCGCACCTGGATCCGCGTTGGTGTCGTCGGCAGACATATCCAGCGTCGATGAGCGGGGGCCTTGCACGAGCCCTGATCCGCTCGCAAAACAACGGCGGCGCCGGTCGCCGAGCAGATCGACGCGACTCGGATGATGGCCAGGTGTCATGGGAAGACCCTGGTCGTCTGCCGCCTCTCCTACGAAGGCATCCACTGAGCCGGACGCACTGCGGGGCAGAAATCGTGAGAAAAGATCTCGAATGGGCACCTCGCAGGTGGCCCACCCGACTTCACGCAGTAGCCTCCCCAACACACCGACTCGACCGGGGGACCCTCACCTCATGGCTCACGCCCTCTACAGCGACACCTCGATCTCCGTGTCCCGGCTCGTCGAGGACATCGAACTCGGCGAGATCGCCCTACCGGAACTCCAGCGGCCCTTCGTGTGGAGCCCGGCCCAGGTCCGCGACCTACTCGACTCGATGTACAAGGGATTCCCCGTCGGGTCTCTGTTGTTCTGGAGCACCGGGGCCGAGCAGGGTGCGCGGCAGATCGGCGCGGACGAGAAGAAGCGCGTTGCGCGCTACCTCATCGTGGACGGTCAGCAGCGCCTGACCGCGCTGTACGCCGTCCTCAAGGGAGCGGCTGTGCTCCGCAAGGACTTCACCACCGGGCCCATCCGAATCGCGTTCCGGCCGACCGACGCGACGTTCACGGTGGCAGACGCTGCGACGGACAACGACCCCGAGTACCTGCCCGACGTAAGCACGTTGTGGCAACCGGGGAACCGGAAGGCCGCAGTGCGCGGATTCCTCAAGCGGCTGAGCCAGAAGCGCGACCTCGACGAGCCGGAGGAGGATCGCCTCGATACGACGTTCGACGACCTCTACAACCTGGAGAAGTACCTCTTCAAGGTCGTCGAACTGGCGGAGCGGGTGGACGAGGAGGAGGTCGCCGAGATCTTCGTCCGGATCAACAGCAACGGTGTCAAGCTGAGCCAGGCCGACTTCATCCTGACCTTGATGTCGGTGTATTGGGAGGCCGGGCGCAAGAACCTGGAGGACTTCTGCCAGGCGGCGAGGACACCGGTGCTGTCGCAGTCGTCGCCGTTCAATTGGCACATCCATCCCGATCCGGACCAACTCCTGCGGGTCACGACGACGTTTGCCCTGCGCCGGGCGGTACTCAAGCAGGTCTACGCAGTCCTTCGAGGACGCGACCCGGAGACCGGGAAGACGTCGCCGGCTCTGCGGGAGGTGCAGTTCACGAAGCTCCAGGACGCGCAGAAGCGGGTACTGGATCTCACCAACTGG
This sequence comes from Embleya sp. NPDC050493, assembly GCF_044458105.1. Taxonomy (NCBI): domain Bacteria; kingdom Bacillati; phylum Actinomycetota; class Actinomycetes; order Kitasatosporales; family Streptomycetaceae; genus Embleya; species Embleya sp. NPDC050493. The sequence continues at coordinate 158,253 of NZ_JBITHP010000001.1, forward strand.
CACGAATACCTACAGTGCCTGGAGCGAGCGGGCTTCCGCGGGGCGCGCATGATCTCCTCGAACAACGCGGTGCTCTACACCTACGTGATGTGGCTCATCGGACGCGTCGACTACAAGGTGCCGTTGGACAAACTGCGTGAAGCCATTGCTCGGTGGTTTTTCATGGCGCAAATCACCAGCCGATACTCGGGGTCGTTCGAGACACAGGTCGAACAAGACCTGCACCGGTTGCGCGATGTACACCTCGGGCACCCGGGCGAGTTCGTAGCGGCCCTCGATCGGATCGTCAACGACACGCTGACCAGCGACTTCTGGCGGATCACGCTGCCGAACGGCCTCGACGGGTCCGGCGCGAACTCTCCGACGCTGTTGGCATACCTGGCCGCACTGAACATCCACGACGCTGACGCGTTGCTGTCGACTGGCAAGGTACGCGCCCGGCTCGACCCCGCCATCCTCGCCCGGCGGGCCATCGAGCGGCACCACCTGTTCCCAAAGGCGTACTTGAAGCGGCTCGGCGTCACCGACACCAAGCAGACGAACCAGATCGCCAACATGGCGCTCGTCGAGTGGAGTGACAATGGGGCCATCTCCGACAACGCTCCGTCGGTCTACTGGCCGGCATTCGTGGCCGCGAAGCGGTTCTCGGAGGAGCGCCAGGCGAATCAGCGCTATTGGCATGCGCTTCCGGAGCGCTGGGAGGCAATGGAATACTCGGAGTTCCTTGCGGCACGGCGGGTGTTGATGTCCGAAGTGGTGCGAGACGCGTACAGGAAGTTGTCGGAGACCGGGTACCAACCGGAGTACCCGGCGCCGTCCGCGCCGCCGCCGTAGGGCACATGGATCCGATCTCGGACCTGATCGCGGCGGGATTGCTCGGCGAGGGGAACCAGGAGCATCCGGCAGTGGCGGTGCCGGTCGTCCGCCTACCGTTCCGCCGGCGGCGCGCACCTGAGGCGCGCTGCCGCCGTGGAAGCGGCAGACCGTCCCGCCCTTGAGCAGGACCGGGAGTGTGGGAGCCCGGTTCTACGTGCCGATGGTCGGGGTGCCTGCGTCGATGCCGAGCATTTTGGCGGAGAGGGCCACTTCGTCCATGGCGCTGGTTGCCACCAGGTGGTCGTCGGTCGCGAGGATGCGGTCGAAGTTGGTGAGGTATTCGCCGGGTGTCGCCTTGCCGGGATCGGGGGAGAGGTAGCCGGGGGCCACGCCCAGGAAGACTCGCGCGGCGCGCCCCGCGCCCACGGTGAACGTCTCGCCGGTGCACGGGGCGTTCTCGTCCGCGAGCACGGCGACGAACGGCGCGACGTATTCGGCTTTGAAGAAGTGTTCGAGGAGGGTTCGCAGTCCGTCGTCGGGGATCTCGGCGGTCAGCCGGGTGTACGCGGTCGGCATGATCGCGTTGACCTTGATTCCGTGGGCCACGCCGTCCTGTGCGAGGGCTCGGGTCAGACCGAGGACGCCGGCCTTGGCCGAGATGTAGTGGCTGGTGTGGGGGATGCCCAGGACCGATGTCGACGACGAGTTGACGATGCGTCCGTATCCCCGGGCCCGCATGATCGGCCATGCGGCGCGGATCATCTCGACGGTGCCCCAGTAGTGCACGTCGACCATGCGGTGGAACTCGGCGGCAGGGATGGCGTTGATCTCCCCGCCGCCCGCGATGCCCGCGTTGTTGACGAGGATGTCCACGCGGCCCCAGGTCTCCACCGCGGCGCCGATGACACCTGCCGCGTCGGTGGTGATGTCGCGTGTGTCGGCGTGCGCGATGCCGCCCGCCGCGCGGATCTCGGCAGCCACCCGCTCGGCCGCGCCGAGGCCGTCCGCGCCGAGGCCGTCCGCCCCGGTCGGGCCGTCGGCGGGCGGTTCGCCGTGGCTGCCGCCGCCGAGGTCGTTGACCAGGACGTGGGCGCCGAGTCGGGCGAGTTCGAGGGCATAGCCGCGGCCGAGCCCGCCTCCGGCGCCGGTGACCACGGCGACGCGGTTCTCGAAGTTCATGTCGGTCCCTTCCTGTGTCGGCGGACCTGCCGGTGGGTCGGTGTGTGGTTGTGCCGAGGGACGCGGTGGCTCAGTGGACCGTGAGGCCGCCGTCGACGCTGACGATCTGCCCGGTCATGAAGCTGCCCGCGTCGGACGCGAGCAGCAGGGCCGGCCCGGTCATCTCCTCGGGGTCGGCCATGCGCTTGAGCGGGGCCGCCTTGGTCATGCGTTCCTGCATGTCGGGTGTCGTCTTGAGGACCATGTCGGTCTTGACGGTGCCGGGTGCCAGCGCGTTGACGCGGATGTTGTGGACGGCGAGTTCGCCGGCCATCGTGCGAGTGAAGGCCACCAGCGCGGACTTGCCCGCCGCGTACAGGCCCTTGCCTTCCGCGCGCGTGAACACGGCGGCGCTCACCACGTTGACGACCGATGCGCGGCCACTGGCGATCAGGTACGGGAGCGCGTACTGGACCAGGAAGACCGGGCCGCGCAGGTTGACCGCGAACGACTTGTCCCAGGCTTCGGGGGTGATGTGCCCGATGGGCTGGGCGAGTTCGTTGGCTGCGTTGTTGACGACGATGTCGAGACGCCCGAAGCGCGCCACGGTGGCATCGACGAGGGCCTGGAGCTGGTCGAGTTCGCCGAGGTGGGTGGCGACGGCCAGGGCTTGCCCGCCGGCCGCCTCGATCTCCTCGGCCACGGCCTTGCAGGCGTCGGCCTTGCGGCTCGCGATCACGACCGCGGCACCGGCGCGGGCGTAGGCATGGGCGATGGCGCGGCCGATGCCGCGGCTGCCGCCGGTCACGATGGCCACGCGGCCGGTGAGGTCGAATCGGTCGGTCACGAGGTCACCTGTTCGTCGGTCGGTGTGCGGTCGATGCGGGGTGCGGCATCGAGGCCGGCCCCGGCGGCGGCTTCGCGCCAGCGTGCGGCGAACCGCTCCAGGAGCTCGCCCAGTTGCTCGCGTTCGGCGGGGTCCCAGTCGCGGACCGCCCAGGCGATGTCGGCGAGCCATGTGTCGCGCACCCGGGCGCGCAGGCGCAATCCTGCCTCGGTGACGCGGAGCAGGCTGGCCCTGCGGTCGGCGGGATCCGGATCGCGCGCGACCAGCCCGGCGGCCTCGAGCGGCCGGACCTGGCGGCTGGCCGTGGATTGGTCGACGCCGAGGCGCACCCCCAGTTCGCTGATGCCGAGGGGGCCTTCGCGTTCGAGGACGGACAGGATCGACAACCCGGACTGATGCAACTCGACGCCGGCGACCGCCAGCAGCCGGTTGCGGTAGCCGGGTAGCCGCGCCATGTCGGCCACTTGGCCGACGAACGCTTCGATCCGGTGCACGGCTCGGTCATCTGACATGGCGTCAGTTTTGCATGCATCAGTACATGTATACAAGGCCTTCGGGTGGTGGGATCCGAGTTTCCGGCGACGAGGCGATGGCGAGCGGAGGGGCGAAGGATCCCGACGGAACTCGCGGGCGCTATGCAACACATTCGGGTGTCCGTTTCCGAACGGGCGCCCCGAACCCCGAACCCCGACCCCGACCCCCGAAACGCGACACGCGACACATCGAAACGCGACACGCGAAATCAGAAACCGAAATCCGAAAACCGGGATCGGTGCGCGGCAGGTTCCCCAGCCGGATATCCTCGGCCGAGAAACCTGATTCCGCATCGGCGTTGCGACGGGATGCGACGGGATTCGAACCGCTTTCATGACGCCGCTTCGAGCGCCGCGGTATTCGGGTCGGCTAGTGGCTCAGTGCGGCGAGTACCGCCTTGGCCATGGCGTTTTCGCCGGCCGCGTTCGGGTGGAAGGGGACGGTGGGTGAACCCGGTATCAGGCCTTCGATCCACGGTTGGTCGGAGCACACGTCGTGGCCCTTGGTCGGAGTGGCCGTGTCGACGTACGTCGTACCGTTCGCGGCTGCCGTGGAGGCGAGCATGCCGTTCAAGCGGGTGAGGATGCCGCGCAGGTACGCGACGTCGCCGATCGCCAGCGGCTGGCGTGCGAAGCACGTCCACTCGTTGTCCGGAACGACCGACGGATAGCCGACGAGGACGATCTTCGCTCCCGGGGCCTTGGTGTGGATCGCCTGGAGGGCCGAGGCGAGTTGCGGCGCGGTTGCCGTGATGGCGGCTTCGAGGACGTCGTTCTCGTACGCCCACGACAAGGTATCGAAGTCGAAGTGCCGGTCGGCGTATTGGTTGTGGCACGGAGCGCCGAGCGGGTCGGACCCCGACACCAGGATGCATTTGAGGATGACTTCGACGACCCCGAGTGGGGAGGCGCTGAGGTCGTTGCCGCCGATGCCGAGGGTCACCAGGTCGGTGTCGCTGTCGACGGCGTGCAACTGTGGCACCGGGGATACCTGAGGTGCCGTCAGGTCGAGGACTTTCGCGCCCGCGCAGGTCACGTCGCTGTAGTCGGTCACGCCGAGCGAGGCCGCGACGACGGTCCCGAAGTTGTGGTTCGAACGCAGGCACGCGCCGCCGGACAGATCCGGTATGCCGGCGCCCGCGGCGTACGAGTCGCCGAGCGCGGTGTACTTCGTGTAGGACGGCGCACCCTGCGCAGTGGCCGGCCCGGTCAGGACTGTTGCGGCGAAGAGAGCGGCAGTACCGAGTAGTACGGGGGATCTTTTCAGGATCGTGGCGAGCACAATTCCTCCCGAAGGTCCTGCAATGAAATAACTTTGTGGTACCGGCCGGTAAGCTACTGCCGAGTCACTGGCATGTCCAGAGGTGCGGAAAGTAAATCGGCGGTCAATCCTTCCGGGGTTCGTCGGTGGGTTCGTCGGTTGATTCCGGGTGTTATTGCGGGCTTTTCCCGCATGATGATCCGCGCGGAATGATTCGACGATTTACGGCATGCCGAAATTGCCATTGCCGGACTCGTTCGGGCATACGACCCGCCCGTCGCGGCACGGCCCCCAGGTCCCGTGCCGCGACGCCCGCCCCGACGCCCGCCCCGACGGCGGCCCCCGACCGCATCCACCCCGGAGCGTCAGAGGGCGATCGTGGTCATGAGGTGCGGGTCCGCGGCGTGCCTGCCGATGGCCAGGCGGTAGGTGCCGGGCACCGTGGTCCAGGCGTTCGCCTCGGTGTCCCAGCGCCCGAGGGTCTGCGGTGGGACGTCGACGCGGACGACCTCGGTGGCGCCGGCGGGGAGGTCCACGGCGGTGAAGCCGATCAGCCGGAGCGGTTCGGGGGCACCGAACAGCGTGCCGTCCGCGGGTTCCAGGTACACCTGCACCACTTCGCGGCCGGCGCGCATGCCGGTGTTGGTGAGCGTGACCTCGATGGTCAGGCCCCCGTCGGCGTCGCCTTCGACGGCGACGTCGTCGTAGCGCCAGTCGGTGTACCCGAGTCCGTAGCCGAAGGGGTAGGCCGGCTTGGTGCCGCGCCGCGCCCACAGGCGGTAGCCGATGGTGTGACCCTCGCTGTAGTCGATGCCGCCGTCGACCACCTTCGTCGACAGCAGCGGGACGTGCTCCTCCTCGGCCGGGAACGTCGAGGGCAGCCGGCCGCCGGGTTCGACCCCGCCGGTGAGGACGTCGGCAAGGGCCGCGCCGCCCTCCTGGCCGGGCAGCCATGCCCACAGCACCGCGGCCACCCGGTCGCGCCACGGCATGAGAACCGGTGCACCCGCGTTGACGACGACGATGGTCCTCGGGTTCGCCTCGGCGATCCGGGCCACCAGTTCGTCCGTACGGCCGGGCAGCGCCAGGTTCTTGCGATCGAAGGATTCGGATTCGATGTCGTCGGTGGTGCCCACGACCACGATGGCGACATCGGCCGCGGCGGCGTCGGCGATCGCCTCGATGAGCTCCTCGTCGTCGGACAGCCGCGGCGCGCCCCAGCCCATGCCGATCTTGCCGAACAGCGTCTCGACCACGCTGTGGAAGACCAGTTGGATGTCGACGGGCACGCCGGCCCGCGCGTCGATTTCCAGGCGTCGCACCGGCGGCCGCAGCAACATCGCGCCCATGTCGGTGCTCTCGGCGGTCGAATGGATCTCGTGGACCACACCGTCGATCGTGAGCGTGAACGCGCCGGCGCCGACGACGTCGATCAGGTGGGTGCCGGTCACCACCGGGGTGAGTGCGGTGCGCATCGCCACCGCGGTGGTGCCCTCGGCCAAGGTGCCCGGCCAGAAGACCACGGCCGGGTCCAGGCGCACGGCGGTCTCCAGCACGGTGCCGTCGGCCGCCCGGTACTCCAGACCGACGCCCGGCTCGCCGGTGGCCGGGTCGACGACGGCGTCGCGGGGCAGCGCCGGGAGGTACCGGTGGGTGAACACGCCGGACCGTACCGTCAGTTCGACATCGGGTCCGAGGGCGGCCCGCAGTCCCTCGGGGATCCCGACGACGTGCTCGGGGTTGACGTGCGCCGAGCCGCCGCCCTGGGTGGACAGGCGTACCGCGTTCGGGCCGATCAGCGCGACCCGGCTCAGCGCCGAGGCGTCCAGCGGGAGTTCCCCGGCACGGTTCTCCAACAGCACCATGGCGCGGGCCGCGACCGCGCGCAGCTGCGCCCTGGCGTCGGCCGGCGTGCTCGTGTGGCTCCGCGCGACCTCCTCGTCGAGCACTCCCACGCGGGCCGCGAGCCGCAGGATGCGCAACACCTTGTCGTCCAGGACGGCCTCGTCGACCCGGCCCTCCCGGACCGCCTCGACGAGCGGTTCGAGCCACTGCGTGGTGGGGCCCGGCATGGCGACGTCGGTGCCTCCGGCGACGGCGGGCTCGGTGGAGCGGACCGCCGTCCAGTCGGAGACCACGACACCGTCGAAGCCCCACTCGTCCTTGAGGACGTCGTTCTGCAACCGGGAATTCTCGGTCATCGACGCGCCGTTGACCGAGTTGTACGCCGACATCACGAGCCACACCCGGGCCTCGCGTACCGCCGCCTCGAACGGCGCGAGGTAGACCTCGCGCAGCGCGCGCTCGGCCACGCGGCTGTCGTAGGACATGCGTTCGTCCTCGGAGTCGTTCGCGACGAAGTGCTTGATCGTCGCGGCGACTCCGGTCGACTGGATGCCCTCGATGAACGCGACGGCCATCCGCGACGTGAGCAGCGGGTCCTCGGAGTAGCACTCGAAGTGCCGCCCGCCCAGCGGGGTGCGGTGCATGTTCACGGTCGGTGCCAGGAGGACGTGGACGTCCCGGTCCAGCGCCTGGGTGCCCATCAGCCGGCCCACCCGGCCGGCCGTCTCCGGATCCCAGGTGGCCGCGGTCGCGGTGGGGGAGGGGAACAGCAGCGAGGTCCCGTGCTCGCCCATGCCGACGCCGCGTACCCCTGCCGGGCCGTCGGACATGCGCAGCGCGCGCAGGCCGATCTGCGGCAGTTCGACCAGCGACCACATGTCGTGGCCGGCGACCAGGCGCACCTTGTCCTCGAGCGTGAGCCGGCCCAGCAGGGCGGTCAGGTCGTGGGCGTCGGCCGGGTCCGGCGGGATGAGGTGGTTCATGTGCGACTCCATGGCTTGCGTGTCGGTGCCCCGTCCGGCCGCTGCGGAACAATCAGCCGAACGATCGGGGGAGCAGTGGGTCGGGCAATCAGGAGGGCACCGCGATGAAGCGGTTGGTGCCCGGCTCGTACGCCTGGATCCGGAAGGGGAGCGCGCCGCTCGGCGTCTGCTGCGCGTACGTCGCGTCGTCCCGGTAGTTGGGCAGGCGGTACTTCCCGAGGCCGAACCCGGCCTGCTGGAAGCTGTTGTAGTTCAGGTCCTTGCCGGCCTTCCCGGCGATCGACTCGAACAGGGAGAGGTTGATGCAGGCCGTCTGCACGGACCCACCCAGGGTCGGCAGGCCGGGGGCGACGGTGGTGGGATCGACGAGCTTGCCGGTGAGCGAGGGGTCGGCCTGCTCGACGGTGCGCACGCAGTCCACGATCCGCGGTTCCGTCCAGTCCAGAACGGGGTTGACCACCACCGAGCCGGTGAGTGTGCCGAAGTCGTGCCGGCCCTTGTCCTGGGTGTAGCCCGAGGGGTTGAGGCTGAACAGCAGGCGCGGGCGCCAGTCCGACTTCTCCAGGATCGCCGGGATCTGCGAGGCCGCGCCGCCGGTCAGCAGGATCGTGTCGGCGCCCGCGGTCCGGGCCTTCTGCAGCAGGACGGTGCCCTGCTGCAGGGTCGCGGCCGGGTCGCCGGCGGTCGACGCGAGGTAGCCGGTGGCGACGGGCGTGACGCCGTGGCGCTTGAGCGCGGGCAGGAGGACGTTCTCGGCGTCCGTCTGGCCCTGGGCGTCGGCGACGACGGCGATCTTCCTGCCGGTCAGGTCGCCGTGGGCGGCGAGTGCTTCGACGGCCTTGGCGGAGGCGTCGCCGTCGATGTCGGTGAACCAGGGAGCCCGGGCCTGCGCGTACAGCGCGGCCGGCATGGCCCCACCGATCAGCGCGGTCTTGTGGGCCTGGACGTAGCACGAGGTCTGGTCGGCGATGGGCAGCATGCCCAGGACCGCGAACACCTTCTCGTCCTCGGTGAGTTTCACGCAGGTCTCCTGCGCGGAGGCGGGAGCCAGCAGGTTGATCTTCGCGAACACCGGGACGATCTTGCGGCCGTTGATCCCGCCCGCGGCGTTGATCTTGGCGATCAGCGCCTTGTAGGCGACCTCGAAGTCGCCCGCGTCGAGGTTGACGAACGGCTTGAGCGCGGCGAAGTCGGGGTAGACGACGCCGATCCTGATGCTGTCCGCGCTGACCCCCGGCGCCGCCGCCGGGACGGCCGGAGCGTTCGAACCGGAGCCGGTGGCGGGCGACTTGTCGTCCTCGACGGTGCAACTCGCCGCGGCTGCCGCCACGCACAGCGCGGCCAGTATCGAGGTGGTACGCCGGGCGGTCGCACGGATACGTCTGGTGGTGGTCATGCCGGTGGAGTCCTTTCGGAGGGCGGGGCGCAACTGGAGGACGGAGCACACGAGGGCGGAGCACGAGAGGGCCGGGCACAACAGGGCGGAGCACGAGAGGGCCGCGGCACCGGCGGAGCACAACCGAGCGGGTGTGACAGGCGACCGGACCGGCTCAGGTGGGCACGGGGTCGCTGCGTTCGATGGCGCGTTCGTCGGTGCCGAGGTAACTCGCCACGACCTTGGGATCGTTGCGAACGGCGGACGGCGGGCCGGCGGCGATGACGCGGCCGGTCTCCAGGCAGTACACGCGGTCGCTGATGCCCATGATCAGCGGCATGTCGTGCTCGATGATCAGCATGGACGCGCCGAGTTCACGGCGGATCTCCCGAATGAGCGGGCCGAATGCCTCCGTCTCGCGCTGTGCGACCCCGGCGGTCGGCTCGTCCAGGCACAGGACGCGGGCGTCGAGCGCGAGTAGACCGGCAAGTTCGACGATGCGCCGGGTGCCGGTGGACAGGTCGCCGATGAAGGCGTTGGCGTAGCGGCCCAATCCGAGGAAGTCGATCAGGTCACCCGCTTCGGACTTCTTGGCGCGTTCGCCCCTGATCGACTTCGGCAACCACAACGCGGACGACAGCAGTCCGGTCCGCCCGCGCGCCTCCAGGGCGATCTGCACGGTCTCGGTGACCGTGAGTTCGGGAAAGAGCGTCGCGGCCTGGAAGGTGCGGCCCAAGCCCACGGACGCGCGGCGCGCGGGGGCCAGTGCGGACACGTCCCGGCCGAGGAGTTCGATGGTGCCGGTGGCGGGGACGAACCCGCCGATGGCGTTCATCAGCGTGGACTTGCCGGCGCCGTTGGTGCCGATCAGGCCGACGATCTCGTTCGGCATGACCTCGATCGCCACGCCGTCGACGGCGCCGACGCCGCCGAACCGGACCCGGATGTTCGAGGTCGCCAGCACCGGCTTCCCGTCCGGCAGCGGTGCGCGCGAGGTGGGGGCGAGCGACCCGGGGACGGCACCGACGGTCCTCGCCGGTGCCGGGCCCAGCCGTCGTTCCGCCCGGGAGAGCACGGCATCGCGCAGCGCGTAGCCGATCCGGACCAGACCGCCGGGGAAGTACAGCAGCAGCATCAACAGGCCGAGGCTGGAGGCGAGCAGCGGCACGATGGAGTTGTCGGGGAACACCGCGGGCAGGCCGATCACCCACAACGATCCCCATACCGGGCCCGAGGTGGTGCCCAGTCCGCCGATGACGACGACGGATACCAGCATCAGGGAGTCCGCGCTGCGGAAGTAGGCGTCGCCGTAGGGCACCGTCTGAAGCGCGCCCGCGAGGAGTGCCCCGCCGACTCCGGCGACGCCTCCCGCCAGGGCGAACGCCCGTAGTTTCACGCGCGCCGCGGGGACGGTGTACGCGGACGCGGACGCCGGGTTGTCGCGTACCCCGATCGTGGTCCGGCCCACGCCCGTACGGCGCAGCCTGCCGGTCACCGCGAGCACGGCCATGAGCACGACCAACACCACGTAGTAGTAGGAGCGTTGCGCGGTGACGTCGATCCCGAAGACGTCGGTGCGCGGGAAGGACGCGGCGGTCTGCGTCGGGCTGTCGTGGAAGACGTCCTGGGTGTAGACCCACTGCTCGCAGGCCACCGCGAACGCGAGGGTGCTGACCGCCAGAAGCAGTCCCCGCACGCGCAGTGCGCCGGCGCCGATCACGGCGGCGAGGGCCGCGGTCAGCAGCGCCGCGACGCACACGGCGGTGGGGAACGTCAGGCGCTGGACCACGAGGACGTTGCCGCCGCCGATGTCCAGCCGCAGTCCGCGCGAGAGCGAGGCCGCGGTAAGCGCGCCGATCCCGGCGAACGCCATCTGCCCGAGCGAGAGTTGCCCGGCCCAGCCGGTGAGCACGGTGACCGAGGCGGCGCAGATCGCATACGCCAGGATGGTCGTGTAGAGCAGCTGCTTGGACGGCTGCGTGACGAGCAGCGGCAGGACGACCGCGATCAACCCGAGGAACACCAGGCCGAATCGCTCGAGATTGCGCACCCACCACAGCTCCTGTAGGCGTACCGGGACAGGCCGGACCTTGGGCGCGAAGGAGAACGTCGACGTCTCGGTGTCCGGGCCGCGCCCCACGACGAACACCGCGACGAGCACGAGCGCGAAGACGACCACGTCGGTCAGGCCCGGTCGGTCGATCCAATTGAACTGGACGACGGATTCCAGGAACCCGAGGAACACCCCGGCGACCAGGGCGACCCGGAAGGAGACCATACGGGCGGTCACCGCGGCCGCCAGCGCCCTCGTCAAAGTGGTCATGCCCAGTACCGCGGGGGAACCGACCGAACCGGTACGGCCGGAGATCAGGATCAGGCAGATCGTCGCGACCAGCCCGGCGATCGCCCACACCGCGGTGGAGACGGCCTTGGGGCTGATGCCGTTGAGCCTGGCCAGATCCGGGTTGTCCGCCGAGGCCTTGACCGTCTTGCCGAGCACGGTACGGGCCAGGAACCAGCCGAGCGCGAGCGCGACGAGCGGGACCACGACGAGCACGGCGAGTTGGGTCGCGGTGACCTCCACGCCGGCCGGACTCCACTTCGACGTGGACCACACCGGATACGTATTCGCCGCGTCGACCTCCGGATAGGCCATGACGATCACCAGCGCCAGCTGGGCGACGCCGATCGTGGCGACCAGGAGAATCACCCGCGGCGCGGCGAACAGGCGTCGTACCACCACGAGATCGACGACCGCACCGAATCCGGTCCCGACGACGAGGGAGACGGCCAGCGCGATCCAGAACGGGACGCCGTAGCGCAGGTTCAGCAGGGCGAACAGCGCCGAGCCGACCAGACCCATGTTGGCCACGGCGAAGTTGACGATGCGGGTGGAGCGGTGGACCAGGACGATGCCCATCGCGAGCAGGCCGATGACCAAGCCGTTGACGACGCCGTCGAAGGCGAGTTGCCGGGTGAGTTCGATCACGGTCAGCCACCGTCCTTGCCGAGGAACACCGCGCGGGCGAGGTCGTCGCGTTCGGCGAGTTCGCGGGCGTCACCGGTGAACCGGACCTGCCCCTTCTCCAGGAAGACCGCGCGGTCGGCGATCGCCAGCGCCACGTTCAGGGACTGCTCGACGACGATCATCGTCATGCCGTCCGCCTTGAGGCGCTCGATCACCGCGAGGAGGTCCCGGACCACGACGGGCGCGAGCCCGAGCGAGAGTTCGTCGATGAGCAGCACCTCGGGATCGTGCATCAGCACCATGGCGAGGGCGAGTTGCTGCTGCTGGCCGCCGGACATGCTGCCCGCCCGCTGGGCGAGGCGGGCGTTCAGGTCGGGGAACACGTCCAGCACGTAGGCGAGTCGGGCATCGCGGTGCGCCCGGTCCCGGTCACGCAGCCCGAAGGCGGCCATCTCCAGGTTCTCCGCCACGGTCATGCCGGGGAAGGTGCCCTTGCCGCCGGGCAGCAGGCGGATCCCGTACCGGCCGCGCTGCTCGGGCGAGACGTATGTGACGGTCTTGCCGTTGAGCCGGACCACGCCGCGAGAAGGGGTCCCGAGGCCGCAGATCGCCTTCAGGATCGTGGACTTGCCGGCGCCGTTCGTGCCCAGGAGGGCGAGGACTTCGCCGCGCCGGACTTCGAACCCGACACCGAACAGCACCTGCACGTTGCCGTACTCGAAGTCGACGTCGTTGACCTGGAGCACCGGGACCCGCTCCGGGTCCCGGGCCTGGCGGTCCCGCTCCGCGAGTTCCTCCCGCAGCTCGTGGACGACCAGGGCCAGGTCGTGCTTGATGAACGAGGAGCTGCGGATCAGCATCAGGCTGCCCACCAGCGTCGCCGGCACGCCGATGACCAGTGCCGCCGCGCGCGCGTCGTACGAGTCCAGGATGAGCGCGGACAGCAGCGAGCCGCCGGTCGCGCCGATGAAGAAGATGTAGATCGCCGCGAGCGCGGTGCCCAATCCACGCAACCGGTACGGGGATACGGACTGCATGACCGGGCCGATCATCGCGAACGCCGCAGACAGGAGGACGAGCGGCAACATCTGCGCGATGACGAACGCGGGGGCGGTCGGCATGAACCACTGCACCGGCGTCAGCACCGCCACCGGCAGGATCAGATAGCCGACCAGCTTCAAGGCGCGCGCCGGGTCGGTGCGGTAGAGCCGGTCGTAGCGCGGGCCGACGAACGGCAACACGGCCAACACGCCCAGGCCGCCGAGAGTGCCGTACACCCCGCGCTCGAAGGTGCCGAGCCCGAAGTGGTCCTCCATCCACAGGTTGGTCAGCACCGGTCCGGTGAACAGCCCGAAGCCCATGGCCGCGAACGCCAGGACGACCGTCCTGGTGGTGCGGATGCGCATCAGCCGGGCGAACGCCGCCTCGATCGAGATCGGCATCGGCTTGTCGTGGGTGATGACCTCGCCGAGCACCGCCTTCATCTCGTGCTGTCCGCGCGGGGGTTCGGGCAGCCGGAAGGCGTACAGCGCCACGAGCGCGGTGGGCACGCACAGGATGAAGAACGCCCAGCGCCAGCCGTCGTCGCCGCCCGCCACGGCGGCGATCGCGCCGACCACCAGCGGGCTCAGCACCCCCGCGAGGCGGCCCGCCATACCGGTCGCCGCGGCGATGCGGCCCCTTACCCCGATGGGGTAGGTGTCCGCGTTCAGCGAGCCGTGCACCGGCAGCGTGCTCGCCTTGGCCACCCCGACGCCCAGCCGGGCGAGGAACATCAGGAAGACGTTCGCAGCCATACCGCACGCGAACACGAAGGCGGCGAAGGCCAGTCCGGCCCACCCGGCGACCCTGCCGCGCCGGTACCGGTCCGCCAACCAGCCCATCGGCAGCGCACCGAGGACCAGGAACGCGCCCGATGCCGCCGACAGGAACACGATCGCACCGTCGCTCATCCCGAACGAGTCACGGATGTCCGGGGCGAGCACGCCCAGTGTCGCGGTCTCCAACTCGTCGAACGCGGACAGCGCCATCAGCGTCAGGAACGTCGCCGACCCGCCTGCGGCTAGGCCCTGACGAAGGGTCAGCTGCTCGCTGCCCACTCCGGGCAGCAGATCGTCGGCGAACAGCACCTCACGTCCGACCTCGGCCGCCCGGGCACGCGCCGCCTCGGCATCGACGAGTTCGGTGGCCAAGTCCGCGGCGAGGCCGCGGTGTTCGGCCCGAGGGGCGACGGCTTCGGCGGTTTCGTTGCGGGCGTCGTCGTGCCTGGTGCCTTCGTCTCGGGTGGCATGGTGGGCTTCGTTCCTGGTGGCATCGTCCACCGCGCCGCTCATCGGCAACGCCCGGACCGAGCAGGTTGGTTGCGGCTGGCCGTTGCCTGTGGCCGGGCCGGATGACGCGATCGCCGGCCGTGCCGACCGTGGGACGGATCAGGCGCAGGGGCGCGGAAGGTCGTACGCATCGGGCATCCTTCGCGGCTCGGAACGGTCACCACACAGACGAACCCGCAGGCGTGACACCCCCGACTGCGCGTATGCGGCCGTGACGTCTCCCGGTGCGGAGCCCAATTGTTTATTCGAGATTAAATAAATGTCCAGCCCCTTGGGGAGGGGACTTCTCGGCGGTTCCGGGGGGTGAGTCAGTGCACCGACCTCCGCACGCCCCGAGGAAGCGGCGCCCACCGACCGCTCCATACACCTCGACTGCTCGACGTACCGCGACCGCTCGACGCGCCGCGACCGCTCCACACCCGCTACTGCGCGCCCCCGGGGGGATCGCCGCGCGTCAACCTCGGCGGATCTGTCGCATTGCCGCGTGCCCGCTTCGGGACACGTCAGGGAGTCGGCCCCCCAAGCCCGCCAACCCTTGGCGCGCCCCCGGGGGATCGACCTCGGCGGATCTGTCGCAGCTCCGCGTGCCCGCTTCGGGACACGTCAGGGAGTCGGCCCACTAACCTCCGCACACGCCGAGAGGGCCGCCACCCCACCTCCGTACGGGGAGGTCTGCCGAGGTTGGTGGTGGCGATTCCCCGGGGGCGCGCCGGGGTGGGCGGGCTGTGATTCCCAGGGTGGTGCCGAAGTGGCCGCGTGGCGATCGGCGGATATGCCGAAGCCGATCGCGGCCGTGCCCGGAGCGCCCTGCAGGCCCTCTTTGTGGGCTGGGTCTGCAGGGCGTGCTGTCGGCTGCGATACGAGGTGGCTTGGAGGCTTGAGTCTCGGGAGATCGCCGCGCGGATGGGGGCCGGCGTTGCTTGTCCGTCGGCGTCCACGCAGGGCTGCCGAGGATCGTCGCGCGGGCGAGGGTTCGGCGGGTGCCGGGCGAAAGCGCCGGGTGGGGGCGGGGGGCGGGGGCGCCGGGCGGGCGTCCGCAGGCAGGGTCGGCGGGGTCGACCTCGTGGGCCGGTGGGCCGGACGGCCGGACGGCCGGGCGGGCGGGAGGGCGGCCGGGCGGGAGGGCGGCCGGGTGGGGCCCCTCAGCTCTCCACGTCCACCGAAACCCAGAAGTCCGCCAGCGCGCTCGCGGTTTCCTCCGGCCGTTCCTCGTTCGGCGTGTGCCCTGCGTCCGCGATCACGACGTACCGCGCGTTCAGGTTCCGCGCCATCTTCGCTTGCGTCGCGGGCGTCCACGGCTGGTCGTTCTCGCCGCACATCACCAGGAAGCGCACATCCGTTTGCGCCAACGCCGCCACTCGCGACGGCTCTCCCAGCATCGCGCGGATGATCCCGATCAGGTTTGCCTTGTGGGTGTGGACGAGCCGGTGCTTCAGCCACACCTGCGAGCCGTGCGCGAGTCCGGCCTTCCTCAGTTGGCCGCGCATGAGCTTCCACAGCAGCGACGTCCCGCCGATCCGCAGGATCCACACGAGCGGCCCGACCATCCTCGCGCCCGCGAAATCGGTGTTGCCCGGACCCGTGCCGAGCAACGTCAGGCTCCGCACGCTCGACGGCGCGTCCGCCACGGCGCGCTGTGCCACGATCCCGCCGAAGCTGTGTCCCAGCAGGTGCACCGGCACGGGATCGACGGCCGCGATGACCTCGGCCAGTTCGGCTGCGAAGGTGGCCACGTCGTACTCCCGCCACCGGGTCGGTCCGGGCGACTGGAACTGGCCGCGCTGGTCGTACGACACGACGCGATACCCCTCGGCTGCCAACGGCTCCAGCATCGGCAGGAAGTCTTCCTTCGAACCGCTGAACCCGGGCACCAGTACCGCGGTGCCCCGCGTCTCGACGCCTTCCGGCGGCATGATCTCCAGGGCGGCGAGCGGCCCACCGGCCGTGCGCAGTTCGATCCGCTGGGCGGACTCGGGCAGGGGGGTCGGTAGAGCGACGGGTCGGCAACGTCGGCAACGGTGGCCATGACCACTCCTCGATCGAACGGTATGCGGCTGCGGAAATGACGCTGAAACGAGTCAGCGTTCGGAAGGCGCCGAGTGTAGAACCGTCGAATGTGCAAGGGAAGGCTTAGCCCGCGTGCCCGGGCGCAGGCGCAGGCCCAGCCGCGGGTGCGGGTGCGGGCCCGGGTGGGGGTGGGGGGTGGCTTGGTGGGGTCGCTCGGTGGGGCGGCTCGATGAGGTTGTCCCGTTGGGCTGCTTGGTGGGACGGCTCGATGGGTTCGCCCTGTTTGGCCGCTCGGCGGGGTCGCTTGCTCGGGCCGCTTGGTGGAGCTGCTCGGTCGGCCACCCGGATCCGGCTACATGCCTGGGCCGCTCGGCGGGGTCGTTCGGTGGGGTCACCGGGCCGGGCCGGGCGGTCGGGCTGTTCGGTGGGACTGCCGGGTCGCGTTGCTGGGTCGGAGCGCTCGGTGGGCTGCTTGGCGGGATCGCTCAGGTGGGGTCGCTGGTTCGGGTTGTGCGGTGGGGCCACTGGCTTGGGCTGTCTGGTTGGGCTGCTTGCTCGGGTCACCTGTGGGTCCGCCAAGTCGGGTTGCCCGGTGGGCCGTCTGTTCCGGTTACCGGGTTCGGCTGCTTGTTCGGGCCGTTCGGCGGGGTCGTCCGGCGGGGCCGCTGGGCGGCTCGCTTGGTGGGGCCGCAGGGTCGGGTTGCCCGGTGGGCCGTTCGGTCCGGTTGCCGGGTCTGGCTGCTCGCTCGGGCCGCTCGGTGGGATTGTTGGATGGGTCGCCGGGGCGGGCCTCTCGGTCGGGCTGCTCGGTGGGGTCGCCCGCTCTGGCCCTCGCTGCGGCCCTGGGCCGTGGCCGCTCGGTTCAGCCCTGGTCGCGGTCTGCAGGCGAGGGCGTCAGGCCGGCGAGCACCGCGTCCAGGTCGAAGGCGAACTGCGCGTCAGGGTCGTAGTCGGCATGGCCCGCGGCGCGCATGAGCGGCAGCGCGTCCGGCTCGTCGCGCAGGATTTCGCCGATCGTCGCCCGATGCGGCTCCTGCCCGTGGACACGCAGTATGAAGACCGAGCGAACGTTGATGTGCACCAACTCGCCGATCAGCGTCACGCACCGCCCCGCGCCGATCGGGTCGAAACCCGCGTCCACCAGGACCTCGTGCAGCCGCTCGATCTGGTCCAACTGCCGCCGCCCGGCCGGTCCGCTGAACGCGAAGTACTCCGCATGCCCCGGCAGGGTCAACGACGCGTCGCGGGTGGCGTAGGCGAACGCCCGCAACCAGGTGCGCCAGTCCGCGTCCGCCGGAGGCATCCACGACTCGTCGAGTACACGCTCGATCCGGGCCGCGGCCACCAGCGCCGCCAGCGAATCGCGGTCGCCCACGTGGTGGTACAGATTCGGCGAGTGCACCCCCAGACGGTCGGCCACGGCCTTCATGCTCAACGGCTCGCCGGCCGCGTCCAACTCCAGGGCTGCCTGCACGATGCGGTCGCGGTCGATGCGCGCCGGCCGTCCGCGTCCCCGCCGGCCGCCGCTCATGCTCCGACCTCCCGCAATGTCTTCTCCCGCAAATCTCCGGCGCAGCCGCCACCGGCGCACCGCAAGTGGGAATCCTCAGCGCGATTCTTCCACGGGGGTCGGTTCGCGCACCGCGCCGCCCGGGCGTCCACCGCGGACCGCGGAAGACCGCGGGGACGAGGGTGGACGGCTGGGTGGATGCGCTGTGGACCTGCTGGGGATCGTTGTGGAGCCGCCGCGGACCCGGTGCGGACCCGCCGCGGATCTGCTGTGGAACGCCGCGGACCCGCTGCGCACCCGCCGCTGAGCCGCTGCGGATCTGCTGCGGATCGTTGTGGACCCGCCGCGGTCCGCCGCAGACCTGCCGCGGTCCGCCGTAGCGACCGGAGCCACCGGCCGGAGCGCGCCCGAGTAATTCAGCGCGGCTGCCAGCGAGTTCGGTCCCACCTCCGCACACCCCGCCGCCGGCGCGCGGCCGATGCGGGCGGTTCATGGATAGCGAAGCGCAGTTGTCGCCGGCAGCACGCATTGCTCTGTCCGCGCGTTCGGCACTCGTGCCCGCCCGCCCTGTCGGCGGCGTGCGGCCGATGGGGTCGGTTCGCGGGCGGCGAAGAGCGGTCGCGGCTGGCATGCACCACTGCCCACGAGCGGTCGCGGCCTGCATCCACTGCTCCGTAGGCGAGTTCGCCCCCCGCCTCAGCCCGCCCCCTCCGCACGCCCCGCCGCCGGCGCGCGGACGATGCGGTCGGTTCGCGTGTAGCGAAGCGCGGTTGTCGCCGGCAAGCACTGCCCTGGCCGGTCGCAGCCGGCATTCAGCGCCTCCTGGCAGGCACTGCCACCATGCATCGCTCCACTCGAGCAGTCAGCCCCCGCATCCACCACCACCCACCCGAGCCGTCGCCCCGGCATGCAATGCCCACCCGATTGGTTCTCCTTGCAGCCTTTATCCCCCAGTGGTACAAGAAACGCGCAAGCTGACTCGATTCAGCGACTCAGTGGTGTGGTTGCGGTGCCGTCGATGCATCGGTGCTTCGCCGTGCCCCCGCGCGCCCCGTGCAGGGACCACTGGATCGCCGCCCGCTTCCGGTACGCCGGCATGCGCCGGTTCGTTCGGCGCCTCACCGAAGGGCCCTCCATGTCACGAACCCGTACCGCCGCCAGATTCGCCGCCGTGGCAACCGCCGCGGTGATGGCGGCAGGCACTCTCACCGTCACGTCCGGCGCGGTCGCAGCTGCCGTCGACTCGTGCGCCGACATCGACGTAACCTACGCCATGGGCACGCAGTTCGGCGTGTCCGGACCGCCCGACTCCGACCCCGTCTACGACGCCCTCGTCGCCGCACTCGACGCCCGCCTCGCCGGCGCCAAGACGGTCTCGTACTACCGCGTGAACTACCCCGCCGGCCTTGAGCCCTGGTCCGCGTCCGTCGGCAACCGGGACCTCGTCCGGCACATCAAAGCCCAGGCCGCCGCCTGCCCGAACCAGACCTTCGCGGCGGTCGGCTACTCGCAGGGCGCCAACGTCGTGTCCAACTCCGTCGGCGTCAGCAGCCTCGGCTCCCTCACCGGCGCGCCCATCGTCGCCGTCATCCCGGCGAACATCGAACCCCGAGTCACAGCGCTCGTGCTCTACGGCAGCCCGCAGCGCGGAATGCCGTTGTACAAGCCGACCACGATCACCGGCACCTACCAGGCCCGTACCCTCGACGACTGCGCCACCGGCGACCCCGCCTGCGGCGGCGGCGTCGACCCGGCCGCCCACCTGTCCTACTCCCGACCCGAACACAGCGTCCCCGCCGCAGACTTCATCGCGGCCCGCAGCTGACCGACGCGAAGCCTGCCGTCCACCGGGCCTCCGCCCCGCCGGGAGGCCCGGTCCTCAGGTACTCCGCTCCGCTGCCTCCCAGGCGGCTGTGACCCTTCGGGTATCGGGGCGGCGGCCCGGTCGTGGCCGGACGTCGTGCCGACGCGCACGTGTCGGTGTAGAGGCCGACGAGGCCTGCCGTGACCGTCGCAGGGTCTGCGGCGTCCGGTGCCTTGGCGAGGTCGGAGCACACGGCCGGGAACTTGCCGGGCGCGGCGGGGGTCGAGCGTGTAGACGCCGGCGACGCCGGGCGTCCAGGCACTCTCTGAGAAGTTGGCCGGGACAGCGGTCGTCCCCGTTGTCGTCGCTCACTCTGTACGTCGCGGGGTCCGTGTGTTGCCGATTTCGACGACCATGCGGGCGAGTTCACAGGCCGTCCATTCGACGCAGCCACCGGAAAGGCCGCCGCCGACGGCCGTATGGTCGAAGGAGTCGACCATGGCGGCGCCGAACCTCGCGGGGGCGAACTGCCGAGTGTTGCCCAGGCGTTGGCGTACGCGACATAGTGCCGGCCACCTCGCTGAGCCGGCGGGCCCGGCGTAGGGCTCCGTCGTCGGACCGGCCGAACGAACCGACCGGTGAATGCAACTCGCAGATGACTGCCCCGGATGAGCTGAACGCGGTCGAGTATGCACAAGTCGGGCTGTTCGACCTTGTGTCGCCGTGTTCTGCCGGTCGGCTGGGGAACCTCTGCACAGGACGGTGAACGTCGTTATGGGTACGTCAAGTTCATACCTTGGTCAGCCTGGCAACGTTGTGATTGCGCTATCCCGCCGATGATCTCGGCTCGGTTGACTTCGGAAGCCGGTCATCGCCGGCACAGTAACCACTATGATGGACATCTCTGCCACGGCCGACGCCGTTGTACGACACGAGGACCGGCTGGACATCCCGATCCTCGTCCGTGACGGGCCCGCACGACGCCCCAACTCGCAGTGGCAGTCCGCGAGGACACCTTGGCCCACCACCGGCTCGGTGCCGCCTCACGGTTGGTATTTGGCCACGACCACTTGGCGTGAAATCGTCAGGCAGGCCGCCCGGGTGGGCCGCGACGTCACGCCCTGGATCGTCCACCATCCGCAGTTGGCGCTCCAAGAACTCCTGGCTCGGATCTCGCCCCTTCAGGCCTACCTGACGTTGGAGAACATACCCGTCGATGAGGTCGTGTCCGCGCACAGCACGGGACGGCGGCTCGTACCGAGCCTCGTGCACACGCACGGAGCGGAGCGCTCCGCTCGGGGAGCGTTCGGCTACCGGCTTGGGATGACCATGGCGCAGTGGCTGTGCTGCGGACTGATGGGCCTGCCTTCGACAGTCGACGTCGAGTCGCGACCGCCTGCGGGGCTGGCGGGTTTCGACGACCCGAAGAGGCGGTTGCCCGACTTGTGGGGCCATTGCCCGGGGGACGCGTCACCGTGGTGGCTGATCGAGGCGAAGGCCGCCTTCAAGATCGGAAAACCCCAGTTGATGGACGGACAGAAGCAACTCCTGAGCGGCAGCGCCCTGATGGCCGGGCTTCCGCATCGTTTGCTGCTGACCGGTACGAGCATTGCGGACCAGGTTTTCATGACGCTCGACGACATCGAGGTGCCTCCGACACCCGGGGATGGTGGGGGAGCTGCATTGCCTGTGCCGGGACCAACCCCGGGTGGTGCAAGCGAAGACGACGACGCTTTGTTGGAAGCCGCGTTGGACCAACTCCTGGTGTACCTCCACCTGCGCTACGGACCGCAGGCCGGGGTGCGGGTGACTGCGTTGAGCTCGGGCAGTGGCTCCGCCAGGCGGGAGACGAGCGGGAACATGGTGTTGTTGGAGGACGACATCGAGACTCGAGAGGTGCGGAGGGAGCTGCGGGAAGGGCTGCCGGTCGATCATCGGGGTTTGCGTGAACGGGCGGGTGTCGCGGACTTCATTTCGGCGCCCGTCCCAGGGACAGGGGTGCATCTGGGTATGTCGCGCGGTCTGTTCGCCGCCTGCGAGCGACTACACCGTGAACAGAGGCGGATCGCCGAGGAGACGCCGGGCGTCCTCACCTCGGGACATGGTCTCCAACGCCTGCTGTTCGAGACCGAGGACGACCTCGAAGCGGTCCGCCGTCAGCAGCGAGGGCGCTTTCGTGAACGTGAGACCCGGGAGCGCCACCGGATTCGGCAAGAGGTCCGCGAGGGTTACGTGCGAGGAGCCGATTCCGATTGGGCCGAGTTGCTGGGTGGAACCGAACCCCGTGTGTCGCTGGGCGCCGACTTACTGGAGGCAGCCGGGCTCGACACATACGTAGCGGTCGAACGTGACGAGCCCATGCTCGCCGCGGCCCGGCGACGCTGAGGTCTCGGTTTGCCTGACTCTGCGCTTCACGAACTCCATGACTGAGAACGTGGACCGGCCGACTACCGACGTCTCATCTCCGCGACCCGCGGCGGTTCCGGGTATTTTCCTACCGATGCACGCGCTCACGTAGGGGGAGTGGTCGACCAAACCGTGTACGGGTGGATCCAGGACGGGTTGGATTCTGGACGGCTACGGGGGCTTGGCGGGTGGCGTCAGGGTTGGGGCGTCGGGGGTGCGGGTGAGCTGTGCATCCAAGCCGCGTCGAACTGTTGCAGGGCTATGGAGTACAGGAGACCGGGGGCCCGGGCGTAGAGGCAGGGGTAGTTCCTGCCGTATCCGCCTCTGCTGCGCGGCACCGGGCCCACCCCGTAACCCGCCTTGGTGTCGATTACCGAGAACGGTTTCAACGAGAACAAGACGTACCGGGCTGCATGGGGCCGGGTCTTCGTGAGCAACGCGCCAAGCCGGTGCAGTTCCGCGACTATCCGCAGGCCAGGCGACGAGGACTGCCGAGGACTACATGGGATGACCCCAGGACCCCCATGACCCCCATGACCCCCATGACCCCCATGACCCCACGATACGACCGGATCGCCCCAAGCGAGCGAATCGACGACATGCCGACGACGCGCCGGCTTGAGGTCGACCCGGTACACACAGTGATCGACATCAGCACGTTTATACCGTCAACGAACATGATTCGTGATCAAGATCGACGTCCGTGTACGCCGTGGTGATGACGGATAGCGGTGCTTCATCGGGCGGACCTCTTGTCACCGGTTCCGAGATCGCGCGGCTGGCCGGGGTCACTCGGGCCGCTGTCTCCAACTGGCGTCGGCGCTACGACGACTTCCCCGCGCCGGCGGGAGGCGCCGCGAACAGTCCGCTCTATGCGCTCGCCGAGGTCCAGGAGTGGCTGGACCGGCAGCGCAAAGGGCAGGGAGTGTCACCCGAGGTCGAACTGTGGCAGGCCATGCGAGCCGCGTACGGGGACCAGATGGTTGCGGGCCTGGCAGAGGTGGCCGCGGCGCTGGCCGGAGCGGGTGAGTCGGAACTCCCGAGTGACGTCGCCGGCCATGTCCGCGGGCTCGTTCGCACCGAAGCACCCGTCGACCTCGTGAATGGATTGACCGACCGGTTCATGGACTCCGCTCGGCGTGCGGGATCGGACCAGGTGACTCCCGAGCGGGTCGTGCGGGCCGTGCGCCACTTCGCCCCCGAGTTGCCGGCCGACGGTACGGTGTTCGACCCCGCCTGCGGAATCGGGGCGCTGCTCCTGTCCGTCGCCTCCGGGGTCGGGATGCGCTGCTGCGGTCAGGAGGTGGATGCCGACAGCGCCCGTTTCGCGCAGCTTCGTGCCGATCTCCTGGGCCGATCGGGCGTGCGCATCCTGGCGGGTGATTCCCTTCGCGCGGACGAATGGCCGGGCCTCAAGGCGGATTTGGTGGTTTGTGACCCACCGGTCGGCGTGACCGAGTGGGGACGGGACGAGCTGTTGCTGGACGCCCGGTGGGAACTCGGTACTCCGTCCAAGGCCGAAGGGGAACTCGCGTGGCTCCAGCATGCCTATGCGCACACCGAGCCAGGCGGTCGGGTCCTCATGGTCATGCCGGCCTCGGCCGCCTATCGCAAGGCGGGCCGGCGCATCCGAGCGGAACTCGTTCGCCGGGGCATCGTGCGCCAAGTGATCGCGCTGCCGCCGGGGACGGCGACCTCGCACGCCCTGCCTGTTCACCTGTGGTGTCTCCAGCGTCCCGGGAGTGCCGCGAACGCGGATGCGCATCACACCGTTCGCATGGTCGACCTGACCGGCAACAGCCCCGACGGCAGCCTGGAGCCACGCCCCGATCAGGTCGCGGACGTGCCCCTGATCGAGCTGCTGGACGACACCGTCGACCTGACCCCCGGCAGCCATCTCCGCTCCCGAGACCGCGACTACCTCGGCGAGTACGTCGCCCTGCGCAAGGAACTGGAGGGCCACCTCCGCCGATTGGCCGCACTCCTGCCCGAACTCGAGGCGGGCGGCGGACCGGGCTCGCTGGACGGCGCCACCACCGGCGTCGCGGATCTCGCGCGCGCCGGACTCGTCACATACGACGGCCCGGAACCGGTCTCGGCCAGCGAACAGCTCGACACGGACTTTCTGCGGGGATTCCTGCGCAGTTCGATGAACACCCGCCGATCCACAAGCGCCAGTGGGACGTACCGCCTCGACAGCAGGGGTTCGCGTATCCCTCGCATGAGCATCGGCGAGCAGCGCCGATACGGTTCCGCCTTCCTGGCCCTGTCCGCCTTCGAGGAAGGGATGCGCGAGGTGGACACGTTGAGTCGGCAGCTCGCCGAGGTCGCCCGTGACGGCCTCGCCACGGGCGCACTGGCTCCCCGGGAGTGAACGGGAGCGAGGACGGTGCGGAGGATACGGGGCACCCCGTATCCGGAAACGGGGAACCCCGTATCCTCCGCACCCGCCGGCGTCCGGCGGCGGTCAGTCGGTGTCCGGCAGGAACGGGCTCGGAGTTCCGCTCCACGTCACACTCAGCGCCTCGCGCGCACGGGTGCAGGCCACGAAGAGCAGGCAGCGTTCCCGGAGCAGGTCGGCGTCGTGCTGGAGCGGATCCACCTCGCGTGGGGTGATCTCACGCGCGAACGGGACGGTGCCCGCGTCGACACCGAGGACGAAGACCGCGCGGAACTCCAGCCCCTTCATCGCATGCATCGTGGCCAGCCGTATGCCCTCGGTCCTTGGCGTGCTCGTACCGCATCAGAGCATCGAGAGCTTCCGGCGCACCAATCCCGATCGCTATCGTCAGGAACGGCAACGGGCACGATCCACGTTGTTCGTCGCTGCGACCCGCGCCCGCGACGAACTCGTGGTCAGCTGGAACGGCACGGCAAGCGACTTCCTGCCCGAGGGCTCCGACTCGCAGGCACACAACGCTGCCGAGTTGCTTTCAGGCGAGGGACCTTCGTCCGGCTCCGCCGTCGCCTGACCCCGAGTACCCGACCCGAACGGGCAGGTCGCCGCACACCAAATGCGTGTCGATGGCGTCCGCTGCGTCCTGCCGCCGTGCTCCTGCGGTCTCGGCGTAGTGGAGCAGCCGGCACGCGGTCTGCTTCGTGCGTCCACGTGCCTTACTACGCATGCGGGATGTGTCGCTTGCCTGTGACCGCGTTATCAGGGCAGTCGGTTCACCCGGATGCGCGTTGACGTTGCCGACAGACGTATCTACGGTTGTTGCGCTGCGTCGGGGGCCGGGGGAGAGAACAGATCGTGCAGGTGGCCGACATGGATGGGCTCGCGTGGCCCGTCACGGTTCCCGCCTTGCTCTGCCGTGCCGAACGAGCGTGTTTGCGGGCCGACTTCGCAGATATCCGACCGCTTCTGCGCCGGATCGAGCACGATTTCGGCATTCCATCCGACTCCCACGCAGCGACACGGTATGCCGTGTTGCGAAGCGCGGTGGCCGCGCGTGTCGGGAACTGGGCCGAGGCGGTCCGGTGGTGCCCCGACCGGGGGAGCCTGGAGCGAGCGGAGACAGGCGTCGTGCACACCGTCGCCTTGGCAGCCCTTCGTAGGCTTTGCGAGACCGAAGGGCGCTCCGAACCCGGCACCGCCGCGCTTACGATCGTGCTGTGGGCGTACCTGCTGGACGACGACGACCCGGGCGGCTTCCGCGCGTTGCTCACCACGCGGCGCGGCACGGCTGTTGCCGACGATCACTGGGACGAGGCCCGCTGCCGTCTGGTCAAGCGCATCACCGACCTACTGCATGCTTTGGACACCCGCGCCGGCCGAGATGCTCTCGCCGCGTGGGAGACGGCCTGGGCGGCCGAACGCCTCGCTCCCGTACTGGCGTCGGGAACCGGATCCGACAGCCTGATCCCGCTCGAGTGTGCTGCTCGATATCTCGTCGGCCACGGACAAGGTCTCGCCCTGCTTGAGGCTTACAGCGCGCGCCACCCGAACCCGGACACCTGGAGCGCGGATTCCGTCGATGATCATGCCTGCGCCGATGCGCTGGCCCGAGCCTTGTCGCAACGGGGACAGGATCGCGCGCAGACCGGGGAATGGGGCGATGCGCTCGCCGACTTCGCCACGGCTGCGCGGCTCGGTCATTCTCTGGGACCCGGCGATCAGGCAGCCGTGCGCCGCGCCTGGAAGAACGTTGGGCGGACCTTGAACGGGTACGGCTACTCGACCATTGTCCGAATCCATGGCCTCGAAACGGCCTATCCGTTGCTGCCCGGGGACAGCGAACTGGCCGCCGAACTCACCGCCGAGTTGGTGCGACAGGGCCAGAAGGTATTCGACAGCGATACCGAGCAGAGCAGGAAGCGGTTCGCCCGGGCCTTGTCCGTGTCGCCTGGCGACAAGGAAGCAAGGGCCGGGCTCGACGACCATCTTCGGGTGGATTTGTGTCGGACGTTCGACGGGGCCCAGCCGGACGGGAAGCTCGGTGTCCGCGAGGTGCGCGACCTGCTCCGGCGCGATCCGGAGTGTGCATTCGCCCGGAGGTGGCTCGGCGACCACTATGCGGAGAAGGCAGTGACAGCAGCGGTGCGTGGGCTTACCGCACAAGCCCGCGCCGCCATACGCAAGATGCTCCACTACGATGACCACGCAGGCCCGTACGACGAGGAATTCGTCGACGAGAAGCTCGTCGAACTCCTGCTGGGCGAAGCTGAACATGCCGCAGACAAAGGCACGCGTGCCGGAGCGAAGCGCCGCGTGAAACTCCTGAATGCTGTTGCCGACGTTGCGGACCGGCTTCGCGTCGACGTCGGTGAGGAGCCCACCGGACAGGAAACCCTCTTTTGACCGACAGCCCAGCAGTTCCGGACGGCGAGAGTCCCGAGTTGCCTCCCATCCCCTGGTTCGGCCCCACACTGTACGAACTCGTCCCCGACACTCCGCTCGGCGCGCGTCCCCCGCTGCTTCGCAAACAGGCAGCGCAGGCCCAATCCGCGGTTCAGCGCGATCCGGTACAGAGCGAGCGCATTCGCCGGGCCGACCGGAACTCCCACAGCATCGTCGACGCCGTCGTCGCCGAAATGCTCACCCCGCCCCTTCCCAGTCGCGCTCCCGAGGAATGCACGTGAACGGACAAGCCCCGGCCACCATCACCGGTTCCCCGTCCGAACTCGACAAACTGCGCCGCCGGGTCGAGGCGCTGTCGCGCAAGCGGGACGAGGCCGAGTCCCGACTGCAAGCCCTGCTGCGCTCGCTGCTGCCGTTGGATGATCTGCTTGCCGATACGCGCCGTCGTTCCGGGGCCTTGCACGAGGCTCGATCCGCCCGCGAGACAACCGCGGCGCTGGTGGCCGTGGGCGAGCAGATCGACGCGGCCCAGCGCATGCTTCGCAGCGAGATCGCCCGGCACGACGTGACCCCGATTCAGGTGCTGGGCAGGCCGGTCGATCCGGCGGAGATGGAGGTTGTCGGAACCGAGTCTCATCCCGGCGCCGCGGATTGCACGGTGCTGCAGGAGAAGCTCACCGGGTTCCGCCTGGGCGCCGGCGTCCTCCGGCCCGCGCAGGTAATCATTGCGATGCCAAGCCCTGCGTCGGAACGCGAGCCGAACCAAGAGCTTGTTGCGCCGGTCGACGACGGCCCGGCTCCGGCTCCGCCCGGGCCCGATGCCACCACCCGAGGTAACCGGAAACAGCCTCGGCGTACCACCCGTTCCCAGCGACGCCTGCGACGGAGACCGTCGGCTCGACGCGGGCGCTCCTGATCGGAGGGCAGCACGCTGCACGTGCGCGTGCTGTGCCTGTGCAGTGCTCACTACGTCCATGACCCACCACGAGAAAGCATCTTCCATGCAGCGGATTCTCGGCATCGATCTCGGAACCACCAACTCCGTTGCAGCCTGGCTGAGCAACGGCGTCCCCGTGGTCTTGGTCAACCGGCACGGGGGGAAGGCCACTGCCTCGGCGGTGGGCATCGACTCCCACGGCGCATTGTTGGTCGGCAGCGAGGCCCTCAACTGGCGTGCAGGAGACCCCGGTTCGGTCATTACGGAAGTGAAGCGGCTGATCGGGCGGCGCTGGGACGACGAGCTCGTGCAGCAGGTGCTGGAGGCGCGGCCCGACGACGCGCCGCCCGTCCGGGAGAGTGCGGACGGCTCGGTGGAGATCCGGCTGGGCGGGCACTACCTGTCCCCGGTGCAGGTGTCCGCCATCCTGCTGCGGCGGCTCAAGCAGGACGCCGAAACCGCCGCAGGGGCGGCGTTCCGGAGGGCGGTGATCACCGTGCCGGCGTACTTCGCCGAGCCGCAGATCAACGCCGTGCGGGAAGCAGGGCGGCTGGCCGGCTTTCACGTGGCACGGACCGTGCCGGAACCGACTGCCGCCGCACACGCGTTCGGCGTCAGGTCGGCAGAACAGGGCGGAACCCGTGACCACGTCAGCGTGCTCGTCTTCGACCTGGGCGGCGGCACCTTCGACGTGTCACTGCTGACGATCGGCCCCGGCTACTTCTCGGTCGACGCGCTGAGCGGCGACAATCTCCTCGGCGGTGCCGACTTCGACGCGCTGCTCGACAAGCACCTGCGTGAGCAAATCGGCGGGCGCGACCACGGCGGCGAGGGAGACGCCTCCCGGATCCGGACCGCCGCCCAACGGGTGAAGATCGAACTGTCCGCACAGGACGTCGCCGAGGTGACCCTCGCGCCACTCGGCCGCCGGGGCGGCTCCTGGTCGGGTTCGGTGCCGCGCACGGCCTTCGAAGGACTGCTCTCCGAGCATGTACGCCGCATGCGCGAGACGGTCGAGTCCATGCTGAAGGCGGCCGGGGCGCTGCCTGAGGACGTTCAGCATGTGCTCCTGGTCGGCGGTTCCACCCACATCCCGGCCGTCCGACGCGAGCTCACGGACCTCTTCGGTGACGGAACCGTGTCACATGCCGTGGACCCCATGCTGGCCGTCGCCCATGGGGCGGCCGTGGAAGCCGGCCTGGTCGACACCCTCGATTGTCCCGCCGTGACCTGCACCACCGAGCGCATCCCCGCCACCGCCGACGCCTGCCCGGACTGCGCCACTTCGCTCCTCGGCGCCCCGATGGTGGACTGTCCGGGCTGCCATGTGCCCGCCCCCGAAGGCAGTGCCGGCTGCGTTGTCTGCGCCGCGGACTTGTCCGGAATGCATACGGCCCCGCCGGCGGTGACCCGCACGGAGTGCTCGGAGTGTGGCCGGGACGACAACCCTGCATCCGCGACCGTCTGTCTCGACTGCGACGCGCCACTGGACACCGGCGGCCTGGAGTGCCCCGGCTGCGGCATGGTCAATGCTGCCGGCCTCAGCTCCTGTTCCTTCTGTGACGGAGCATTCGGCACCGCCCTTGCCCAACAGGTCACGGCTCAGGACATCGGGCTCGAACTCGCGGACGGTACCGTGGAGGTCCTCTTCCCCAGGGGGACTCAGTATCCGACCGAATGGCAGCGGGTGGATACGCTCGTGGTGCGTGGCGACAGGAGTGGGCTGGTGCGTTTCCACCTCTGGGAAGGCCCGCACACGCGCTCGGCGGATCGCAACGAGTTCTGCGGCAGTTTCGTTCATGAACGCACGGACGGATTCTCAGGAGACGTACCGCTCACTCTTCAGGTGCGGCTCGACGTCGATCGGACCATCGACCTCAAAGTCCGTATCGGCTCCGGCGGTTGGCGCGGAGAACAGCTCAACCGCACCAGAGTGCTCCCCGCCGTGAGTCGAAAGGCGTCCGAACTCCGTTACCGCTGCGTGGACTTCCTGAAGACCTGGGACAAGGAGATTACTTCCGCAGAGCGCGACGCGTTGACCGATGCCCTGGCGGACCTGGAGGCCCTCGGTAAGGGGGAACCCCTGGGTCGTTCCTTGGACGGAGTGCTCGACTCGGCTCGCGACACCTTGGAGTTGTGTGAACAGACTCGCAGTGCCGGAGTGCGGGTGACCATCGCCGCCCGGTACGGGCGTGGGCTGCTACCGCAGTCGCTCCTGGACAGACTGCGGAAGGCCGGCGAAGCGGTGCGAGACGCGCGCAGGGCCATGGCCGTCGAGAAGATGCAAGCTGCCGCGGAACAGGCCGAGGACCTCTGGAGCGGACTCGATCCGGCGATCCGCACCGCGATCCTCACCATCCGTTTGGCCGAGCAGGACTCCTACCCGACGACGCTCCGCAAGGAGGTCCTGGCTGCCCGCGACGCCCTGCGCGACGCCGTGGAGTACGGCGATCAGGACGCCCAGGACTCCCAGCTCGTACACCTCGGGCGTCTCGCCGAGCGAGGCCGTGACCAGTGCACGGACGTGGTTGCCGCATCTTCGGCCGGGGGCGTACTGCCGTCCCGACGGTGAACGCCACGGGGAACAACGGCACGGCGCCGAACTCTCCCGGGCGGCGACGGCACGCGCCTCTGGGCTTCAACTCATGGACACGTCTGTCAGCTCCCCAACTGGCCCGGTATCCGTTGCCCTTGCCGGCCCAGGACCAGCTGTCGGCGGGCGCAGGGGTCGGCGGTGGGGTCCGTCTCCGCGTCGGCGACGCTTTTTCGAAGTCGAGGCCGTTGCGCAGGCTCGATGGACATGCCGGCGCGCGTGTGGCCGTGGTTTTGGTTGCCGCCGCGCCTGCGGGTGATGTGGGAGTCGAAGTTCCCGAGCCTGGTGCCCGCCGCCGCATAACACTCCGGGCATGGGTCCCTTACCCGCCAGGCTCGCCCACGTCGATCTCGCCGCCGCTTCTGACTAAGGTTTTATTCCGGCGGGTGGTTACGCCGTCCAGGCCCACGGCTTCCTCGAACGTATCTCGGACGACGTTGACCTGTTCGGTGACATTACCGGCCAGGGCGCGCGCCCGCTGGGACGGCCCGGGCATGCCGTACACGATCGGTACGACGTCGTTGCTCATACCGGGCACCGCGTCGACATCGACAACCCTCTACATCCGTGTCGTGCGAACATCCTGCCCATCAACGCTGGTTCACGCCAACCCGGTTCGCTGCGTCGGTGCAGACCGGCCGACCGGCGCAGCACCGCCGTGCGCTTCACGGCCGCCGGGCCGGCGCCGACACCAAGCGGCCCGCCCGGTCCGGTCGCCGACAGCCATCGGTCGCTGCGAATTCTTCTGTGCCGTCAGTCGGTCGGCACGGGCGGTGCGTACGTCTCGTTCATGGCGACGGAGCGTGGTGCGGGCACCGGGGTGAGGCGGTGTCACAATCAGCGGTTCTGTTCTGTCTCTACGGGTGCGACCTAGAGGAACAGAGGACACCGTGCGTGAGATCTTGATCGTCGGCGGCGGTTGCGCGGGCTTCTATGCCGCGTGGGGCCTGGAGAAGAAGCTGGGTCGGGGCGAGGCGCACGTCACTGTGGTGGACGCACGCCCCTACATGACGTATCAGCCGTTTCTGCCCGAGGTTGTGGCCGGGTCGGTGGAGGCCAGGCACGCGGCGGTCTCGCTCCGGCGGCACCTGCGCCGGACCCGGCTGATCGCGGGAACGGTGACCGAGATCCGCAACAGCGCGCGGACCGTGACCGTTCGGCCGGAGACAGGGCCGGAGTACGAGCTGGCCTACGACATCCTCGTGGTCACGGCGGGGGCGGTCACCCGGACGTTTCCCATCCCGGGCATCGGCGAGGAGGCCATCGGGTTGAAGCATGTCGAGGAGGCCGTGGCCATTCGTGACCGGCTGCTGGCCTCGTTCGATGTCGCGGCGACACTGCCTCGCGGCCCCGAGCGGCGCAGGCTCCTCACCGTAACTTTCGTGGGTGGGGGATTCTCCGGTGTGGAGGGGTTCGGCGAGCTGCTGTCCCTGGCGGCCGGGCTGCTGAAGCACTACCCGGAACTCGACGCGCGGGAACTGGACTTCCACCTGGTTGAGGCGCGTGGCCGGATTCTTCCCGAGGTCGGCGACGGGCCCGGAGCGTGGGTCGTACGGGCGCTGGAGAAGCGCGGGGCGCGGGTGCACCTGAACACGCAACTGGTCTCCGCCACGGGCGGTCATGTCGTGCTGTCGAACGGGGAGGAATTCGATTCGGGCCTGATCGTGTGGGCGGCGGGAAACGCGTCCAACCCCATCATTCACAACCACACGGATCTTCCTGTCGACGAGCGCGGTCTGCTCGTCGTGCGGGCGGATCTTCGCGTGGGTACGGAGTCGGAGATCGTGGCCGACGTGTGGGCTGCCGGCGACGATGCCTCGGTGCCCGATCTCGCGGTGGCGCGACCGGGAGCGCACACGGTTCCCAACGCCCAGCACGCGGTTCGGCAGGGCAAGCGTCTGGCGAAGAACATCATGGCGACGCTGCGGGGGCGGCCTACCCGGAACTATGTCCACCACAGTCTGGGCGTAGTGGCCACTCTGGGGCTCGGCCGGGGGATCTTCCAGTACCGGCGCCTGGTCATCAAGGGTTTCCCCGCCTGGCTCATGCACCGCGGTTACCACGTGCTCGCCGTTCCGACCTGGGAACGCAAGGTCCGGGTGCTCGCCGTCTGGATCACGGCAATCTTCTACGGGCGGGACATCGTCTCCCTCGCCGCGGTGCAGCGTCCCCGGGAAGCCTTCGTGTCCGCGGGAAACCCACGGCACGGTGAGCCGGCAGACGCCCGGCACGGCGAGCGGGCCGACGCCCCGGCGCAGTGAGCCGCCCCGTCTCGCCGCCACCCGCCACCCACCGGCCGAGCGCCCGGAGCGTGGACGTTCGGCCGCTGTGGGTCCCGACGAGCCGGCCCCGATGCCTGGTTCCGTACGAAGTGACGTGTGGCGCCTTGCCGGAGCCTGCTCGTACGTACGCTGCTGGGAGCAGCCATCATGAGCGAGACATCGACTTTGAGCACACGCCGGCGGACGCTCGACCGCATCCCCCGCCGGATCGATCCCTCGGTCGAGCGACGCCTTCACCGGAACTGGGCTTGAGTCTCCGCGAGTTCCATTCCCTGGCGGCACTTCGCGAAGCACCTCCGCCGAGGCCAGGTGGCTCTATCTGCACGACCTGGCCCCCGAAACGTGAATGAGCCGGCCGACCACCGGCCGTCTGCCGACCCGGCTCCGGGAGCGAGGCCCGATCACCTCGGATTCTCCTGCACCGCAGGCCCTGCCTCGGGATGAATGCGCACGCCGTAACGGGAGTGCGAAGGCGGCGTGACCTGATGGGGATCCGGTTGTCCCCGGCCGGTCCCCGGACTCGGGCAGGAAACCGTCTCGGCGGCGTGCGAGAGCTGGGAGGGACGGCCGCTGTCACCTTTCCCTCCCGGCCCCGCGCGATGAGCTACTTGCCGAGCCAGAGGTCGAGGCCGAAGACTTCGTAGTGAATGGCAGCGGGGCTGAGCCCGTGGACGAGCAGATCGCTGCGGACGGCCTGCATGAAGGACACAGGGCCGCACAGGTAGGCAGTGGTCTCCTTGGGCACCGCCAGGCCGGTCACATCCGCCCGGCCCTCGCGCACGTGCGCCTCGGGCTCCGTCGGCTCATCGGCCCCGCTTTCGTTTGACAGGGGGACGGGGGCGGATGCCGGTGGTTGTGTTGCGGTGGGGCGTTGAGTGGTGGGTCATTCGGCGAGTTTTCCGTCGGTGGAGACTTCTTCCATTTCCATCAGGGCGGCGATCTCGTCGGGAATGGGCGGATTGCTTTCGTGTGTGATCCCGGTGGTGGGGGACCACGAGGTTCACCGGAAGGGCGGGATCGCTCTCGGGACGGGGCAATCGCCGCCCTCACCGACCGCGGCGGAGCGGAACCGCAGTGATCAGCGGAGCGGAACCGCAGTGATCAACGGGTGTCTGCAGAGGTTCCGGCCCCGAAGCATGGGCGAGCGGAACGGGAAGCTCTCCCTACCAGTGCTTGCCGAGGGCCATCACCAGGACGGTCGGATCGTCACGCTCGGGCAGCCGGACGAAACCGTGTCGCTCCAGCTCACCGGTCACCTCGGCGCGGGATGTCGGCCACATCCAGAACGTCTCGGTGTGCTCCCGCAGCACACGTCCCGCTCCGCACACCCAGTAGTCGAAGCGTGTGCGGATCCGGCCTCCGAACGCCGACATCACCATGCGGCCTCCGTACTCGTGCCGGCCGATCCTCTGAAGCGGGAAGACACGGACGGTCTCCTCCCGGGGAAGGTGGGCGGGTGGGAGCTGAAGGAGCACCGAACCACCGGGAACCAGTGCCCTGGCGAGGGCGGGCCAAAGAGTGCGCCGTGCGGCGGGTGCCAGCCCGGCGAGCGTGTTGTGGCAGATCGCGACATCGGCGACCTCGTGCAGGTCCGCCTCGTCGAGCGTCTCGCAGTGGACGGTCACCCGCGCTCGTGACTCCGCCGGCAACGAGGCCAGGCGCGACATCAGCGGTGTACGCATGGCGCGCGAAGGTTCGACCGCGTGCACGCCCACCCTGGACTCGTCCAGACACATCAAGGTCACGCGTCCGGTCCCGGCGCCGACATCCAGCACACCGAGACGGGCGTTCCGCACGTCTTCGCCGTAGAGGTCACCGACCCGTATCGCGTCCTGCCGGCCCTGGAGGACGTCGTAGAACTCGGCACTGACGGCGTAGTCGTCCTGCGGTGTCCGAATAGCCGACGGCCCCGAAATAACACTGTGCATATCAGCAAGACAGATGACGCGTCAGGTCTGTGACAACCGTGTGAGCCGGTCGACCCGACGCCTGGCTCTCCCACGTCACACAACGCGCGGTGGCCCTGGTTCCTGGTTCCGGCGATGGCCCGGCTCACCACGGAATTCGAACCGGCCGGGCGTTTCGGTCCGAGTGGAAGCGCAGGGCGAACGGCATGGGGTCGACGCCCTGGAACCCGTACCAGGAACTGGCCGGGCCCCATCGGGGCGGGACTCACCGCCCCGGGCCGCCCGCTCAGGCCCCGGGCCCGGGGGCGCATCCGGGGCGCACCCAGGACGCGGGCCCCGAGGATCGGCAGGGCGGGGGGCGCGTGCCGACGCCGGGCCCTTTGCTTCGGATGAGTTGCTCGATGGCGCTCTTGGTGGCGGCGTAGTGCGCTCCTCCGGACAGGGGCGGTGTCCGTAGGTGCTGGAGACGTTGACGATGGAGCCGGAGGAGTCACGCGGGTGGGGCAGGGCTGCGTGGGCCAGGAGGCTGGGGGCGGTGACGTTGACGGCGAACATGTGGTTGATCATCGAAGCGTCGGTGTCGGCCATGGGCATCACGGCGGTGACGCCTGCGTTGTTGACCAGGAGGTCGAGCCGGCCCACCGGTCCACGGCGGTGGAGATGACGGCGGTGACGCCGATGCCATTTCGTGACAATGAACAATGTGCCACGGTGTATGTGAAGGCCACCCATGCCATGCAGCACGCCCCATCTGACGCGGGAATGTGGCATGGTGAGAACACCGTGTGCCAGGTGGCCGTGCGAGGAGGCCCGACACGGATGCACGAGTTCGCAGTGCACGCGTTGGAGTGGACCTGGTACCCGCCAGGAGCGTGTACGTCGCCTGGGTGGGGCTCCGCTTGGTCGATGCGGTCGTGAGATCCACCGGCCCAGGCCCCTGTTCACCGTGACCGTTACCGACGAAGGACCGGATTCATGCCTGCGATCCTGATCCACGGCGTTCCCGACACCCACCATGTGTGGGACGGCGTACGCCGCCATCTGACCCGGACCGACGTGGAGGCCTGGGACCTGCCCGGGTTCGGCATGCCGCGACCCGACGGGTTCGGTTCCACCAAGGAGGAATACGTCGACTGGCTCATCGACCGGCTGGAGCGGGTCGGCGAACCCGTGGACCTGGTCGGACACGACTGGGGCTGCATCCTCACTGCCCGCGTCGCCTCCCTGCGGCCCGATCTGGTCCGTACGTGGGCCGGTGGCAACGGGCCGGTCAATGCCGGGTACGTGTGGCATCCGCTCGCGAAGATCTGGCAGGACCCGGTCGAGGGCGACCGTTTCATGAGTGAGCTGGAACCGGAATCGTTCACCAACGATGTCGTGGCAGGTTTCGACGTCCCCGTCGACCTGGCCAGGGAGATGGTCAGCCGGGTGGACGGGCCCATGAAGGACAGCATCCTCGCGCTCTACCGCTCGGCCCTGACCATGGGCGCGGAATGGGAGTCGATGCTGTCACAGGTGACCGCGCCGTGCCTGGTGTTCTGGGGTGTGCTCGATCCCGCCTGTCGGATCGAGTTCGGTGAGAAGCTCGCCGTCTCCCTGGGTGCCCCCGAGGTGGTGCGGCTCGACTGCAACCACTGGCCGGTTCTGCAGAGGCCGGCCGAGGTGGCCGAGGCGATCGAATCGCAC
Organism: Embleya sp. NPDC050493; assembly: GCF_044458105.1. Classification (NCBI taxonomy): domain Bacteria; kingdom Bacillati; phylum Actinomycetota; class Actinomycetes; order Kitasatosporales; family Streptomycetaceae; genus Embleya; species Embleya sp. NPDC050493. Next base: position 194,302 of record NZ_JBITHP010000001.1, read on the forward strand.
TGGAGCACGGGCGTGGACACGTGAGATCCGGGCGATGGGCTCTCGTGTCCGACGGGAGTGCGCGGGGGGGGGCCCGGTGACCGGGGCCGCCCCGCGCGAGCACCGGGCGGTCAGCAGGTCAGGCCGTGTCGCCGGACGATGGCGGAAGTGGCTGACCAGTCGAACTGCAACCCGTGTTCGGCGGCCACCCGGGTCAGGGCCTTCTCGTCGACGGGGCCGGAGAGTTCGGCGAATTCCGTGAAGAAGTTCTCGCAGCCGGCAGGCGAGACGATCTCGAGGACGGAAGCCGGTTCGTCGCTGCTGTTCCAGAACGTGTGCCAGTCTCCTCGTGGTTTGAAGAACGAGTCTCCCACCTTCGCGCGCACCTCATCACCGCTCGACCACTGCCTGATCTCTCCGCTGAGAACGTAGAGGTACTGGTCCTCATGTGTGTGTCGTTGCATCGGACTACCCAGGGCCCACGGGTCCAAGAGATGCTGTACCAGGGCGAATCGCCCCTCCGTCTCGCTGCCGTTCATCAGGCAGCGGTTGCGGGAACCGCCGAGAAGGCGGCGCGGCGGAGCATGGTGCTGCCCCAGCACCTGCGCGAGGAGACGGGGCGTAACCTCAAACATGCATTGTCCCATCGAGTCGCGGGTCATCGAGGTCCCCACAACATAGGCTGCTCTCCAGGGCAGTGGTATTCCAGAAAAGTGGTACGGCGTTCATGCCGGCTATAAGGTCTGGGCCGTGAAGGATTCGGCCATGCGATGGGCTGTGCGGAAGATCGGTGACGCAGCCGGCCGCGGTCAGGAACTCGTCCCCTTGTGGAAGTCCGTGACGGACGTCCTCTGTGATGTCGTCCCCGGCATCTGGGACGCCTGCTGGTACACGGTCGACCCGGAGTCCCTGTTGGTCACCAGCCACTTCCGGCAGGGCAAGGCGGACGTACCCGAGGTACTGCTGGAAGAACTCGTGTTCCACGAGCACTTCTGCGACGACGTCAACAGAATCATGGACATCAGCCGATCCGCATCCGGAATTGCCGCAATCCATGAGGCGAACGGTGGGGGCTTCGGGGCCGGCACCCGCTGGAGGAGGAGTATGACGGTCGGCAGCGACCAGGAATTGAGGGTCAGTCTGCGGACGCGCTCCCAAGAAGCCTGGGGGGCCCTGTCCCTCTATCGCGAGGCCGGCCGCCCGCCGTTCGACGCGGATGTCCGCACCCTGCTGCGAACCGTTGCCCCGCAACTGGCGCTCGCGGTGAGACGAGCGCACCTGCCGATCGGCGTGCACGACCACGGGACGGCGGAGATACCCGGCGTCATCGTTGTCGACCGCGCCTCGAAGGTACGGTCGGCGTCTCCCGGGATCGAGCGGTGGCTGGGCCGGCTTCCGGACGGCGACTGGGGCGCCGGCCGGCTTCCTTCAGTGGTCCTGTCCGTGGCAGCCACCGCCCTGCGTGCCGCGGACCGGCAGGAGGGAAGGACGTCGGCGCCCACGGCTCGTGTCGCCGGCCGTACAGGCGATTGGCTCGCCCTGCACGGTGTGCATCTCTCGACCGCGGAAGGGGCCGGTGCGCACGAGGCGGCGGTGGTCGTCGAGTACGCGCATCCCGCGCGGGTTCTGCCGCTGCTGATGTCCGCCTACGGGCTCACGGGCCGGGAGCGGGACGTCGTGCGATTGATCCTTCAGGGGAGATCGACCGCTCAGATCGCGGGGTACCTCGTCGTGTCGACCAACACTGTGCAGCAGCATCTCAAGAGGATCTTCGCCAAGACCGGGGTGCGAAGCCGGCGTGACCTGGTGGGGACGCTCTTTTCCGGTGGCGCCGACCCGGTACCCCGGCAGCCGCCGCAGGGTGTGTGATCCGCACTGTTCGGGAGCCGCAGAGGCAGAGGGCCCCTGGAGCCGGGAGATGAGCAACCCCCGCCACCGAGGCACTTGAACTTCGCCGAACGCTCGAGACGGGCCCGGGAAGTGCCGTCTCCGGGCGCCGCCTTGCCCCTGTGGCGGTGCCCGGAACGAGTTCGCTCGTGCCCGCGACGGCGGTTCAGGACTTCCGAGCGCGGTACAGACCCCTGCCGGTGCGCCGGATGCGGGACGTGCCGACCAGGCGGTCGAGAGTGCTCCTGACCGCGTTGATACTGCCGCTGTCGGTGTCCCGACCAAGTGCGGCCGCGACGTCCCGGGCGCGCACATCGACGTCACCGACTGTCGAGAAGTGCTCCATGATCTGTTCGGTGAGTTTGCCGTAGTTCTTGTGCGCGTCGTCGGTTCCGGCTGTGGAGGAGGGCCGCCGGGCGCGCTTCCGGCTTGCCGGCGGCTGGTCGGGGACACCGGTCGCGGTGGCGGGGTCGGCCGAGGAAGGTGTGTCCGGCTTCGGAACCACAGCCGCCGGGGCCTGCGGGTCCGGTGTGGCGGCGGACGCGGCCGCCGGTGCCGTGGTCTGGATCATCAGGGCTTCAAGAGCGCTGACGGCCCGTTCAACGGAGCCGAGATGGGCGACCACCGCGGCCAGTTCCCGTTCCAGCGCCTGTTTCTGAATCGCCAGACGAGCCAGTTCCTCCTGGAGACTCTTGGCCGTGATTTCGATGTTGCGCGCCGTGTGGGTTTCGGAAGCCATGTGTTCCTCTCGTCCCCAACCCTTCTTGTTGTGCCCCGTCCGGCACTTGCGGTATCGCTTACCTCGGACGCTGGGACGGGTGTGTCCTGTGGGCATCATATGCGGAGTGGTCCCGGCACCCTGTTGTTGTGATCGTCCCCGTGAGGCAGGACAGCCGGTGGAGTAGCCGCCGGCCGGCCGGGAAGCTGTAAGAGGGCAACGGTGAACGCGAAAGAGGTGCGGCGTCCTCGCACACGCGAGACGGTGTCGCGGTACGTGCCTCGTCACCTTCACCCGGCGAGGAGACGCGTGGGTCGGCCCCGTGTGCGCCGGATCCGGACGACTGCGACGGTGGTTGTGTGGTGTGAGAGTGAGGATGCTGGTGGTGCATGCCGATGACGCGGTACCGATCGCGGAGTTGTTGGAGGAGCGGCGGTATCTGCTGGATGTCGCCAATTGGATGCTGGGTGGTGCCCGGGAGGCGGAGGGTGTGATCGCCGAGGCCTATGGGTGTTGGTACGGGCTGTCCGACAGGGCGCGGGCGGAGATCACGACGCCGCGTTCCTGGCTGGCGCGGACCGTCGGTGGTATCTGTCTGGCCCGGTTGGCGCTGCCGGGGAGCGAGCGGTCCCGGGCGGCGGGTGAGCGCGCGGGGGAGATCGGGGCGGTGGCGTACGCGACGCTGGAGCGTGAGGTCGGTGCGGTGCTGCTGAGCACGTTGGATTCGTTGTCTCCGGCGGAGCGGGCGGCGTTCGTGTTGAGTGACGTGTTCGGGATGGCGCCGGGTGCGGTCGCGGACATCGTGGGTCGGTCGGAGGGGGAGTGTGCCGAGTTGGCGGAGCGTGCGCGTCGCAGTCTGCGGGTGCGGCGTTCGCGGCCCACGACGCCGGAGCGTCATGACGCGGTGACCCGTGCGGTGCGTGATGCGTGTGTGGCGGAGGCTCCGGCCGTGCTGGCGTCGTTGTTGGCGCCCGATGCCGCGGTGTTCTTCGACGGCGGGGGGAAGCTTCGGGCGTTGGTGGGGCCGGTTCACGGTAGTGAGCGGGTGGCTCGGAGTCTGTTGACCCTGTTGGCCCGGCATCCGCGGACGACGCTGCGGACCCATTCGGTCAACGGTCGGACGGGGCTCGTCGTGCGGTACGACGAACAGGTCGTGGCGGTGATCACCCTCGACATCGCCGGCCACCTGGTCGTCCAGGTCTGGGTCGTCCTCAACCCCGACAAACTACGCTCCTGGAACCAACCGGGCACCATTCGCCTCTGAGGCCCGCAGAGCCTCGGCGTGCCTTCGTGGGCCGGCCCCTTCGGGACGGGACACAGGCGTACGGCCGTTCCTCGTCACCTGCGAGCGTGTCACGGTTTCCCCATGCCATCGTCACGTGCCACACCGGCGACGGCGGCGTAGCGAACCGCACCGCCGGCTGCAACCGACCCACCGTGTCACACATTCGCCGACCGCTCGGTCTCATCTACCAGGGACCGTGCCGTGTTCCATACGGCGTCAGGAAGAGTTTTCCGACCCACGTGCGGGGCTTTTTCACATGCCGGTCCATGAAGGAGCTGTCGGCCTTCGTGCACCGGAGGGAGCGTCGGCGAGTCGAATTCTCCTACGGGGACGTCGAGCCCTCGAGTCCCATCCATCCCTCACCACAGGAGATTCCCATGAACTGGCTTGGAATGGCGATCTGTAGAGGCGAAGACCCCGATCTCTTCTTCCCTATCGGCAACGTGCGTAGTGGTAAGGCGCTGCTCCAGATCGACGAGGCCAAGGCGGCATGTCACCGCTGCCCCGTGATGCAGCACTGCTTGAACTGGGCCATGGAGGTCGATCCGGTGGAGGGCATCTGGGGTGGAACCACGGAAGCGGAACGCCGTGCCGTGAAGCGACGTGCGGTGCACGACCTGTCGACCCCTCGGGGCCTGCGGACTCTCCGGGAGGCCCGGAACACGGCGGCAGCGGCCGCGTGATCGCGCGGTGTTCTCGCCTCGGGCCGGGCCGGTGGACGTCGTGCCGTGGGCATGAGGAGGAGCGGTGAGCGAGATGGCGGAAACCGGAGCGGGCCTCGGCCCGGAACTGGCCGCACTGGGCTGTGCCGCGCTCGTGGACGCGATGGGGCGGGTTCACGGTCACCGCTCGCACGTCCTGCCCTTGGTGAGCCCGGAGCCCGGCAGTCATCTGTTCGGTCCGGCCGCCACGATCTCGTACATGCCCTACCGGGACGATGTGGAACAGACATCGGAGACCTTCGCGGACTTCTTCTACCGGGCCGTAGGGGACTCTCCCGCAGGAAAGGTTCTCGTGTTGTCCAGCGGGGGATACCCAGAGGTCTCCCACGGCGGGGGAACCAAGCTCTCCAGGGCGGCCAACCACGGTCTTGCGGGAGTCCTGGCCGACGGGCGGCTGAGAGACTTCGGCCGGCTCGAGGAGTACGGCTTCTCGACATGGTGCAGAGGCGAGTCGGTCCGATGGGGTGGTGACACCGTCATGCCCTACGCCGCGGGGGTCACCGTCGAGTTCGGGGGTGTGTGCGTCGTGCCCGGTGACTACGTCTTCGCCGACGCGTCCGGTGCGGTCGTCATCCCCCGCCGAAGCCTGACGCGAGTCGTGGAAGCGGCACACCGGGTGGACATCGAGGATGCCGGGTCTGTCGAGGCGATCCGGACGGAGAAGAACCCACTGTCGGGCCGTCGTCGAGGACACGAGCACGACCCGTCGTGACGCCGGTGGGGTACCTGAGGGCGGACGTCCGCCCCGGTCTGCTCACCGGGTGAAAGCAGTTCGCGAACGAGGAATGGCCCTCCCCGTCGACGCGGGAGGGCCGCGCGGGCCGGTCGTCGGCAGAACTCGCTCGCGGGGGGCGGGGCGGGGGCGAAGCCGGTCGGTACCGGCGGTACACGTCACCTGCGGACGGGTGCTCCGGAGTGGGAGATCCGGTGAAGGGCGTCGGAGACGGTGCGCATCTGCTCGTCGAGTCCCGTGAGTGCTCGGCGGAGCTCGGTGACGCGCGTTTCCAACTCGGTGGCTTCGGCGGTCAGCGACCGCACGGTGTCCTCGAGGGTGGGTCGGTCCCGAGAGTCCGTGGTCATCATGCCTCCTGGTCGGCTCATGCCGGAAGAGAACCGGCCGGCACACCGGACGTCCGTGATCGGCGCCCCGTGTGCCGGCATCGGATCCGGCCTCGGCGGAGGTCGGATCCGCCCGCTCACTACTGCTGTGCGAGCCAGTCGGCGACGGAGTCCTTCGTGGTGTGTCAGGGAAGACAGGGTGGTGGTCGGGTTTGTGACAGGGGGCGAGGGCGGCTGGCGGCGGTTGTGTTGCGGTGGGGCGTCCAGTGGTGGGTCATTCGGCGAGTTTTCCGTCCGTGGAGACTTCTTCCATCAGGGCGGCGATCTCGTCGGGAATGGGCGGGATGCTCTCGTGTGTGATCCCGGTGGCGGGGGACCACACGAGGTTCACCCGAAGGGCGGGATCGCTCTCGGGGTAGTCGCCGCGGTTGTGGCAGCCGCGGGTCTCGCGGCGTTCGAGCGCCGCCTCGAGGGTGGCCCGGGCCGCGAGGGCCGCCGACTTGAGGTCGAAGGCGTGTGCGAGGTCCTGGTAGCCGGCGATGTCGGGGTGGACGCCGACGTTCTCCATGCGCTTCTCGATCGATTCGAGTTCCGTGAGTCCGGTGCGCAGCCCCTGCTCGTCGCGTACGACGCCCGCGTGTTCCGTCATGGTGTTGCGGATGGCGCGCTGGAGGGCCCGGACGTTCTCGGGGCCGTCCGCGGTGAGCAGATCGTCGATCTCGGCGCGGGCTTGGGCAACAGCCGGTGCCGAGCGTGGTTGTGCGGTCAGGGCCCGGGAGTAGTCGGCGGCCGCCTGTGCGGTGATCCGGCCGTAGACGAGCAGTTCGATGAGGCTGTTGCCGCCGAGCCGGTTGGCGCCGTGGAGTCCGCTGGACGCCTCTCCGATGGCGTAGAGGCCGCGTACGTCGGTGCTGTGGTCCTCGGGGCGGACCCAGACCCCGCCCATCGAGTAGTGGGCGGTGGGCGCGACCTCGATGGGGTCACGCGTGATGTCCAGCATCTGCAGTTCCAGCAGTGTCTGGTAGACGCGGGGGAGGCGATTCATGATCGTCTGGCGTGGGAGGTGGGAGACGTCGAGCCAGACACCACCGTTGGGTGTGCCGCGGCCTTCCTTGATCTCGGTGTAGGCGGCGAGGGCGACCCGGTCGCGCGTGGACAGTTCCATGCGGGCGGGGTCGTAGCGATTCATGAAACGTTCGCCCAGGCCGTTGCGCAGGACGCCGCCCTCGCCTCGGGCGGCCTCGCTGACCAGCGTGCCGGCCGCGTTCTCCGGCTCGATGATGCCCGAGGGGTGGAACTGGACGAGTTCGGGGTCGCGCAGCCGCGCGCCGGCGTCGACGGCGAGCCGGAAGGAGTCACCGGTGTTCTCGTCGCGGCGTGACGAGGTGCGCCGCCAGATGCGGGTGTGACCGCCGGCCGCGAGGATCACCGCGTCGGCATGGACGAGGTAGCGGGTTCCGCTGCCGAGGTCGAAGCCGTAGGCACCGAACACGGCACCGTCGTGTACCAGGAGCCGGGTGACGTACACGGTGTCGAGCATGGGGATATCCAGCTGATTCGCCCGCCGGATGAGGGTGCGCTGGATCTCCAGGCCGGTGTAGTCACCGGCGAAGGCGGTGCGCCGGAACTTGTGCGCGCCGAAGAAGCGCTGGGAGATACGGCCGTCCTGTTCCCTGGCGAAGGCCATGCCGTAGCGCTCGAGGTCGTCGATGCCACGGGCCGCGCCCCGAGTGACGATCTCGGTCGTACGGGGATCGCCGAGCAGGTAGCTCTCCTTGAGGGTGTCGGCAGCATGCTGTTGCCAGCTGTCCTCGGGGTCCATGGTGGCCAGCGCGGCGTTGATCCCGCCGGCGGCGAGAGATGTGTGGGTGTCTTCCTTGGGGCGTTTGCCGACCGCGAGGACGTCGAGCCCGGCCTCTGCCAGCTCGATCGCCGCGCGCAGCCCGGCGCCGCCGGTTCCGATCACCAGGACCGTGGTGGAAAGGCGCTTCTCGATGGCAGCCATGATTGCTCCGATCAATGGGGGGCACTGATTACGACCAGGCCCCCCAGGTATTTGTGACACCCCGGTTCGCGTACCTACGGCAGCCGGTCATCTCGGATGTCGCGTGCTGCGAGCTCTGTCGTGACAACCACCCATCAGACCGGGTGGCCGGGCGTTCTGTGACAACAGGCGGTCGGGCACCCATCTTTCGCCCCCACGACCGACCGTTGTCACAACACACAAGGGTCTCCGGTCATACGGGCTGGGTCGTGTCCGCGAAATCCCGCCGTATGCCCGAAGGGCATGACCCGCGGCGTCCGGTGCGCGTCGGTCGCGGGGCGTCGTGCGCCCGAGCGGTGGCGCCGCAGGCACCGCCCGGCCCACGGGCCGCTACGTCGGCACCCGCTTCAACGCGTCTTTGCCGACGGCGAAGGAGGAGAGAATGACCTACGCGCCATTGCGCAGCCTTGTGGACGACAACGACGGGGCCGTGACCGCTCCCGGTCAGCGAGCCAACGTGATGGTCGTGGGAGTGCCCCGCCCGGCCATCTTGGCGTACGGGCAGAGCGAGTTCGCCTTCTCCAGAAGAGGAGCGGCGATCTCCGGATCGACGCCGGGCCACGTCACCTCGAGATCGACGCGGAGCAGGTAGCCGCCGTCTCCGGGGTCCCGCCCGAAGGCGACCGTCGCCTCCACGGAGATCACGGTCGGATCGAGCTCCTCCTTCCGGGCGACCAGACTCAGGGCCCCGTGGAAGCAGGCGGCGAAGCCGGCGGCGAACAGCTGCTCGGGGTTGGTTCCCCGGCCGTCCCCGCCGAGTTCGGCGGGCATGCGCAGATCGAGGTCCAGGACCCCGTCGGCCGAGCGCGCCCTCCCCGAGGCGCGACCGTGTGCGGCCGTACCACCGCTGACGGTCACGCTCGTGGTGTAGATGGCGGAGAAGGACTCCCCATCGAAGTCCTTCTCGGTGGAGAGGCCGGGCAACGGGATCCGCTCGGTCACGGCATGACTCCGGCGTCGTCGAGGTACGCGTCCCGGCAGGGAACCGACAGCACGCGCACCGTGGGCGAAAAGGCGGCGGAAGCGGTGTCCACCGGCGGCACTTTCCCCCGGCCGGCAAGGATATGCGCCCGCCCGAGGGTGGCCTGCACTCTGCCGCTCATGACGATCCTCACCTTGTCTGTCCCTCGTGTCTTCGAGAATCCGGACGTCCGGATGACCCGGCTGGTCATCGCGGTCGTGGTACCGGGCGGTCGGTGTGGCGAAGGGTGTTCAACCGCGCGGCGATGCCAGGTAGGGCGACAGCTTGGCCGGGTTCATCAGCCACATGATCCGGTCGATCCCCTCGGCGGACACGTCGACGGAAAGGAGGGCCACGACGTCCCCGCCGGAGGAGACGACGACAGCGGGACGACCGTTGGCCTCGACCCACCGCACCTGCGACCCGGGCCAGAACCGGGGGGCGAAGGCCACGAGGTACTTGGAGACGTGCAGGCGTCCGACGACCGGGATCTTCGACGCGCCGCGCAGCCCTCCGCCGTCGGTGTAGCTGACGACATCCGCGGCGAGCACGTCCTCCAGCGCCGCCAGATCACCCCTCTGCGCGGCGGCGAGAAACACCTCCAGGAGACGGCGGTGATCAGTCGCGCTGACGCGTTCCCTGCGCTCGGCGGCCAGGTGTTTGCGCCCGCGGCTCACCAGTTGACGGGTGTTCGCCTCACTCGTCTCCAGGATTCCCGCGATCTGCGCGTAGGGGTAGTCGAAGGCTTCCCGCAGGACGTAGGCGGCACGCTCCATCGGGTTCAGCTTCTCCAGCAGGAAGAGAACCGCCAGTTCGAGGGCTTCGGCTCGTTCGGCACCCACCTGCGGATCCGCGCTGGTGTCGACCGGCTCGGGAAGCCACGGTCCGACATAGGACTCCCGCCGCACTCTCGCGGACTGGGCCAGGTTGATGGCCAGACGGGCGGTGACCGTGGTCAGGAAGGCCGTCGGCTCCAGGATGTGAGCGCGGTCCGCGCCCTGCCACCGCAACCACGCCTCCTGGACGATGTCCTCCGCTTCCACGGCACTTCCGAGCACCCGGTACGCGACACCGAACAGCCTCGGGCGCACCGCGAGGAAGTCCCTCGCCGCCTGATCGAGAGAATCGGCGTCCGCCCCAGCGTGCATGGTTGCCTCCTTCGGCTTCGGCGCCGCCATGCTACAAGCCACTCCGGAACGGTGCTTCCGGGGTTCACACGCCGAATACGAGGCGACCACACACTGCCACACTCAACGCGCCGATCCGCGCCTTGAGCGGCATCCGTTTCACACCGTTCCTCTGTCACAGATCCACAGGGCGCCCGGTCATCACTGCGAACGGCGATACGTCCGGGGCGCGATGACGCCTCAGGCAGACGGTGTGTCCGTCCTCGTGAAGCGGCGGACCTACGGAAGGTGACAACACAGTGTCGGAAAAGGACTCGGCGCACGTGCACGGGACCGGGGAGCACGCAGGGTCGCAGGGCTGGATGACGGCAGCGAAGATGCTGCAGGACGCCTCGCCGATCACCGTCCCGGAGGGCGCCTCGGCCATGACCATTCAGGTCGACTGGGAGCCCGGGGACCCGGGGACTCCTCCGCACCGTCACTCGGGCCCGGCGTTCGGGTATGTCATCGAGGGCGCGGTCCGATTCGAGCTCGAGGGCGAGCCGGAGCGTGTGATCGCGGCCGGCGGGACGTTCTGGGAGCCGGGCGGCGACGCGATCCACTACCAGGACGGCAACGCGCTGTCGGACGCACGCACCCGGTTCGTGGTCACCATGATGTGCGCGCCCGGGAGGCCCATGCTCGAACTGGTCGACCCGGAGGAGCTGAAGAAGCGGGCCCATCTGCGCGCTCCGCGGCCCACCGACTGACCCGTTGTCCGCTCGCGCACATCTGTTCCTGACGGAGCCCGCCCACGCCGAGGGCGGGCTCCGCACGAGTGACCATGAAGTCGTGTACTGCATGCCGACCGTGCTGTTCACGGCCGCAGCCGTCCACTCATGCCCCACTGATACCCGTGATTCGCGCCGAGAGGGGGGGGGGGGGGGGCGGGCCCCCCCCCCCCCCCCGCGGGGGGGGGGGGGGGGGGCGGGGCGGGGGGGCGGGGGGGGGGGGGTGGGGGGCGGGGGGGGGGGGGGGTGGGGGT
>NZ_JBITHP010000001.1:205117-455706 GCF_044458105.1 Embleya sp. NPDC050493
TGTGTCGGCGACGCCGAGGCCGGTGGCGCCGCCGGCCCCCCGGCGCCCCCCCCGCCCCACCGACTGCCCCCTGGCCCCGGGGGGGGGGGGGGGGGGCCCCCCCCCCCCCCCCCCCCCCTCTCCGTGATCCGGCGGCGCGCCGGGCGGATCAGCCGAACTGGCCGGGCTGGTAGTCCCCGGCGGGCTGCTGGTTGATGATGTTGATGCGGTTGTAGGCGTTGATGACGGCGATGAGCGAGATCAGTGCGACGAGCTGGTCCTCGTCGAAGTGCTTGGCGGCGTTCGCCCAGGCTTCGTCCGTGACGCCGCCTGCCGCGTCCGCGATGCGGGTGCCCTGCTCCGCCAGCTCCAGCGCGGCGCGCTCGGCGTCGGTGAAGACCGTGGCCTCCCGCCAGGCGGCCACCAGGTCGAGGCGCTGCCGGCTCTCTCCCGCGTGGGCGGCGTCCTTGGTGTGCATGTCGGTGCAGAAGCCGCAGCCGTTGATCTGGCTGGCGCGAATCTTCACCAACTCCTGCGTCGTGCCGGGCAATGTCGAGTCCAACAGCACCTTGTTGGCCGAGTTGACATGCTTCAGCACCTTGCCACCGAGGGAATTGCCGAAGTAGTCGAGACGTGAATTCATGGTGTGATCTCCTTGCCGTTTTTCGGTTCCGTGCTACTGACCGGGCGACCCGGGCATCTGTGACATCCCTCGTGGGTGTGTGTCGGGACACCTGCGCCGCGCAGGCCTTGACGCTCGGTTCCCCGCGCCCGGTCGGCGCCGTCAGTCCGCCGGGAACACGACCCCTGTGAGGTGTTCGGAGACCTGCCAGAGCCGGGCCGCGTCCGCCTCGCTGCGGGCCGATTTGTAGACCGTGAGCTTTGTGGGCTCACCCGTGAACTCACCCCAGCCGTCGGGTCCGTACAACTGTCCGCCGACCGCTGTCGGGCTTGTGGCCGCGTAGAGCAACGGACGCAGCCCGGCGTCGACGGTCTGTACGAGGATGCGCAAGCGGGCGAGTCGCTTCACGATCGCCGCATGGGGAGCGGGGCGGGCGCGGCCGAGGCTGGGGCCGGACGCGTAGAGGTTCGTCAGTGTCGTGCCGGGGTGAGCGGCGTTGCTGACGATGCCCCACCCGTTCGACGTGCTGCGGCGATCCAGTTCGAGCGCGAACAGCAGGTTGGCCAGCTTGGACTGCCCGTATGCGCGGACCGGTGAGTACCGGTTCTCGCTCTGCAGGTCCTCCCAGTCGATCCGGCCACCTCGCGCGGCACTGCTGGTCACCGTGGTCACGTGGGCCCGACCGGCACGCAGCAACGGCATCAGCCGCCCGGTCAGCGCCACATGACCGAGGTAGTTGGTCCCGAACTGCAGCTCGTACCCGTCCTCCGTCGTGTGCCGGACAGGCGGGGCCATGACGCCCGCATTGTTGACCAGAAGGTCGATCGGCCTGCCTTCGGTGTTCAGTGTGTCGGCGAGGCTTTCGACCGACGCCAACGATGCAAGGTCGAGGGAGCGAGTGGAGACCCGCGCATCGGGCGCACTCGCCCGGATGCGTTCGAGCGCCGCGGCTCCCTTGGCCTCGTTGCGTACCGGCAGGACCAGTTCGGCGCCGGCCCGGGCGAGTTGTGCCGCAAGCCCGAGGCCTACGCCGTCGCTGGCCCCGGTCACCACGGCCAGCTTCCCTCGCAGGTCGGGTTCGGATACTTCGTTCATCACAACTCCGGTCGGTGTGTACGGACAGAGTTCGGCGGTGTCCATGCGTCGGGTGGACGGATACGTGTCCGGGCCGGCCGGGATCGACCACAACATTCGTGACACGGACTGTCCGAGCGGCAAGCGGGATCGCTGTGACTCGGAGAGGCGTCGTGTCCCCCGTGCTCCTCGGCCTCGACGGAGGTCGCGGGGTGGGCCAGTTGCGTCAAGGCTTCGGAAGCTGCCCCGATGCGGGCGTCTACGTGGTCAAGTGCCTCCCTGAGCATGCGCAGACGCGCTTCGAGCAGGGCGGCCTCCGTCGCCAGGGCCACTGCGGCGACGGCAGGATCGGAGCGCTGGTGAGGGTCTCGGAGCATCTTCCATCTCCCTTGGGCTCGAGCCCGACGTCTGGGAATCGGGGCGCCGAGGCGGTGCGTTCGGTGGGGGCGCCACTCGCACTGACCGGGTAGCCGGGGAAGCTGTGACAGATACGCACCCGCTGTGCGATGACGGTCCGATGGGCGCCGCGGGCCGGACGAGTCGGTGTGAACGAGAGGCCGGGTCGGCGTTCGCGAAGGTATGTCACAACATCTGCGACTGCTCGGTCTAGCTGACGAACCGAGAAGAACCGAGGACGCCGTGCGCGAGACCCTTGCCGACGTACATATCCGCACAGGGGGCTCGGGAAGGGGCGGGATCGGGAGCGGCACCTTGTAGGCGCGACGCAGCTGGTGCGGGCCGCGGTTGGAGAGGGAGGATGCGGCATGGACCATGCCGATGAAGCGGTTCCCATCACGGACTTGCTGGAGGAGCGCCGGCATCTGATGGATGTCGCCTACTGGATGCTGGGCAGCGGCGGCGCGGCCGAGGTTGTGGTCGATGAGGCATATCGGCGGTGGTATCGATTGCCGGAGTCGGAGCGGGCACAGATCCGTGATCCGAGGGCGTGGCTGGCGAAAGTGGTGGGTGGCATCTGCCTGGACCCCCTGGTGTCCCCCGACGGGGTGAGGGCCTCCGCGGCGGCGAGCGCGGACGAGGAGGTGGGCCAGGACCGGCATCGGATGCTGGAGCAGGAGATCGGCGCCGTTTTGCTCCAGGCGTTGGATTCGTTGTCTCCGGCGGAGCGGGCGGCGTTCGTGTTGAGTGACGTGTTCGGGATGGCGCCGGGTGCGGTCGCGGACATCGTGGGTCGGTCGGAGGGGGAGTGTGCCGAGTTGGCGGAGCGTGCGCGTCGCAGTCTGCGGGTGCGGCGTTCGCGGCCCACGACGCCGGAGCGTCATGACGCGGTGACCCGTGCGGTGTGTGATGCGTGTGTGGCGGAGGCTCCGGCCGTTCTGGTGTCGTTGTTGGCGCCCGATGCCGCGGTGTTCTTCGACGGCGGGGGGAAGCTTCGGGCGTTGGTGGGGCCGGTTCACGGCAGTGAGCGGGTGGCTCGGAGTCTGTTGACCCTGTTGGCCCGGCATCCGCGGACGACGTTGCGGACCCATTCGGTCAACGGTCGGACGGGGCTCGTCGTGCGGTACGACGAACAGGTCGTGGCGGTGATCACCCTCGACATCGCAGGCCACCTGGTCGTCCAGGTCTGGGTCGTCCTCAACCCCGACAAACTACGCTCCTGGAACCAACCGGGTCCCACATGGTTCCCGGACACCGAGCGGGAGTGATTCCGGAATCCGTTGTCCCGCCCTTGCCCAGGCACACGGCTCGGATGTGCCGGGGCGCTGCCGACGACTGATCCGCTGCGTCACCGGCCGTCCATAAGGAGCCGGGGCCGATGCAGGTCTCGTGGCGGTTCTGGGCCCGGCGTGCCTTCTGTGGGGGGAGGACTCGGAATGCATGGGCCTGTTGTCTCCGTTCCTGCGGTATGGGGTGCTCCGCGCAGTGTGACCGTGGGAGGGACGGGGATGAACAGCCGCCGGGCGCGCGGCTTTTCCGAGGGCGGTGCTCATCGGGGATCAGGCTGTTCCCCTCGCGTCTCTTCAATGACCACGACGACCCCTGTTTTGTGACATGTATGCCGCACACCACATTGTGACTGTGGCTCGGGGATGCCGGTCGGTCCTGGTCACACCTTCTTCGGTGCTCTGAAAAGAGTGGGCTCAGCGCCGCGCAACCCAGGGGGGTAAGTGTCACACCTTTCATAGGTGGGCTGTCATAAGGGTGAAGGCAGTACACATCCTCACTCACACCAGGAGCACAGCCGTGAACGATCCGGTACTTGAGTCCGCTGCTCGGGAACTCGCGGGGGCGACAGCCAATCCGCCGTTCCTGTACGAGTTGGGTGCGGAGGGCGCGCGGAAGGTCCTCGACGATCTGCAGGCGGCACCCATCGAGAAGCCTGATGTCGAGGAGAAATGGGTAACGGTGCCTGCCGAGGTCGGCGACGTGCGGGTGCGCGTGGTCAGGCCCGTCGGAGTCGAGGGTTCGCTCCCGGTCGTTCTCTATGTGCACGGCGGCGGGTGGGTCATCGGCAATGCGGGCACTCACGATCGCCTGGTGCGTGAGCTGGCCGTCGGTGCGCGGGCGGCCGTGGCGTTCGTGGAGTACGACCGCTCCCCCGAGGCCAAGTATCCGGTGGCGATCGAGCAGGCGTACGCGACTGCCCGGTGGATCACGGCGAATGGTGCCCAAGAGGGGCTGGACGTCGCGCGCCTGGCCGTGGCCGGGGACTCGGTGGGCGGGAACATGACGGCCGCGCTGACGATCATGGCCAAGCGACGGGGCGATGTGTCCTTCGTGCATCAGTCGCTGTACTACCCGGTGACGGATGCGGGCCAGGACACCGCGAGCTATCGGGAATTCGCCGAAGGGCCGTACCTGACCGCGAAGGCGATGGCCTGGTTCTGGGACTGCTACACCACCGATCCGGCCGAGCGCGCCGAGATCACCGCGTCTCCGCTGCGGGCGGATTCGAAGGACCTGGAAGGGCTCCCGCCCGCGCTCGTCCTCGTCGACGAGAACGATGTCCTGCGCGACGAAGGTGAGGCATACGCCCGCAAGTTGATCCGAGCCGGCGTTCCGACCACCAGCATCCGCTACAACGCCACGTTGCACGACTTCATGATGCTGAACCCGCTGCGGTCCACGGGGGCCACCACCGCCGCGATGCAGCAGGCCATCAGCACACTTCGCGTCGCGCTGCACACCGACTGAGGTTCGCCGCCCGCGCGACACCGCACGCCCGTGGTCGCGGCCCTGGCTCCCCGTCCGGGAGCCCCGTCAGCCCGGGCGGCAACCTGCTCATCGCCCCGACCCCCGTCGGTGAATATGCCGGGTGAGACGCTGCGCGCGTCGCCCCTCCGTCCTGCCGCGACGTGACCCGCGACCGCGGCCGGACCCGCCGCGGACCGGTGTCCGTGACACATTCACTTCCTGCCCGCCACAGCCCGCATCTCGGTCCGACGTGTGTGTGGGTGGTGCGTTGTTTGTTCCTTCCTGCCGTTGTGTCCGTGCGTGTGCTCGGACGCGGCCGATTCGATTCATGACTCGAAAGGTTCTGTGATGAAACGTCCTGGTTCCCGGCGTACTCGTTCCCTGATTTCCCTGATGGCCACGGTGACGGTGGCCGCGTCCGTTCTCGCGGTGTCGGTGTCGCCGGCGAGTGCGGGGAATGAGGGGAGTGAGGGGTCATCCTCCTCTTCCTCATCGAAGCGCAAGCCGACGGTGGTTCTGGTTCATGGTGCGTTCGCCGACTCCAGTAGTTGGAACGGGGTGGTGAAGAGGTTGCAGCGAGAGGGCTATCCGGTGGTGGCCGTGGCCAATCCGCTGCGCGGGCTGAGCAGCGATGCCGGGTATCTGAAGGAGGTTCTGGCCGGGATCGAGGGGCCGGTGGTGCTGGCCGGTCATTCGTATGGCGGGTCGGTCATCAGTAGCGCCTCGTATGGTGCGAAGAACGTGAAGGCGCTGGTGTATATCGCGGCTTTCCTTCCGGAGAAGGGGGAGAGCGCGGTCCAGCTGTCGGGGAAGTTCCCGGGCAGCACGCTCGGTGAGACGCTGCGCCCGGTCCCGGTCACGCTGCCCAACGGGACGGCGGGTACCGATCTGTACATCGAGCAGGGCAAGTTCCGTCATCAGTTCGCGGCGGATGTCGCGAAGGGTACGGCGGAGGTCATGGGAGTGACCCAGCGTCCGGTGACCAGTGCCGCGTTGGAGGAGGGTGCCTCCGAGCCGGGTTGGAAGACGATCCCGTCGTGGGTGCTGGTCACCGAGCAGGATCTCAACATCCCGCCCAAGGCCCAGCGTTTCATGGCCGAGCGGGCGGGTGCGCACACGGTGGACGTGCGTGCGTCGCACGCGGTGAGTGTGTCGCGTCCCGATGACGTGGCGCGAGTCATCGAGAGCGCGGCGCGGCCGGTTCGCTGACCGGCGGACGGACTCGGAGGGCGGGGCGGCGACATGGCCACCCCGCCCTCCGGCGGGCAGCGCCCCGAACCAGCGATGGACGGGGCACCGTTCGTTGGCATCGAGCGAGCAGGTGAGGGCCGTAGCCCGAGTAGGCGTGGTCACTCCGGGGCACTGCACCGGGCATGGCGAGCGCATCATCAACGAACACAAGGTGATCACGATGGCAACCGAAAGTGTCCTGCACCCGAGTCTCATCGCTCCGATCGGGCACGTCGAGCCCGTTCCCCGCCGCATCCGGGGAATGATCGGCGGTCGTGTCGCCTTCGACACCCGCCGCGCGCTGTACGTGTGGGAATGGCAGGCATATCCCCAGTTCAGCATCCCGGTCGAGGACCTGGTGGACGGCGTGCTCCACGATGACAAGCACATGGAGCAACTCGGTGCCGGCCCC
Source organism: Embleya sp. NPDC050493 (assembly GCF_044458105.1). Taxonomy (NCBI): domain Bacteria; kingdom Bacillati; phylum Actinomycetota; class Actinomycetes; order Kitasatosporales; family Streptomycetaceae; genus Embleya; species Embleya sp. NPDC050493. The sequence goes on from NZ_JBITHP010000001.1 coordinate 211,588, forward strand.
GCGCACCGACACACCCTGCAGGTCGGTCCGGAAGTCCGTGCGGAGGCAGCGTGGGTCTGGGGGGAGGGCGCCCCGGAACCCCTGCGCGGGACTGTGCGCTTCGAGTGGGAGGCGCTGGACTCCTGGTTCGAGGAGGACGAGCCGGTCTTCGTTCATCCGCGGAGCCCCTACTCACGCGTGGACGCCCTGCGATCCGGCAGCGGCGTACGAGTCGAGTCGGACGGTGTCGTGCTGGCGGAGGCCACCGATTGCGTGAAGCTGTTCGAGACCGGCCTGCCGACCCGCTACTACCTCGATCGCACGAATATCGACTGGGCCCGGCTGCGGCGCTCGGACACGGTGACCCGGTGCCCGTACAAGGGGACGACGGGCAGCTACTGGTCGTTCGACAGCGACACCGCCTCCCACGAGGACATCGCCTGGACGTACGACTTCCCGACCATCCATGCCAACCGGATCGCCGGGCTCACCGCGTTCCACAACGAGCGTGTCGACTTGTATGTCGACGGCTTCCTGCTGCCGAGGCCCACCGACCCCAACCACGGCCGCTGAGACGAACGGCAGCCGGTTCGATGCAGGCCGCGGTACGTCGGGGTGTGGGTGTCCCACTCCGCCTTGGCGCCTGCTCTCACGCGGCGTGTCGGGCGGGCAGGTGGGCCGGGCCGGGCGATCGGCGGGACGGCGGCGCGGCAAGCGGTGAACACGGCTCGGGGACGAGAAATTGCACGAGGCCCGCCAGGTCCCCGGTACCGGCCGCGATCCGGAACGCGGTGACAAGGCGGCGGTGTTGCTCGACGGGGACTGGTTGCTCACGGTCACCTTAGCCACCGCACCACCGTCCCCGACCCGCACGCCGAGGTCCGCCCGGACCTGGTCGGCCGGGACTTCACGCCCGGCCCGGTACCGGTGACGCCTTGGTGCGACGACATCACCTACCTGGCGACCGGCGAAGGCTGGTTGTTCCTCGCCACGGTGATCGACGTCGCCACCCGCAAGGTCGTCGGCTGGGCCACCGCCGACCACCTGCGCACGGGGCTGGTCGCCGACGCCCTGCGCGACGCCGTGCGGCGGCAGCGACCGCAGCCGGGGACGATCTTTCATTCGAATCGCGGCTGCCAGTGAAAGCACGTCACAAGGCGCGGTACTCGCCCCGGATCTCGGCCCCGCACCCCACGGTTTCCGTGATCGCGCGCATGCCCTACGTGTCACACTTCCCGCGCCTGAGCTGTCTGAGCATAGGACGATCATGAGGGGCGCGCGTCGGCGACGAACGCCGGGGGATGGACAGTGCTCACTTGCCAACGGAAAGCCTTGACATGACCAGCGTATTCTCGGTGCCGGGCGCGCATGACTCACATCGACGCAGGGTGGAGATCCACGAAGATGCGGCGACGAAAGAGAATCCTCCTTTTCGTGACCTCACCGTGCTCCTGATTTCGGAGGACGAGGAAGAGGCTTTCCGTATACGCCATTTGCTGCCGGTCCCGTTCGTTCAGTCAATGGTGTGGCACAGAAACGCCGGTGACGCAGGGCCGTTCCTCGCCGTGTGCCGCGGGCCGATGTGCGTTCTGGTGGGTCGTTCCTCTACCGGAGCGAGGCCGGCCGAGACCGCCCGCCGTCTGCGCCGATCGGCCCCGCACGCGGCTGTGGTCGTTCTCGCCGACGCCGCATCGGTGGAACTGTGCGGTGCCATCCGGCTCGCTTTGCGGAGAAGGCACATGGAGACGGCCATGGCCACGAGAGAGGCCAACGCGCTGATCGCTCGCGACTCACTCACACTGGAGCGGGGTCTGCTTCCTACACCGGCTCTCCGGGGGGATGATTTCTCCGCGGCCTCACGCTATGAGCCGGGGCGCGCCCACGCGCTGTTGAGCGGCGACTTCTACGATGTGGTGCAAATCGAGGATTCCAGCGTACATGTCATCCTGGGGGATGTCTCAGGGCATGGAGCGGCCGAGGCCGCCCTGGCGGTGCAGTTGCGTGTGGCCTGGCGGACCGCCGTTCTCTGCGGAAAGACACAGCTTGAGCAACTGGGGCTTCTCGAAAGGATCCTGATCGCCGAAAGACCGGACGGCGACACATACGCCACCGTCATTTCCCTGGTGTTTCCCTCCGGAGGCACCGCCGTGCGGGCGGTCAGCGCCGGACACCCCGGCCTTCTCCTTCGGCGGGCGGGGGAGTTTCGATGGGTGGAGCCACGAACAGGAGCGGCGCTGGGGCTCTTTCCCGGGCAGCCGGACTGGTCGGAGACCGAGCTGGAACTTTTTCCGCTGGACCGTGTGGTCGTCTTCACCGATGGCCTGTTCGAGGGCAAAACCGAGCCTTCCGCACGGCTCGGCGAGGATGGACTCCTGCGGCTGGCGACCCACTACTCCCATCTGCCGTCCCAGGAGTTCGTCGACGCCCTGGTGGGCGGCGTCGCCGCCATGGCGGCTCCCTTCGGAGGACTGGCGGACGACGTGGCCGTTCTTCATCTGGGCTGGAACCCGCCCACTTCACCGCTGGGGCCCTGAGAGCGAACGGTGCGGCCACTGTCGACTCGTGGTCGGTGTGCCGTCGGATGCCATGACGGGTGCTGCGGGAGTGCGGGGGCGAAGGCCTCAGCCCGGTTTCAGGCGTTGGTCGCCGTGCCGTCGAGCAGCGTGTTGTCGATCTGCTTGCGGGACGCGATACCGAGCTTCGCGAAAATCTTGCGGAGGTGCCACTCCACGGTGTGCGGGCTGATGAAGAGCTGGGCCCCGATCTCGGGGTTGGTCATCCCGTCGGCGGCCAGGCGGGCGACCTGCGCTTCCTGAGCTGTGAGAGCGGTATGCGACTCCTCGCCGCGTTTGCGTACCGAGGCGCCGGTAGCACGCAACTCGTGCCGGGCGCGTTCTGCGAATCCGTCGATCCCGATCCGGCTGAGAACCTTGTAGGCGATGTTCAATTGCTCGCGCGCGTCCACGCGGCGATTCTCCCGACGCAGCCATTCTCCGTAGAGCAGATGGGAGCGGGCGTATGTGATCCGGACGTCGGTGCGGCCGAATCGCTCGATCGCCTCGCGGTACAGGGCCTCGGCCGCAGGTCCCTCGCTCACCTGGGCACGCACCATGGCCGAGGTACCGAGAGCCCAGTCGGTGCCACTGGCCCGGGCCATCTCGTCGATCTGCCGTGCGGCTTCGGTGGCTTGGTCCGGCCTCCCGCTCCGCGTGGCCGCTTCGACGAGCTCGATCTTCGATCTGATCGCCAGTCCGAGTTCCTGCAGGTTCGCGGCGGCCTCCTCGGCTGCGGCGAAGGCCTCCTCGTAACGGCCGAGTCCGTTGTAGAGCACTGCCTTGGCCCACTGGGTCGAGCTGAGCGTCTTGCCCTGCTGTCCCTGCCGTCCCTGGTGCGCGGTCGCGTCCAGGGTCATCGCGTCGATCGCCTGGAGCGTCGCGTTCTCCCGGCCCTTCCACGGCTCGGTCACCAGGGACACGTAATGGATGAGATACGGGCTGTTGGTGGCCTCACCGATGGTCTGCGCCTCCGCGATCAGCAAGTCCGCGTGGTCGAGGTCACCGGCCAGCACCCGGTTGGATACAAGCTGCAGGAGCGCCGACGGCAGCACCGACAGCGCTCCCACCTCGCGGGCCAGATCGACCAGCCTCGTCGAGAGCACCGTACTGCCGTGGAAATCCCAGACGTTGAAGGCCATGCGGGCGGCAAGCGGATACCAGCCGAGGCCCTCCTCCGCGGAGATCTCTTCGGTACAGAAGGCGTCCAAAGCCCTGCGCACCATGGGCATGCCTGCGGCGTAACCGTCGACGGTCATCACGGCGAGGCCCCGCAGGAGCAGGTCCCTGCGCTCCGGTGGTGGCCCCGGCGGTGCGGCGAGCATCGCGGTGGCAACCTCCCGCAAGTGAATGCTGTGCGGCACACGGTCGACGATGAGAGCGGCGTTGAGTGCGTCGCGGTAGCTCTCCTGGGCAAGTCCCGCGTCCAGCGGCTCCAGACGTTCGGCTGCTGCGAGGAACAGTGGCAGGGCGGCGCCGGAGCTGTTGGAGGCGAACAGGATCCGACCGCGCAGCAGCTCGGCCTGGGCGAGCCGGCGCTCGTCCATGGGGCTGAGGGTGGCAGCGGCCAGCAGCTCGCGCGCGCTGTCATACCTGCCGGCCTGGTACGTGGCACGAGCTGCCGCCATGGTCCTGGCACCGCGCACAGCCGGGTCGGGGGTCAGCTCGGCGGCTCGCTCCAGGAATGCGGCAGCCGCCGCGACCCCGCCGCGCACCTGAGCCCGGCCGGCCGAGCGCTCCAGTTCCACGGCCACCGTCTCGTCGAAGCCGGTCGCGGCGCCGGCCAGATGCCACGCCCTGCGGTCGGGGTCCGTGTCCGGGTCGGTCGCCTCGGCCAGCGCTCGGTGTACGTTGCGGCGAGCCTCGGCGGTCGCCACCCGGTAGGCCGCCGAACGCATCCCGGGATGCCGGAACCGTATCCGCGCCCTGATGGTGATCAGCCCGGCCGCTTCGGCCGGCGAGGCGGCGGATGCTTGGATCCCCAACAGCTCCGCCGCCCTGGCCAGCAGGGCCATGTCACCCAGCGGCTCGGCCGCCGTGACGAGCAGCAACAACTGCGTCTCGGACGGCAGCGCCTGGACGCGCCGCAGGAAACTCAAGTCGATCTGGCTCGTCCACGACCATGCGTCGGGGCGTACGAACCCGCCGGCCAGTTCGGCGGGCGTCAGCCCGCGGGGCAGCTCGTGCAGGGCCAGTGGGTTTCCCTGGGTCTCGGCGACGATGCGGTTGCGGACCCGTTCGTCGAGCCGGCCCGGGACCACGGATTCCAGGAGAGCGCCGGCGTCGCTGTCGTTCAACGGTTCCACGACGAGCTGCGGTAGCCCTGCCAACTCGGCTTCGAGCGAGGGCTCGCGCACGGCGAGGACCAGCCCGATCGGCTCGGCCCGCAGGCTCCGCGCGACGAAGACAAGCGTTTGCATGGAGACGTCGTCCAGCCATTGGGCGTCATCGACGACACACATCAACGGCTCCTTCGCCGCCACCTTCGCGAGCAGGCCGAGCACGGCGGGCCCGACGAGCAGATGGTCCGGTGCCGCCCCCGTGATCAGGCCGAAGGCCCTCCCCAGGGTGTCGCGTTGCGGTGCCGGCAGGCCACCGAGATGCCCGAGGAACGGGGCACACAACTGATGCAGGCCGCCGAAGGGCAGCTCGGTCTCGGACTCGACGCCCACCGCCCCGGCCTGCCGGCAACCGTCCGCACTGCCGCGCACATGGTCGAGCAGCGCGGTCTTGCCAATGCCCACCTCGCCGCGCAGGACCAGCACGGAGCTGTGGCCGGCCCGTACGTTCGCCACGAGCGCGTCCAGCGTCTCGCACTCGACCTGCCGCCCGTGGAGCCGTGCCCCGGGATCTCCACCTGCCATGGGCACCGCCCCTGATGACTGTTCGTCCGATCGTCGATCACCGAATGAGCGGCTTCCGGCCCCGCGACTCGGAGCAATCGGCATCCTATCTTTCCGATACCAGCGGCCCCGTCCGGGCGCCGCCTACGTCGAGTTCGCCGGGTTCGGCCGCCTCCACGCATGTGGAGGCGCGTAGGGAGGCGTGATTACGGCCCCGGTGGGCTACCCGAGGGCCAGGGTGTGGACCAGGCACTTCCCGGGGCGCCACGGAGGGGTCCGGCAGGCGACGCTGATCGCAACAGTCCGAGGCCGTTGCCCCGGGCGCTGTTCGCCCGATGTCCCGTCGCGCGAGTCATCGCATCCCCATATCCGCAGGAACGGAGACAACAGACTCATGCATTCCGAGTCATCCCTCATGGAAGGCATGCCGGACGAGGCCGTTGCCGTGTTTGTGGAGTTGCGTCCGCGCCTGTTCGGTATCGCGTACCGGATGCTGGGCAGCACGGTCGAGGCGGAGGACGTGGTCCGGGAGGTGTGGCTGCGATGGCAGAGAACCGATCGCTCGGTGGTGGTCGGCCCTGCGGCGTTCCTGTCGGGTGTCACCACCCGCCTCGCCATCGACGTGGCGCAGTCCGCCCGGGTCCGCCGCGAGACCTACATCGGCCCCTGGCTCCCCGAACCCGTCGACACCGCCGGTGACCCCGCGGCCGGCGCCGAACGGGCCGAAGCCCTAGAACTCGCCCTGCTCCTGGTCCTGGAGAAACTGACGCCCACCGAACGGGCCGTGTACATCCTGCGCGAGGCCTTCGAGTTCACGTACGCCGACATCGCGGACACGCTCATGCTCGGGGTCGTCGACGTACGGAAGATCGTCACCCGGGCCCGCAAGCACCTGCTGGAGGAACAGCGCGAGAACCGGGTCGGAGCCCGGAGCGCGAGCGGCCCGCCGGGCATGCCGGCGGGCCGCGGTTGACCGAGCTCGACGTTCGCCCGGCGCATCCCCGCAGGTACTCACACCTGCCTGCGCGAGGTGACACCGAGCTTGCCGAAGATCTTCCGCAGATGCCATTCGACCGTGCGCGGGCTGAGGATGAGCCGTGCTCCGATCTCGGGGTTGGTGAGCCCCTCACGTACCAGTCTGACGATCTGGAACTCCTTGGGCGTCAGATCGCTCCTCGTGCCTTCCGGCTGCCTCCGGACGGTTTCCCCCGTGGCGCCCAGTTCGCGTGCCGTGCGCTGCGCGAAGCCCTGCATGTCCATGGCCACGAAAAGGTCGTGGGCGATGAGTAGGTGCTTCCGGGCGGTGTGACGGTGACCCGCCCGGCGCAGCCACTCGCCGTACACGAGGTGGGCACGGGCCGCCTCGCCTCGCAGGCGCGTACGGTCGAGAGCGTCGATAGCCTTCAGATAGTGACTTTCGGCCTCGGCTCCCGCACTGAGCAGAGCGCGCGAACGGGCTTCGATGCCTACGGCCCAGTCCGTGTTGCTCGCCTGAGTCAATTCGGTCAGCCGGTCCAGTGCGTCCGCGGCCCGACCCGGTGTTCCGATCTGGGCGATCGCCTCGATGTATTCGACGAGGGCCCACACGGGGATGCCCATCTCCAGTTGGATGTACTCCCGGCTGGCCATGTCGGCCGCCTCTGCCGCCTCCGCGTACCTCCCGAGACTGTTGTAGAGCAGTGCCCGGGCCCACCGGCAGACCACCGGCCCCACACCTTCGCCCCGTCGCTCCACCCCGTCGTCGGCCCGTTCGCTCAGGTCGATGCACTCCTCTTCCCGGCCTCGCCACGCGGCGACGAAGAGGGCGCCGTAGATGGGAGCGGCCGTTCCGACCGCCTCGGCGACCGTCTGCACCTCCTCCGCGAGCGAGGAGGCTTCGGTGAGCTCGCCGTCGAGGACGTGCACCACGCACCGCATGGTCAACGCGAACGGCAGTGCCGTGGCCTGCCCGGTATCCCGTGCGAGTTCGAGATGCCGGGCGCTCAGCACAGACATCGTTTCGTGGTCCCACAGGCCCACCGCGGTCACACAGATCAGCCACAGCCAGCGCAGCCCATCCTCCGAGGAGAGGTCCGGCCCCGCGCAGGCGCGCATGGCCACGCGCAGGCTGGGGACGGCCGCGGTATGGCCCTCGATGATCCGCTGCGCCAGGCCGTCGAGCAGGAGATCCGTCGGACGGGGCGGCTGTGGTGTCGGCATCGCGCGCGCCGCTCGGGCAGCTTCGTACTGACCGTCGTCGTACGCCTGCGGGCCGGCGAAGATCGCCGCGTTGACGACCTCCAGGTACGTCTCCCTGGCCAGTTCGATGTCGTGGGCGGCGATCCGGGCGGCTGCTTCGAGCAGCAGGCCGGGTGCTTCACTGCCCCGGTTCGAGGTGAACGCGATCCGGGCGCGCGCGAGGTCGATCTCGCCGCGGCGACGCTCGTCGAGGGAGCCTGTTTCGACGACGGACAGCAGGTGCAGGGCGAGATCGGGGTTCCCCGCCTCGTGGGCCGCACGTGCGGCGGCCATGGCCCGATCCTGGCGGCGGACAGGATCGGGCGTCAGCTCTACCGCACGTGCCAGGAAGGCGGCTGCCGCAGCGACCCCGCCACGCTTTTGTGCACGCCCCGCGGAACGTTCGAGCTCTGCGGCGACAGGCTCGTCGGGGCCCGATGCGCCGTAGGCGGCGTGCCAGGCGCGGCGATCGGGATCGGCGGCCGGAGCCGTCACCTCGGCCAGTGCGCGGTGCGTTCTGCGCCGGTCCTCGGACGACGCCGCCCAGTAGACGGCCGAGCGCACCATGGGGTGGAAGAACCTCACGCGATCACCGATCCGGACGAGACCGGCCGCCTCGGCGTCCGCGGCGGCGGCACTGCCGATTCCCAGCTTCTCCGATGCCCGCCGGAGCAACGCCGGTTCGCCGGTGGGGTCCACCGCCGCGGCCAGCAGAAACCCTCGCGCCTCTTCGGTCAGTCCGGCGATGCGGCGCACGTACGCATTCTGAATGTGGTCACCGACGGGCCGGTCACTCGGAAGACCGAAGCCGCCGGCCAGTTCCACAGGCGTCGATGTCTTGGGGAGCTCCAGCAGCGCGAGCGGATTTCCCCGCGACTCGGCGAGGATGCGCGTCAGTACTCGTTCGTCCCATGGGCCCGGCAGCACGGAGCGCAACAGAGCTCGCGCGTCACGATCGGGCAGGCCCTCGATCAGCAGCTCCGGCAGGGCGGTGGGTTCCGCGCCGCCGGGCGGTTCCTCGTCCGGCACCCGAGCCGCGAACACGATCGCGACCGACTCGGCGAGCAGTCGCCGCGCCGTGAACTCCAGGCTCTGTCTGGAAGCGCTGTCCAACCACTGCGCGTCGTCCACCACGCACAGCAAGGGCCGGCTGCGGGCGGCCTCGGACAGCAGGCCGAGGACACCGAGGGCGACGAGAAAGGCATCAGGGGCGCGCTTCGAGCCCAGTCCCAGAGCTCCGCCGAGGGCATCGCGCTGCCCGGGCGGAAGCGTGTCGAGTTGGTCGCTCATGGGTGCGCACAGCTGGTGCAGGCCCGCGTAGGGAAGCTCCATGTCCGACTGGACACTCGTGACGAGGGCCACCTTGAACCCCCGGGCCTTGGCCATCACGTACTCGAGCAGTCTGGTCTTTCCCACCCCTGGTGCACCCCGAAGCGTCAGCACCCGGCTCTCTCCGCCACGCACGGCGTCGAGCAGCCCGTCCAGCAGCTCGCATTCATGGGTCCGCCCAAAAACCGGCACCTGTGTCACGACTCGATGGGCCGTTCGATTCGTGGCCGTAGTGCGGCACTTATGGTCTGACCGGCGTGGGGAGCAGAGCTGCTCCGTCTTCCGACATGGTGGCTGGACACGTATGTACCTCCGTCTTGAACCTGGGCCGCTGCCCCGGGAAGCCCCAACAGCAACCGTGTTGGGTGTGACAATCAGCATCCTGTTCGTCCTGTACACGGGAATCCATGGGGAGTTCCTGCCGCAGGAGTCGGGTTTCGGGTCGGGAACGACGTGTCGGCGGTGTCTCGCGGCCTGGAACGAGGCCGGTGTGGGGGCTCGGTTGCACGCACTCCCGCTTGCGCGACTCCGCGCCGCCAAGCGGCTCGACCGGTCCAAGGTCCCGCACGTTCGCGGGGCTGCACGGCTGGGTGTACGTGCTGTGCGCATTGCCGGCGCCGTGGCCGTCGGCCATGCGGTCGCGTCCGCTGGTGGAGTACTTGCCGTCTCGCGTGTGTCGCACGGAGATCGACAGGTGCATTCTTCGAGCGACCGCCGAGGGCAAATGCCGCGTACCAGGTATTCACCTGGATCTCGCAAGCCGGTCGGCTACGCCGTACCCGCCGGTAATGGCGCTGTGGCATCCAGTCGCGGCATACGGCCTGTCGACGCCGTGCGGTGACTGATGGACACCGTGCTCCCCGTCCTATGAGTATGCCCGGCACTTTATCTCGTGATGGAACCCGAGAGTGCTGGAACGCCGTCGGGGCCGAGCCGGCGAACCGTCCATCGCTGGGGTGCCGGCACCGGGCCGCGGCGCCCCGGGGGCCACCCCCGGGGTGACCAGGGTGTGGACCAGGCATTCCCCGGGGCTCCATGGAGTGGGCGATGGACGAGTGTGAACACAGGCACATCGGCGGATGTCGTGGCCGGCCGGTCCGCAGTCCGAGGCCGTTGCCCCCAGAGGCGGTCGGCCTCATGCCGTAGCCGCTCGAGTCATCGCATCCCCTTATCCGCAGGAACGGAGACAACAGACTCATGCATTCCGAGTCCTCCCCGACGGAAGGCACGCTGGACGAGGCCGTTGCCGTGTTTGTGGAGTTGCGTCCGCGCCTGTTCGGTATCGCGTACCGGATGCTGGGCAGCACGGCCGAGGCGGAGGACGTGGTTCAGGAGGTGTGGTTGCGATGGCAGAGAACCGACCGCTCGGTGGTGCTCAGCCCCATGGCGTTCCTGTCCAGCGCCACCACCCGCCTCGCCATCAACGTGGCGCAGTCCGCCCGGGTCCGCCGCGAGACCTACATCGGCCCCTGGCTCCCCGAACCCGTCGACACCGCCGGTGACCCCGCGGCCGGCGCCGAACGGGCCGAAGCCCTCGAACTCGCCCTGCTCCTGGTCCTGGAGAAACTGACGCCCACCGAACGGGCCGTATACATCCTGCGCGAGGCCTTCGACTACGCCTACGCCGACATCGCGGACATGCTCCAGTTCAGCACCGTCAACGTACGGAAGATCGTGAGCCGGGCCCGCAAGCACCTGCTGGAGGAACAGCGCGAGAACGTCGACGCCGCCGAGCACCGACACCTGCTCGAAGCCTTCGTCTCGGCGGCACGGACGGGAGACGTCGCCTCCCTGGAGGAACTCCTCACCCCCGACGGCGTCGGCCTGCCCGCCGCTTCGGGTATGCGCGTATGCCGCTGAGTCGCGGCGCGGCCGGGTCGATTCAGCTCCCGCGGGGCCGGCCGGTTGTTTGTCCGGGCTGTACGCGCTGGTGCATGATGGGGAGGACCTGGGTTGAACAGGGTCCGGCCCTTGACCTGTGGTGGTGTGGATGTCGAGCAGCGGCACTCCTCGGCGTGCGCTGCGTGGTCGGCATGGCGAGTGCGGGGCGCTGAACCACATGATCGCCGATGCCAAGGCAGGTCGGAGCCAGGTGCTGGTGCTCCGTGGTGAGGCCGGAGTCGGCAAGTCCGCCCTGGTGGAGTACCTGGTGGAGAGCGCGACAGGATGTCAGGTCCTGCGGGCGGTCGGCGTCGAGTCCGAGATGGAGCTGGCCTTCGCCGGACTGCACCAGTTGTGCATGCCGGTGATGGAGCACCTCGATCGGCTTCCCGACCCGCAGCGCGATGCCCTGGCGATCGCGTTCGGTTTGAGCGTGGGGAGCGCGCCGGACCGTTTCATGGTCGGGCTGGCGGTGCTCAGCCTGCTGGCGGAGGTGGCGGAGGAGCAGCCGCTCGTCTGTGTGATCGACGACGCCCAGTGGCTCGACCGGGTCTCCGCGCAGACGTTGGCCTTTGTCGCGCGCCGACTGCTCGCGGAGCGGGTGGTGTTGGTGTTCGCCGTGCGCACATCGAGCCCTGCGGCGGGAGATGATCCGCTGTCGGCTCTGCCGGAGCTCGTCGTGCGGGGTCTGCGCGACGACGACGCACGTGCGCTTTTGGACTCGGTGGTCCCGGGCCGGCTCGACGAGCACGTCCGGGACCGGATCGTCGCCGAGACCCGTGGAAACCCGCTGGCTCTGCTGGAATTGACCAGGGGGCTGACCGCGGCGGAACTGGCCGGCGGGTTCGGGCGTCCGGACGCCCGGCCGCTGGCGAACCAGATCGAGCAAAGCTTTCTGCGGCGCATCGGGTCGCTCCCGGACGAGGCGCAACGGCTGCTGCTGGCGGCGGCCGCCGAGCCGGTGGGGGACGCGCCGTTGTTGAGGCGGGTGGCCGAGCGGCTCGACATCGGGGCGGACGCCGCGGGGGCGGCCGAGGCGGCGGGACTGATCGAGTTCGGTGCGCGGGTGCGGTTTCGCCATCCGCTGGTGCGCTCGGCGGCCTATCGGGCGGCCGACCCCGGAGAACGCCGGGACGTCCACCGTGCGTTGGCCGAGGCGACCGATCCCGGCTTCGACCTGGATCGGCAGGCCTGGCACCGTGCCTACGCGGCGGTCGAACCCGACGAGGCTCTGGCGGTCGATCTGGAGCGCTCGGCCGGCCGGGCCCAGGCCCGCGGCGGGATCGCGGCGGCGGCCGCGTTCCTGAGACGTGCGGCCGAGCTGACGCCCGATCCGGCCGGACGCGGAACGAGGGCGGTGGCCGCGGCGCAGGCCACTTTCGAGTCCGGTGCCCCCGACATGGCACTCGCGCTCCTCGCCGCCACGGAGACGGGTCCGCTGGACGAGGCTCAGCAGGCGCGGCTGGCCCGGCTCCGTGCCCGGATCGTTCTCGCGCGCAGGCGCGGCGGTGAGGCTCTGCCGTTGTTGCTCGACGCGGCCGGCCGGCTGGAGCGCGTCGATGCCGGACAGGCGCGTGAGGCGTACCTGGAAGCCATGGGGTCAGCGGTCTTCGCAGGCCGCCTCGGAGCGCGTGTCGGCGTGCGGGACGTGGCCGAGATCGCCCGCGCCGCGCCGCGCGGACCACGTCCGCCGCGGCCGGCGGACGTACTTCTCGATGGCCTGGCGGCGTGGTTCGTCGAAGGCCGCGTCGTGGGTGCGGCGCTGCTGAATCCCGCGCTGGCGGCGTTTCGACGAGCCGCCGAACGCAACGAGGACGACATCATGCGCTGGCTCTGGCTGTCGTGGCTGGTGGCCGGCGACATGTGGGACGACGAGACCTGGTACGTACTGAGCACACACGCGGTCCGGTCGGCTCGCGAGGTCGGCGCACTCAACTATCTCCCGCTGGCTCTCTCCTACCGCGCCGCCCTACACGTGCACGCCGGAGAGTTCGACGTGGCCGCGACGTTGATCGGCGAGGCCACCACCATCACGGAGGTGACCGGCAACGCGCCGCTCGGCTACGCCATGCTTCTCCTCCTGGCTTGGCGCGGCGAGGATCCCCAAGCGGCGGAGCTGATCGAGGCCGGCGCCCGGCAGGCGACCTCCTGGGGCGAGGGGCGAGCGATCGGCATACGCCACTACTTGCTCGCGGTGCTGTACAACGGCCTCGGCCGGTACGAGGACGCCCTGGCCGGCGCCGAACCGGCGATGGAGTACGAGGACCTGGGGGTCGCCGGATTCTCTTTCTTCGAGCTCATCGAGGCGGGTGCTCGCAGTGGCGCCCACGAGGCGGCCGCGGCGGCCCTGCGCCGACTCGAGGAACGAGCCGAAGCCGACGGCTCGGACTGGGCTCATGGCGTTGTGGCCCGGTCGAGAGCGCTGCTCTGCGAGGGTCCGGCAGCCGACCTGCTGTACCGCGAGGCCATCGAGCGCCTTGGACGCTGCCGGATCGCCGTTCACCTCGCGCGCACCCACCTGGTGTACGGCGAGTGGCTGCGCAGCGAGAATCGTATCCCCGACGCGCGTGAGCACCTGCGCATCGCGTACGAAATGCTGCAGGCTTTCGGAGCGGTTGCCTTCGCCGAGCGTGCCCGTCGTGAACTCCTGGCCACCGGCGAGTCCGTACGGCAACGCGCGGTCGAGGTTCGTGAGGCCCTCACCGCACAGGAGGCCCAGATCGCCCGGCTGGCCGCCGATGGAATGACGAACTCCGAGATAGGCGCGGAGCTGTTCATCAGCGCTCGTACGGTCGAATGGCACCTGCGGAAGGTATTCACCAAGCTCGACGTCAACTCGCGGAAGAAGCTTCGCGGAGCGCTGGCCCAGGGCTGACGGCCGAGCCGCGCGAGCCGCTCGGACCGCGGCATACCCCCCGTGGGGCCGGCGGTCAGCAGTGCCGGGCCACGGCGGGGAACGTGACGACGACCATGGCGACGCCGACGGCCGCCAGCGCGGCCACGACGGCGGTCACCCCGAAACGCGAAGCCGCCAACGGCAGGAGCAGGACGGTCGCCACGCCGACCAGCACCGCCCGGGGACGCATGACGTGCTCGGTCACCAGGGGCGTGTGGATCAGCCGCAGCAGCACGACGAAGACGGCGGTTGGCAGGGCGACGGAATAGCAGATCGCGAGGGGTGACGCGGCGAGCCGGTGACCGGTCTGCTCGACCGCGACCTCCAGGCCCGCGCCGAGAGCCGCGAGCGCGGCGAAGACGCCGTAGTGCCCGTAGCCCCAGAGGAAGGAAATCTCGCGGCGGTCGCTGAGCCCTTGACCCGCGGGGAGCAGGAAGTACAGCCACCACAAGGCGAACAGCAGGACGAGGCCGGAGGCCGCGATGACGATGAGCGAGCCGCCGACCTCGGTGCCTTCCAGCGCGGCGCGGACCCCGTTGGACACCGCCAGCACGCTCTCGCCGAACAGGATGAGCGTGAACAGGCCGTGCCGTTCCGCGATGTGGTGCGGGTGCCAGGTGGTGTGGCCGGCGCGCTCCGCCCACCACGGCACCGCGAGTTCCAAGGCCGCCAAGGCGAGGAAGGACGCGATTCCGGTGGGGGACGGCAGCGTGTGCGTTTCGGCGAGGACCAGGCGCAGGAGCCAGCCCGCTTCCAGGAGGGTGAGGCCGGCGGCGTACCGCAGTGCGGTGCGGCGGCCGGCGGGGTGCTCGACGGCGGCGCGCAGCCATTGCGCGACGAGCGCGATGCGCGTGATGAGGTAGCCGATCGTGATGAGCCGGAAGTCCGAGTCGGCGCCCGTGGGCGGCACCCCCGCGGCGAGGACCACCACACCTGCCATCTGCACCATCGTCAGCAGCCGGTAGGCGATGTCGTCGATGTCGTACGACGACGCGAACCAGGTGAAATTCATCCATGCCCACCACACCGCGAAGAAGACCTGAAGAAACGGCACGAGCGCGCTCAGCGCGTGCCCGGCGGTGATCTGGTGCGCGTACTGCGCGGTGACGGCGGCGACCGCGACCACGAAGGTGAGGTCGAAGAGCAGTTCGAGCGGGCTCGCGGTGCGGTGCGGTTCGTCGATCGCGCGTGCGGTCATCCGTATCCGTATCCGGTAGCCGGTGACGACTGGGGGCATGGTCCTGCTCCTTCGCGCTTGCGAGTCCGCTCGGGTGAGTCCGGTTGCCGACAAGCAAGACCGGGCAGCCCACGCGGATGTGACACGGGTGCCGGCGGTTCGGCACCCGGTAGAGATCTCGGTGGTCCGGATCTGTCACATCCGTACGGGGTGCCCGGTCTTAGCTGTCGTCCGGGTGGCGACGAGGTCCCCGGGAACAGGGAGGATCCGACATGAAGATCGTGGTCATCGGTGGTACCGGCCTGATCGGTTCGAAGGTCGTCGGCAAGTTGGGCGAGCACGGGCACGAGGCGGTCGCGGCGGCGCCGAACACCGGGGTGAACACCCTCACCGGGGAGGGGCTGGCCGAGGTGATGAAGGGCGCGAACGTCGTCGTCGACGTGTCGAACTCACCGTCGTTCGAGGACGACGCGGTGTTGGACTTCTTCACCACCTCCACCCGCAACCTGCTGGCCGCCGAGAAGGAGGCGGGCGTGGGTCACCACGTGGTGCTGTCGGTGGTGGGCAGCGAACGTCGACCCGACATCGGCTACTTCCGCGCGAAGATCGCCCAGGAGCAACTCGTCAAGGAATCGACGATCCCGTTCTCGATCGTGCACGCGACGCAGTTCTACGAGTTCGGCCGGCGGATCGCGGACGAGGCGACGACGGGCAACGAGGTGCACATCGCGCCGGTCGCCTTTCAACCGGTCGCCGGCGACGACGTCGCGCGCTTGGTGGGCCGGACCGCGGTGGGCACACCGCGCAACGCGATGGTCGAGATCGCCGGCCCGAACCGGTACCGGATGGACGAGTTCTTCCGGAAGGCCCTGGCCGCGTGGGGCGACCCGCGTGAGGTGGTCACCGACGCGCAGGCGCACTACTTCGGCGCGGTGCCCGACGAGCTCACGCTCGTTCCGGCCGACGGTGCCGTCCTCGCCGAGATCAGCTACAAGGACTGGCTGCAGCGGGCCGGCGTCTAGCACGCGGCACACCCGTACGGCGCCTCGGCCGATGCGGCGGAGCCGCCTGCGCGCCGCATCGGCCGAGTTCCATCGGAACACGAGACGACGACCCGATCCATCCGTGGAGGCGAAAGATGACCCCCGTCACCGGCGACGACGCAGACGACGACTTCGACCTGGGAATGAAGATGGCACTCGGTGGCCTGATCGGGGCACTTTTCGACGGCGGGGAGCCGGCGCGGGACCGGCTTTCCCCCGAGCCGTCCGCACCGGTGGAAACCGACCCGACGACCCGCGAAACGGGGGAGCTGTGAACCATTCGACACGGCGGCGCCCCGACGACATCTCCGCGGTGCCGCAGATCGCCACACTCGACGATCTGCGTGAACACCTGCAGTGGGCAATCGAGTTGGAGCACGCAACCCTGCCGCAGTACCTGTGCGCGCTGTACTCGCTGGAGCGGGAGCGAAACCCCGATGCCGTCCGGGCGGTGACCGGTGTCTTCGTCGAAGAGATGCTGCACCTGGCACTGGTCGCCAACCTGCTCAACGCGGTGGGCGGTCGGCCGGAGCTGGACACGCCGCGGATGTTGCCGCGCCACCCGCGACGCCTGCCGCACGGCGACCCGTCGCTGGAACTGTCGTTGCTCCCGTTCGGGCCCGCGGCGCTCGACCAGTTCCTCCGACTGGAGCAGCCCGCGCCGCCGGACGCGCCGGCACAGTCGGACCGATACGCGACGATCGGTCAGTTCTATGCCGCGATCGAGGAAGGACTGCGCGAACTGTGCGCCCGGCTCGGCGAAGCGGAGGTCTTCCGCGGCGATCGCACCCGTCAGGTGCGGGACTGCCATTTCCGGTACACCGCCGGCCGACTGGTCGAAGTCACCGATCTGGCGTCGGCATCGGCCGCATTGGAAGAGATCGTCGAGCAGGGCGAGGGCCTGCTGCGCGGCCAGGTATGGGACGGCGACCGCGACGTTCACCACCCCGAGCGGGAAGAGGTGGCGCACTACTACCGCTTCCGGGAGCTCCGGGCCGGCCGCCGCTACCGGCGCGGCGACACGCCGCAGTCCGGGCCGACCGGCGAACCGCTGCGCGTGGATCCCGGAGGCATCCGCCGGATGCGGCCCAACCCGCGCCTCGACGACCACCTGCCGGGCAGCCCGATCCGTGTGGCGCAGGACGAGTTCAACCGCACGTATTGCGTCCTCCTGCATCAGCTGGAGGAGGCGTTCGACGGCAGCCCGCGGTTGTTCCCGGTCGCCACGGGCACCATGTACCGCCTGCGGATGCACGCCGAGGCCCTGATGGCGATGCCGGACGGAGTGGACACGACGGCCGGACCGACGTTCGACTACGTCCCGCCCGAGCTGCGCGGTCGACCTCCGAGCCATGGACGGAGAATCGTCGTGCTTCCCGACGGCCCCTACCTCGTGCACGGCGGCACCGCGCTGCGCCGCAAGACCAAGATCGTCTCCCCGGAGAACCAGGACGCCCTGACCTGGAAGACGGGCGCCGACCTGGAGACCGAACCCACATACGCCCTGTGCCGGTGCGGCCACTCCCACACGAAGCCGTTCTGCGACGGAACCCACGCCCACATCGGGTTCGACGGTACCGAGAACGCCACCGTCACGCCCTACCGCGAACTTCGGCATGTCCACGACGGCATCGGCATCTCGCTACAGCGTGTCGGCGAACTGTGCGTCCACGCCGCGTTCTGCGTCGGTGCCACGCGGCCGATCGCCAAGATGCTCGATGACACCGACGACCCCGATGTGCGGTCGAACATCATGGGGCGGGTCGACCACTGCCCCTCCGGTTCCTACACCTACGCCCTGGAGCGCGGTGGCGAAACCATCGAGGTCGACCTGCCGCAGGCCGTCTCGGTCCTCGAGGAAGAGGACGGCCTGGCCGGCCCGCTGTGGGTCACGGGGGGAGTCCCGGTGCTTCGCGCGGACGGCAGGTTCCTGGAAACCCGCAACCGGACGACGTTGTGCCGGTGCGGCCACTCCTCCACCAAACCACTGTGTGACGGCACCCATCGCACGATCGGCTTCCGCGAGGAACCGGACGCTGCACACGCCTCGAAGGAAGGGAAGACACCGTGACCGACCACATCCTCGAACCCGCAGCCCAGGAGATTGCCGACGCCACGGCCAAGCCCCCCCTTCCTCTACCGGCTGGGACCGGAGGGGGCCCGCAAGGTTCCGGATAGCCGCGGACCGGTACCACCACCAGTTCTGCGCCGACCTGCAGGCAGACGAGGCGGCCCTGATGGCAGCGACCCAACGCCCGGTCACCGAGCGGGCGCTGACCGACGGGCTGACGGGCGAACCGGCGTGGCGGACCATCCCGTCGTGGTTCGTATTCGGCGGCCAGGACCTCAACATCCCGGCCGACGCGGTGCGTTTCATGGCCGAACGTGCCTCCTCGCGCGGGACCCGCGTGGTCTCCGACGCCTCGCACGCGATCGCGGCGAGTCGACCCGAAGAGGTGGTTGCCACGATTGTTGACGCGGTCGGCGAGGGGCAGGGCTGAGCTTCGAGCCGGGACGTGCCGCGCGGGAAATCTCCCGCGGCTGTTCGCGGCGCGTGAGTGTTCGCCGTCGGCGGTGAGCAACAGGCCCACGTGGCCCAGGGCTTCGCGGGGGAGGAGGGTGCATGCCCCGGTGAACGACAAGCGTGGGTGGACGTGGTGGCCGGCGACGGGGTGGTGGGTTGCACCTGCTAGGCAGGTGTATGCGGCACGGCAGACGATGCCGACCTTGGCGGCGAGGTACGTCTTCTCGATGGCGGAGGGCCGGAGCCGCTCCGGAAGATGAGCAATCCAGGACGCACAAGAAAGGCACTGACGTGCGGAAATGTGATCCATGTGGCCGCTTCGGGAAGTCACTTGGGTCAATCCTCGGCACGATCGGGCGAAGGTATGGCGCGACGAGGGAGCAAGGACGGCTGTCACAAACCAAACTGCCGTCCGGTCATAGGGGGCGACTGGACGGTGTGCTCCAAGGCGCCGTCGATGTCCTCGGTCCACGCGCTTCAAGAGGAGAACATCATGAGCCAAGTCCACCTCGCACACTCCCATGCACCGGGGCATGACGACCTGGTTCCGTCGCGCTACCCGCTGAAGGTCGGCGACATCGACGTGACGGTGATCAGCGACGGCGTGCTGCCGATCACCACCACGACGCTGGCCACCAACGCCGCCGAGGAGGAACTGGCGGCCTGGCTCGGTGACATGTTCCTGCCGCCGGAGGTGTGCAACTGGCCGCTGAACGTCGCCGTGGTGCGCAGCGGTGACCGGACCATCCTCGTCGATGCCGGGCTGGGGACGGAGTTTCCCGGCTTCCCGCGCGCCGGACAGCTGGCCATGCGACTGGACGCCGCCGGGATCGATCCCGCGTCCGTGACCGACGTGGTGCTCACCCACCTGCACATGGACCACATCGGCGGGCTGCTCGTCGAGGGGCTGAGGGGCCGGCTGCGCCGGGACCTGCACGTCCACCTGGCGGCGGCCGAGGCCGAGTTCTGGGACGCGCCCGACTTCTCCCACACCGTCATGCCGACACCGGTGCCGGGCGTGCTGCGCAAGACCGCCGCGCAGTTCCTGGACGTGTACCGCAGCCAGTTGCGGCCGTTCGAGACGGAGTACGAGGTGGCGCCGGGAGTGGTGATGCAGCGCACCGGCGGGCACACCCCGGGCCACAGCATCATCCGCCTGGAGTCCGGCGGCGACCGGCTGACGTTCGCCGGCGACGCCGTGTTCCAGACCGGGTTCGACAAGCCCGACTGGCACAACGGCTTCGACCACGACCCCGAAAAAGCGGCCCGCGTCCGGTTCGGTCTCCTGACGGAGCTGGCGGCGAACGGCGGGCAACTGCTGGCCGCGCACCTGCCGTTCCCGTCCGCCTGCCACGTGGCGATCGCCGGCAACGCCTTCCGTTTCGTACCGGCCGTCTGGGACTTCTGACCGCACTTCGGCCGACGCCGACGCGTGGGCAGCACGCGAGAGGCCGGCCCTGACATGTAGCCCTGGTGGTCAAGGGAGCAGGGCGGAGCGGTGTCCACTCGACATCCCTACGGGCACCGCTCCGGGAACCCCGGTCGGGTCTCATCGGGACTGGTCACCAGGGGCGTCATCCCCGACTTCGAGAACCGACCCGAGGGAGAGACGGAGCCGACCCCGGCCGGAAACCCGGCCGACTTCCATCGCTGCCCGACCCCCGTCGCCCGCGACCTCGTATGGGGCCGCCATCGGTGGATTGCCATGGTGCCGGCCCGATACGGGCCCCGCGCGCGACTTGACGGATACCGGACTCGGCAGGATCGGGACGACAACGGCACCCGAGAGGCGATCGGCTCCATTCGCCGGCGGTGTGGGAGTGGACGTGGCGCATTCCACGACATCGGGGACGATATCCCGGCCCGGCAGGGGACCCCACTGGCCGGCCCGTTCCTCCCGGGCTCGGCGGACCAGCCGGCCAACGTGTCACGCGGTGGCGGAGGTGGACGACAGTGCGGGGGTGGGCATGCGCGCGGCGGGCGATTCGCCTCGTCGAGTGTGTGCCGAACGGATTGTGCCGATGGTCGCCGGGGCGAGCGGAGAGCGCCCCGGCGACGGTATGGCCGGTGACCGGCGGCCCGGCCGTCGACGTCGAGGCCGAGAGTCGGACGGCCGGGGCGGGGAGCAGGCGACCGTCACGAACGCCGTGGTGCCGACGGCGAACGCGGCCCATGGGAGGGCGTGCAGGACGGTGGATATCAGTTGTCGACGCCGAGTTGACTCATCAGGGTCTGGTTGTCCTCGATGTGCCAGTCCTCGATGATCTTGTCGGTTCCGACGCGCTGGATGTCGATGGCGTTGAAATCGACGCTCTGGCCCTTGCCCCGGACCCCGTTGAAGGTGCCGGTGAAGTGACCGCGGAAGACCAGCCGGGCGGTGATCTTGTCGCCGGTGACCAGTACGTCGGACAACTCGCAGGTCAGGTCCGGCACGGCGGCGCGGAAGTTCGCCGAGGCGAAGATCGGGCCGGCGGGACCCTGCGGGCGGCCGGTGGGCAGTGTGTTGTCCTTGAATCGGGGGCTGACGGCGGCATCCAGGTACTTCTGCTGCCCGGTGTTCCAGAAGGTGTACAGCTGCTGGGCCAGGCGCACCTGCTGGGCGGCCCTGCGTTCGCCGATCGAGCGGTCGACGGTCAGCGTCTCGGGTTGGACCAGGTCGGGCGAGCGGTCGATCAGGCGCTGCGGCCAGGAACGTGAGGAACGGGTGCCGTGGTCGTGAGCGGAGGCGACCGCGACGGTGCCGCCCGCCAGACCGGCGACCGAGGCGGCGACGGCGACGGCGCGGATCAGGGTGCGAGAATGCATGAGAGTACTCCTGGGAAGAGATGAGGGAAGGTCAGAGCTGACGCAGAGCGCCGCCGTCGACGGCCCATTCCGCGCCGGTGATCTGGCGGGCCGGCGGGGAGAGCAGGTACGTGATGACGCGGGCGACGTCTTCCGGGGCGCCCAGTCGAGCGGTGGGCAGCCGCCGGACCTCCCGTACGAAATGGTCGATCGCGGCGTCCGGCGGTAGGCCGAACCGTTCGCCGAGCTGGTCGGCGAACCCGCCCGGGGCATCCCACAACCGGGTGCGGGTGGGGCCCGGCGAGACCACGTTGGAGCGCACGCCGCGCGGGCCGAACTCCACCGCGAGCGTTTTGGAGACCGAGAGCAGGGCCGTCTTCGCCGCCGCGTAGTCCACGAGCGGTGCATCCGGCAGTCGGGCCGCCTCGCTGGTGACGTGGACGAGGGAGCCGCCACGCTCCAGCAGCGCGGGCAGGGCGGCTTTGGTCATCCGGACGGCGGAGTGGAGGTTGAGGTCGAAGGTCCGGTGCCACTGCTCGTCGGTGACGTCGAGGAAACCGGTCCGGGCCTGCAATCCCCCGAGGTTGTTGACCAGTCCGTCGAGCCGCCCGTGCCGGGCGAGCACCTCGCTCACGACGCGCTCGGCGGCATGCGGGAGGGTCAGGTCGGCGGCCAGGCCCGTGGTGTGCGGGCCCGATTCCTCGGCGTCGCCCGGGTGGCGGGCCACGCCGACGACGGTGGCGCCCTCGGCGTCGAGCAGCCGTGCCGTGGCCGCGCCGATCCCCGCGGAGGCTCCGGTGACGAGGAAGACCTTGCCGTTCAGGTGCAGATCCATCAGTGTTGCCCTCCCCTCAGGCGAGTCGGCCGCCGCCGTCGACGTGCAGCACGCTGCCGGTGACGTAGGGGCTGGTGACGGCGAACAGCACCGCCTTGATCAGGTCGTCCGGAGTGCCCACCCGACGGGCCGGGTTGCGCTCGGCGATGGAGCGAAGGAACGCCTCCTTGTCGGCACCGAGTCCGTCCCAGGAGCCGGTGTCGACGATGCCGGGGGAGATGGCGTTGACCCGCACCGGGGCGATCTCCACGGCGAGAGCTTGGACCAGGAAGGCCAGCGCCCCGTTGGTGGTCGCCATCACGGTCCGGGCCGGGGCTGGACGCCAGGCCGCCACGCCGGAGAAGAAGGTGAACGAGCCGCCCTCGCGCACCCCGTCGGTCAGGTGTTTGGCGAGCAACAGCGGACCGATCACCTTGGCGGCGAAGGCACGCTGTACGTCGGCGAGTTCGAGCTCGGCGAGTGGGCCGTTGGCGGGCATCGCGGCGGTCGAGACCAGGTGGTCGAAGCTGCCGACCTTCCGGGCGAGGGCGGCGATCGTGGTCTCCTCGGCAAGGTCGACCGGAACCACGTCGGCCCGGCCCGACAGTTCGCCGGCAGTCCATTCCAGCTTGCGCGAGTCGGGACCGGCGAGCACCAGGTCTGCGCCGGCCGCCGAGACGGCCCGAGCCAGCAGGCGTCCGGTGCGTGAACCGGCGCCCACGACGACCAGGCGCTGCCCGGTGAGATCAGCGGAAGTTGTCATATTCGGCTCCAAGGGAGAGGTGGTGGGCTTGTTTCGACCCTCTCCCCTCGACGGCCCATGAGTCCAAGGCTTGTTTTCTCTGCCTGCGATAACATTTGTTCATGGCGACGTTGCGGCAGCTCGAATACCTGGTCACGGTGGTCGACACCGGCTCGTTCACACAGGCGGCCGAACAACTGCACGTGACGCAGCCGGCCCTGTCCCACCAGATCCGTGCGCTGGAGAGCTCGCTCGGTGGTCCGCTGCTGGAACGCCTGCCACGTGCGATCAGGCCCACACCGATGGGCCGCGCCGTCCTGCCGCACGCCCGCGCCGCACTCGCCGAGGCGCGACGCCTGCACACGGCGGCGCGGCGGACGGCCGGCCTGGAGGGCGGCGAGCTGGAGGTCGCCACCGTCTACTCCGTCAGCCTGGGCATCCTGCCGCCGGTCCTACGGGCCTGGCGCCGACAGCACCCGGGCGTGCGGATCCGGCTCCGCGAATTCGCGCACGCCGACCGGTTGCAAGCGGCGATGGCGGCAGGGCAGGCCGACCTGGCCGTCGGCCCGTCCCCGGCAGGCTGGGAGGGCCCGGTCCGCGACCTGGGCGTCGAGGAGTTCGTCATCGTGCTGCCCGGTGACGACCCGCTCGCCGGCGAACCGCCGGGGCCATTGGCACTGGTCGAGCTGGCCGACCGTGCGTGGGTGCGCTACGCCCCCGCCAACGGGCTCGCCGACATCCTGGACCAGGCCTGCCACCAGGCGGGTTTCTCTCCCGGGACCGCCGTCCACGCCGAACAGACCTCTGCCGCACCGCTGCTCGCCGCCGCCGGGCTCGGCCCGGCCCTCGTTCCGGCCAACATCGTCCCTCCGGACTTCGACGGCTTGCTGCGACCGCCGGACCCGCCGATCCGCCGCACCCTCACCGCGTACACCCGCACCCGTCCGGACCTGCTGACCACCACGTTCGCGGACCTGCTCGCCTCCCAGGCATGCGTCGTCCCGGCCCACATCCGGGCGCTTGCCGCAGTACCCGACTCCGCTCCGTCACACTGACGAAGGGCCGGGCCGACCGAAGCAATCGCCACCGCCCGCACCGGCCGGCCCTCGCCGGTCGCGCCCCGCTCCTGCGGTGTCGCCGTTTCATTGGCGGCGCAAACAAGGCCAGGTGTACGTCGCGTTCGTCCACGACGTGTACTCGCGGATGATCGTGGGCCGGCGGCTCGCGGAACATCTGCGGACCGAACTCCCGCTCGATGCACTGGCGCTGGGACGCCGCCGGAACAAGAAGGACTCCGGCCCGGTCCATGTCGGCTGGTGTGCCGACACCGCCGCCGTGTTGCCGACAGCGCCGTGTCTCGGCCTCGGGTGTCCGGAAATGGGCTTCCTTCAGCGACTACGTTTGAGGTCCACGTGTGGAACGGATTCGTAGTCGTACGTTGAATTGGACCGTCTCGGGCGTCTATTGAATTATGGTCGGAGCGTCGTCTAGGGTTTCGGTATGGCGGATCAAATTGCGGCCGGGCCGGAACTTCTGGGGTATGTCAGAGAGTTCTCGCTTCGGGAGGACGAGATTCTGCGTGATCTGCGGCTGACGAGCGCAGAGCTGCCTGGCGGGGAAACGATGCAGGTCATGCCCGAGGAAGGGCAGTTCCTCGCGATGTTGGTCGCGGCGACCGGCGCTGCGGAGGTGCTGGAACTCGGTACCTTCACGGGGTACAGCACCCTGTGTATGGCGCGGGCGCTTCCCCCGCACGGGCGATTGGTCACCTGTGACATCAGTGCGCGGTGGCCCGAGATCGGTTCCGAGTATTGGCGCCGGGCGGGAGTTTTCGACCGCATCGATGTCCGTATCGGAGTGGCGATGGAAACGCTGGGGGTAATGATCTCGGAGGGCTGTTCGGGGAAATTCGGCCTCGTTTTCATCGATGCCGACAAGCGGAACTACCCGGGGTATTACGAGCTTTGCCTGCGCCTTGTGCGGCCGGGTGGATTGTTGGTGCTGGACAATACGCTTTTCTTCGGTCGGGTCGTCGACCCCCTCGCGGTGGACGCGGACACCGTCGGGGTTCGGGAGGTCAACGCCAGGATTCGGGACGACCGGCGGGTGGACATCTGCATGCTTCCCGTGGCCGACGGCGTCACCCTGGTCCGTCGGCGCTGACCACGAGATCCGGAGCGATCAGCCGGACCGTCTCCGACCGCGGGCGCCGTTCGGCAACGAGGTGCAGGACCTGGACATCACTGTCGGAACCCGGCTCGCCCGCCGGGCCCCGGCAGTCGCACGGTTGTTCGTCGAAACCGGCGAACCGGTAGGCGATCTCCATCATGCGATTGCGATCGGTGGCGCGAAAGTCCGCCAGCAGGTGTACACCGGCCCGAGCCGCCTGGTCGGCCAACCAGTTCAGGATGATCGTGCCCACGCCGAACGCCACCACGCGGCACGACGTGGCGAGCAGCTTGAGATGCCACGCACGCGGATGCTTTCGGAGCAGCAGTACACCCACCGCACCGTGCGGTCCGAAGCGGTCGGTGAGCGTGGTGACCAGGACTTCGTGGCAGGCGTCGTCGAGAAGAGCGCGCAGCGCGGCGTCCGGATAGTGCACCCCGGTGGCGTTCATCTGACTGGTGCGCAACGTCAACTCCTCGACCCGGGACAGCTCGTCCTCCGTGGCCCGACCCAGATGCATCACCATCTCCAGCGAGCGCAGGAAGTCGTCGTGCGAGCCGGTGAAGCGTGCCTGCTCGTCGGTGCGTCGGACCCCGGCCCGGTACATCGTCCGGCGGCGGCGTGCGTCGACGGTCACCGACCTCGGGCTGAACTCGGGCCGGTCGAGCAGCGTCGCGGCGTCCTCCGCCCGATAGCAGCGCACGTCCGGGAGGTGGTGGGCGACCTCGGCCCGCTCGGCCGGTTGGTCGTCGATGAAGGCGATCGTGGACGTCGCGAAGCCCAGCCGCTCGGCGATCCGCCGGACCCCGTCCGACTTGCGCCCCCAACCGATCTCCGGCACGACGAACCACTCGGTCATGCCCAGGGCCTGCAATCGGGCCCAGGCCGGGTCGTGATCGTTGCGGCTGCACACCGACTGCAGGATGCCGCGTGCGTCCAGGCCGGCGACGACCTCGCGGATCGCCGGGAACGGGTCGACGGTCTCGTCCTCCGACAACGTGCCGCGCCACAGCGTGTTGTCCAGGTCCCAGACCAGGCACTTGACCAGGGCGGGCGGGATCGCCCGGGCGGGGGCGCGCGTGTTCGGCCCCCCGTCGCGAGGTTCGGCGTCGCGAGGTTCCTCGGCGGCCACGGTCGTGTTCACTGCCGACCCAGCACATGGTCGGCCAGCATCAGCTGGCACATTTCGTTGCTGCCCTCGATGATCTCCATGAGCTTGGCGTCGCGGTATGCCCGTGCGACGACGTGGCCGTCCCGCACACCCGCCGACGCGAGGACCTGCACCGCCGCTGCGGCGCCCTTGACCGCGTACTCCGCACCGACGTATTTCGCCAGCACGACGGCGGCGGCCAGGTCGGCGGCATGCTCGTCCCAACAGCGACTCGCGTACTCGCAAACCCGGGTCGCGACCTGTTCCGCAGTCCACAGCTCGGCCAAGTGCCGTGCGACCAGCTGGTGTTGTGCCAGCGGCCGACCGAACTGCTCCCGGGACAGCGCGTGCTCGACGGCCGCCTTCACACAGGCCCGCAGGATGCCGACACATCCCCAGGCGACGGAGATCCGCCCATAGGCCAGAGCGGTCGTCACGAGCAGGGGCAGCGGTTGGCGCCCACCGCCCAGCAGGCTGTCGAGTGGCAACCGGACCCCGTCGAGCCGGACTTCCGCGTGTCCGGCCGCCCGACAGCCCAGCGGGTCGGCCACCCGGGAGACCCGGACCCCGGGGGCGTTTCGGGGAACGACCACCACGGCGCCGCCGTCCCCCATCCGGGCGACGACCAGGATGAGGTCGGCGTGGTCGGCCGCTGTGACCCACTTCTTGTCGCCGGTGAGCAGGACGGTGTCTCCGTCGACCGTGACGGTGGTTGCGACGGCCGACAGGTCGCTGCCCGCCCGGGGTTCGCTGAAGGCCATCGCCGCCGTGTCGCCCGACGCCAGTCGAGGCAGCAGTTCCGCGGCCTGCGCCGGATCACCGAGCCGTTCCACGGTCCATGCGGCCATGCCCTGCGAGGTCAGTACGCTGCGCAACGAACCGCACAGGCTGCCCACATGCGCGGTGAATTCGCCGCCGTCCGCGCTCGTCCACCCCAACCCGCCGTATTCTTCCGGGACCTGTCCGGTAAGCAAACCGGCCGCGCCGAGCTTGCGGACGACGTCGTCGGGGAGTCGGCCCGCGCGATCCCAGTCGGCCGCCCGATCACCGACCAGTTCGGTGACCGCCGCGGTCGCGGCGGCGACGGTCTCACGCACCGGGACCCCCGAGGGCCGACTGCCGGAGCCGGTCGACCAGTTCGGCCATCCGCACCACCGTGCGGAAGTTGTCCATGCGCAGGTCGGCGCCGCGGATGGCGATGTCGTACGTCCGCTCCAGATACACCACCAGTTCCATGGCGAAGAGCGAGGACAGGCCCCCGGGACCGAAGACGTCCGCGTCGATCGTCCACTCCCGGCCCGTGTGCCGGGCCAGGAACCGCAGCAGTTCCGCCTCGATGCCGTCCGCGCCCGGAACGGGCTCCGGAGCCGCCGGATCAGGCGACTCCAACGTCTCGGACGACCCCAACGACTCGGAGGACTCCGACGACTCCGACGACACAGTCATGCCTGTTCTCCCTCGTATGCGTAGAAGCCGCGTCCGCTCTTGCGGCCCAGCCGACCGGCGCGCACCATCTCCAGCAGCAGGTCGCAGGGACGGCACCCCTCGTCGCCGGTCCGGTTGTGCAGCACCCACAACGAGTCGACCAGGTTGTCGAGGCCGATCAGGTCCGCCGTGCGCAGCGGGCCCGTCGGGTGGCCGAGGCACCCTTGCATCAACCGGTCGACCGACTCGACGCTCGCGGTGCCCGCCGCCACCACCCGAACCGCGTCGTTGATCATGGGGTGCAGGATGCGGCTGGTGACGAAGCCCGGTGCGTCGTCGACCACGATCGGCTCCCGACGCAGCACGGCGAGCAGGGCCCGCAGCGTGTCCATGGTGGCCTCGTCGGTGTGCGTGCCCCTGATCACCTCGACGGTGCGGATCAGGTGGGGCGGGTTCATGAAGTGGGTGCCGATCAACTCCGCCGGGCGCGCCGTCGCCCGGGCCAGCTCGTCGATCGGGATCGAGGACGTGTTCGAGATGATCGCGGTGCCCGGCGCGACCAGAGCGGACACCTGGGCGAGAACCTTCGCCTTGGCGTCGGCGTCCTCGGTGACCGCCTCGACCACCGCGACGGGACCGGGGTTGTCGGCCGTCGCGTCCTCGGCGAACGACACTCCGGTGACGAGAACACCGGTGCCGGGCTCCTCCGGCAACGCGTTCATCAGCCGCGCCATGCGCACCATCAAGTCGATGCGCGCGGGGGCTTCGTTCAGGCGGTGTCGGTCCGGGTCGATCAGCGACACCGCGATGCCGTGACCGATGGCCAGCGCGGCGATGCCCGTCCCCATCACTCCCGCTCCGAGGACGGTCAATCGTCGCCCGCCCTCGGGCGTACCGTTCTCCGCTGCCATGTCGTCTCTCTTTCGGTCCCGGCGAGTCACGGGGACACAAGACCGCCCGTGGGTTTCGCGTCCACCGCCTCGGATGGTGCGGCGACATCCTCGGAGTTCGCGGATTCCATGTGGACGCCTTCGACGCCGGCGTAGAACTGCTGCGCCCACAACCGGTATCGCCCGATCGGCCCGTCGCCCTTGGCGAGCTTGGGCTGTTCGACGTGTTCCTGGTGGTTCCACATCAGCAGGTCGGCGCCGGTGTCCAGGCTCGCCAGCCGCTGAATGAGGACGCTGCTCAGCCGGGCGACGGGCAGCGTGGCCGCGCGCCCGATCCGTTCGGGCAGACCCGGCACGGCGCCCAGTTCCAGCTTCGTGCCGAAGCGCAGGTGGATGCGCCCCGGGGTGGTCGGCGTCGCGTGGAGCATCACGTACAGGTTGCCCGCGCCCCGGGGCAGGACCGTGCGGGCGGCGATGGTGGCCAGGCCGATCACGGTGAGCGTGTACGACTGGCGAAAGCCGCGCATGACGGTGCCGCGCGCGGTCGCGGTGACCGTGGCGATCGGTTCTCCGGGCATCGGTCTGCCGTCGATGTCGACATCCTCGAGGCCGTGCAGCGCGGGCAGGTGGCCCCAGTCGAAGGCGTTCTCGATGACGTCCTGCGGATGGCCGGCGATGTCGAACGTATCGTGGCTGTAGGGCTGCCCGTCGTCCATGGGCAGCGCCGGGACCCGCCACTGCGGGGGCAGGCCGAGGACGTGCCGCCACACGTAGATCGAGCCGTTGGTCTCGCACACCGGATACCGGGTCAGCGACGCCTTCGGCGGCGGCCCGCCGTATCCGGTGCGCACGCACGTGCCGGCAGGGTCGAACGCGAACCGGTGGAACGGGCAGACGATGTCCTCGCCCTCGATCGATCCGCCCACCCCCAGGTGTGCGCCCAGGTGCGGGCATCGCGGGCGCACGGCCCGCAGCACGCCGTCGGTGGTGCGATACAGCACGACCTCGGCACCCGCGAGCGCCCGGGTGGTGACGGTACCGGGGCGTACCTCGTCCGAGAAGGCGAGGCAGAACCAGCCGTTCGGATGCGGGCGGGTGGGCACGTGCAGGGTGTCGGCCGGGGCCGCCTCGAACGCGCCGACCCGGCGCGCCCGCAGCAGCCTTTTCACCAACGGCTTCACGTGAGACCTCATGGCATCACTCCTGATGGTCGAGTGGGCAACCGCCGCCCGGCTTCGTGGTGGACGGGGTGCACGCCGACCGCACCGCGGTCGTGGTGTCGGCGTCGCTCGTGCGGCGTTCGTCGAGGCGCAGGCGCAGCCCGCGCGAACTCAGGCTCGTCTCCACCTTGGGCCGGAAGGGTTCGTGGCCCACCGGAACCAACTGCCAGCGAGCGACGATGGCGGTCAGCGCGAGGAGGGCCTCGGTGAGGGCGAACTGGTCCCCGATGCACTTGCGGGGGCCGGCGCCGAATGGGATATAGGTCGCCCGGTCGGGCTGGGCGCCGAGCCAGCGGTCCGGGTCGAACCGGTTCGGCTCGGCGTACAGGTCGGAGCGGCGGTGCAGGAGGTAGGGGCTGAGCACGATCGTGCTGCCGCCCTTGAGCCGCACGCCGCCGAGTTCGGCGTCCTCGCGGAGGGTGCGGGTCATCATCCAGGCGGGCGGGTACAACCGCAGCGTCTCGGTCACCACCCGGCTCGCCAGGCCCAGCGAGGGCAGGTGGCCGGCGTCGAGTGTGCCGCCGTTGTCGGCCAGGACGTCGTCGGTCTCGGCCTGGAGGCGGCGCTGCACGTGCGGGTTCTCGGCGAGCAGGTGCAGCGCCCAGGCCAAGGTGATGGCCGTGGTCTCCATCCCGCCGAGGAAGAACGTCAGGGCCTCGTCGGCGAGCTCGGTGTCGCTGAGTTGTTTCTCGCCGCCTTCGCTCTCGTCGTCGACCGCACCGATCAGCGCGGAGAGCAGGTCGGCGTGGTCGGTCGGATCGGCGCGCCGCTCGGCGATGATCCCCTCGATGGTGGCCGAGAGCCGGTGTCGGGCCTCGTCGTACCGCCTTTTCTTCGGCGTCGGCAGCCCACGGAGCAGGGCCGGCGTCATCATCCGGCGGAAGAACGCGCTGACCACGGTGGAGGTGTCGGTCAGGGCCCGCTGCATGGTCTCCTCCGGCAGGGCGCCGCTGAACATCGTTTCCATGGTGGCCCGCGTCGTCAGCGTCATCATTTCCTGGGTGATGTCGACGACGTCTCCGTCGCGCCAGCCGGCCGCCTTCGCCTGGGCCGCGCGGGCGAACACGGCCGCGTATCCGGTCAGTCGGGTGGGGTGGAAGGACGGCTGGCACAGGCGGCGTTGGCGTCGGTGCAGGGGGTAGGCGCAGGTGGACAGGCCGTCACCGATGACCTCGCGGATGCGGTCGTAGATCGCGCCGCCCTTGTCGAAGACGCGGTCGTTGAGGAATACCTGTCGGGTCAGTGCCGGGTCGCAGATCATCACGGCGGAACTGGGGCCCAGCCGGACGCGGACCATCTCGCGGTAGCCGGACAGGGATGTGATGAACGCCAGCGGATCGCGCAGCAGCGGCAAGGCGTGACCCAGCAGGGGCAGGGCTCGCGGGGCCAGCGGGATCGACGCGACGGTGGCCGTATTCGTGTCCGGCATGGACGACCTCATTCCCTGTGTGTTCCGGCGGCCGGCGCCGCGGGGGTGGTGTCGCGGGTGACCTCGATCAGTGCGGTGGTCCAGCGGAAGCCCAGGCCGAAGCTCAGCACCAGGACGCGGTCGCCCGCCCGTGATGCGCCGGAGCGGAACAGGCGGTCGAGGCCGAGCAGGATGTCGCATGGGCCGGCGTGGCCGAGGTGTCGGCCGAAGGTCCAACTGGTGTCCTCGCAGCGCAGGTCGAGCGGGGACCCGGCGAGCACGAGGTCGAGCACGATCGATCCGATCGCGATGGCCACGACGTGCGTGACGTCCGCGGGCTTCGTGTCGGTCTCGTCGAGGACGGTCTCGACACACCGGCGGGTGGCGCGTTGCAGCGTGTCCATGTGCGGCATGAGCCCGCTGTCCTCGATGGGGAATGGCCGACCGCTTCCGTCGTGCTCCTTCCGCGCCCGCGTCAGCACCTCCAGGTGTGGCTCCACGACCTGGGCGGTCGCGGCCAGCCGGGCGAAGCCGGCGCCTCGGGTGAGTACGGCGGCGGCGCCGGTGTCGCCGGCCACGTAGCCCATGTTCCGGGCGCCGCCCCAGCGTTGCTCGGGGAATCGGGCGCCGGCGGTGACCAGGGCGGCCTTCGCGGCGGGGCGGGCGGTGAGGTGTTCGGCGGCGACGATCAGCGCGGCGGCCCCACCGTCGCTGGCGGCGCACAATTCGTAGCCGATGGTGTGCGGACCGCCGAGCACCCGCTGCATGTAGGTCGCGGGTGTGTAGTGGTCCTCGTCCTGGAAGTTGGCGTGTACGAGCAGGCTGAGATCGGCGGTGGCGACATCGGCATGGCGCAGCGCCTTGAGGCCGGCGCAGGCGGCCATCCGGGTCGGCGTGTGGTCGGTCGCGATGGCGGCCGAGGTGAATCCGTTGAGCGCGGCCTGCCGCGGCGCGGCCGTCGACGCCTCGCCCGGATCGGGTACCGGGACGATCGGCGGAATCCAGGCACCTGTGCCCGCGATCGTGATGTCCTGCCACAACATCGCTGCCTCCTCGGCTGTCACGAAACGATCGGTCGGCGGGCGTCGGCGAGGGGTCGGACGAGTTCGCCGGGGTGGTCCGGGTCGTGCGCGCCGACCGAGGCGATCCGGGCGAGTGTGCGACCGTCGGCGGTGGCGGCGGTCAGGACGCCGGTGGCGAAGTCGCAGTACAGACGGATGGTCGGATGCTGCGCGCCGAGCCGGCAGTCGTTGCCCGGCCCGCCGAGGTCGACCTCGCCGAGGCCGGCCATCGGACCGACCCGGGGCGGGGGTTCGCCGATCGGTGGCAGCAACAGCAGGTGCACCATCGCGTCCAGCAGGATGGCGGGCACCATCGTGTCGCCCAGGGCCGGTGCCCAGGCGGCATGGTCGAACCCGAACGCGGCGCTGTTCCCGTCGGCCCCGCGGGCGTGGTCGCGGGTGCCGGCGAACGGGCCGGTGAGCGAGATCGGCGGGTCGAGGGTGTAGACGGGCATCGCGAAGTCGGGTTCGGGTCGGTGGGTCGAGGAGTCGGGGGGTGGGGCAAGCGTGGGATACCGCCGGGCCAGGCGCACGTTCGTTTCGCACAGAAGGTCGTTGAAGCGCAGGACTCGGCCGTTGCGGCCGATCCGGTGGGTCGTCATCCGGACGGCGACTTCGGCGCGATTCCGCTGCCGGCTGGTGACCCGGGCCTCGACCGCGACGGTGCGCCGCGGTCCGGTGAGTCCGACCGTGATCGAGGTGCGGCAGACGAGGTCGCGGAATCCGGTGACCACGAGATCGGGGCACAGGAGTGCGGCGGCGCCGGCGGCGGCCTCGAGGGTGAACGTGCCGGGCAGGGTGTACTCGCCGTTCACTCGGTGGTGGCGCATCCAGCGGCCGTCCTGTTCGGCCAGGGTGCGGGGATCCCAGGTCTTGGTCAGGACGATCCAGTTCGTGCCGCGGTGCAGGACGCCGTCGAGCAGGGGAGTGCGCAGGCCCGGATCCGGCGCGGCGGGCGGCGGTACGTCGGGAGTGGGCATGCGCAGGTCGTCGGGCGAGCCGTGCGCGGCGATCCCGCGTGTGTGCAGCAGGGTGCGTTCGTCCTCGCGGACGAAGAACGTCACCCCGCCGGCCGGTGGACGGGCGACGGCGGCCAGGAACTGGGTGGATCCGAGCGCGTTGTCGATATAGGCGTCCATGCGGTTGCGTTTGAGCGTTTCGCGCATCGTGATGCTGCTGGCCACGCCGGCTTCGAGCCAGCCGCTCCACAGGATCGCGAACTCGTGCCGGTCGGGCGGTGCGTGGCGACGAGCCCGGGCGCTCGCGTACGCGAGGTATTCGTTGGCGGTGCAGTAGTCGACGTCGCCGGGTGCGGGCGCGAGAGCCGCGAGGGTGCTGAAGTTGACCCAGATTCGGGGCGGGCGGCCGGCGAGGGCGCGTTTGAGGTTGCGGTAGCCGGTCGCCTTGGTGGCCCGTACAGCGCGGAAGTCGGCGAGGGTTTTGGCATGCAGCGCGCGTGAGCGCAGCTCCAGGACGGTGTTGACGAGCAGGTCGATGTGCCCGTGTCGGTCCAGGACTTCGCCGAGGACGGCGGTGGTGCGCTCGGCGTCGAGGACGTCGCATACCCGGTGGTGCACCCGGTCGGCGCCGCACAGGTCGGCCAGCCGGCGCACGGTGCGACCTACCTCCAGGCGCGCTTGGGCGCGCTCGTAGTCGGCGCGCAACTCGCCCACGGACGCGTCGGGGCGTTTGCGTCGTTCGGTGATGATGAACTCGGCCTGCGCCGGCAGCGTTTCGTCGGGTGCCGGTGGTGGGGTGCGGCCGACGACGTACACGTGGGGTCGGTCGACGGTGCGGGCCAGCGCGTGCATGATCTCGGGGGTGATGCCCCGGGCGCCGCCGAAGGCGACCACGACCGCGCCGGGCGGAAGTTGGGCCTGCGGTGCGGGAACCGGCGCGGCGTTGTCGTCGACGACCGCCATGGTGAGCCAGGTGCCCGCGCGGCAGGCCAGAGTGTGGGTGGGGACCTGGGCGCCGGCCGCTCGGGCCAGTAGGGCCAGGGCGGATGCCGCGTCCGGTGTGTCGGTGAGCAGGGCCGCGCCGCCGCACTGGCGGATCTCGGCTCGGACGGAGCGGACGAGACCGACGATCAGCGCGCTCGACGGGCTCGGCAGGTCGTCCGGTATCGCCCCGAGCAGCACGGCGGCAAGCGAACCGCCGTTGCGCAGGGCGGGCAGTACGGCCTGGACCGTGGTGAACGTGAGGTCTTGGAGGGCCTCCATCCGGGCGGTCTCGGCGTCGTCCGCGCCGTCGCCGTCGGGGGCGCCGTCGTCCTCGGGCAGTCGGGTCAGGATCCGGACGTGGCGGGGGACGAAGGCAAGGCCGGCCAGCGCGGTGGGCGCGTCCTCGGGCGGGACGTGGGTGGTGGCGCCGATGCCCGGTGTCGGGGCCCAGACGGCGACGTCCGAGCCGCCGGCCGCGGCGGCGAGGTCGGGGGAGTCGGTGATCACGACGGAGCCCGGGGGGATCGCGGCCATCGCCGCCTCCGCGGGGGGTGGGGTCGTCGGGACCAGGCGCACGGTTTGGCGGCGGCCGAGGTATTCCTCGGTGTGCTCCTGCCGGACGACCGGGTCGGGAGCGGTGCCCTCCTCCGACGCGATCCGGTCGGGTGCCGTGGGCGCCGACACCGTGTGGTCGGCCCGTTCGGCCCGAGACGGTTGCGGCTCGGTCGGTGGGGTGAACCGGATCGTCGGTGACCCCGGGGCGGCGGGCGCGACGACGGTCGAGGTTCCGGTGACGACCGCCTTCAGGATCGTGAGCAGGGCGTCGAGCGAGAGGTACGTGTGCCCGATGTCGGTCAGGACGGGCAGTGCGTGCGCGGGCACGGCGCCGGCGTCGTCACCGGCGAGCGAGGTGGACAGGGTGCCCAGGACCGGCAGGCCGTGCTCGCGCGCGGTGGAGCGCCGGACGATCGCCAGGACGGCGGCGCCCTCCGCGATGGATCGGCCCTGCGGCACCAGGCCGGCGAGATGGCGATCCCACCCGCTGATCGGGCGCAGGCAGACCGCGCCGACCAGGGCGAGATCGCAGGCTCGGTGCCGGAGTTGGCGCAGGGCCAGGTCGAGGCCGGTGTGCGCGGAGTCCCGGTGCGCGTAGACGCTGACGCCCATACCCCGGAAGTCGTAGTAGTTCGCCGCCCGGCCGGACAGAATGCAGGAGACCGCCCCGGTGAAGTCGTCCTCGTTGAGGTCGCCGGGGATCACCCCCGCGGCCTCCGCCATGCCCTTCGCGAGGTATTCCTTCAGCCGTTGCGCCTGCGCGCGGTCGGGCAAAATGTCGAACGCGGCGGCGCACTCGGCGGCGTGCACGCGCAGTGCGGCCCGGGTGTTGTGGGTGGTGGGCAGCGACGATCCGACGACGACCGCGGTTGTGGGTCGCAGGTGGTTGCCCGGCTCGCCGAGCCGGTCCAGCAGCGGGCCGAGGGCCTGGAGCGTCATCAGGTGCGCGGCGTCCATGTGCCGCATCGTCAGCGGTGGGATGCGTACCTGGCGTGGGGACGGCAGCGGATAGGGCAGCCCGAAGCCGGCGTCCGGGCGCGGGCCGCCGCCGGTGAGCCAGGTCGGCACATCCTCTGCGTCGAGACCGGGTAGGTGGGTGTTCCAGCCGACGACAACCAGGTCCTCCGTGCCGGCGACGTCCGCCCCGCCGCGCCGAGTGGTGGGCGCGGCCTGCGGCACACGGTCGGAGAGCACCACGTGTGCGTCGGCGCCGCCGAGGCCGAACGCCGACACTCCGACGACACGCGGCCGTGTGTGGTCCGTCGGCCAGGGGGCGTCCACGAGCGGTACGGTCAGCCGCGAGCCGTCGCCGAGCACCGGGTGCGGATCGGTGACCACACACTGCCCGGGGATCGCCTCGCGCTCGAACGCGACCAGCGCGTGGGCGACGGAGACCAGGCCCGCGAGGACCCCGGTGTGGCCGAAGATCTGTTTGTTCGACGTCACCAGACACGCCCGCCGCCGCGGCCCCAACCGAGAGAGCAGCGAGCGCAGTTCGATCTCGTCGCCCACCGGCGTCCCGGTGCCGTGGGCCACGATCCAGTCCACGTCGTCGGCCTCGACACCCGCGTCGGCCCAGGCCCGGGCGATCGCCGATTCCTGGCCGCGGGTGGCAGGGGCGTGAATGCCCTTGCCCCGCCCGTCGGCGGCCAGACCGCTGCCCCGGACCACGCCGAGCACCCGGTCGCCGTCCGCCACGGCCCGCCCGAACGGCTTCAGGACCAGCATTACCGCGCCCTCGCCGATCACGGTCCCGTCGGCCGCCTGGTCGAACGGGCGTACGTTGCCGCTCATCGAGATGCCCTGCGCCCGACAGAAGAGGGTGAACCCGATCGGCTCGATCACCGAGGTGCCACCGGCGAACGCCACGTCGCACGAGCCGTCGCGCAGTGCCTTGACCGCCGCGTCGAGGGCGAACAGGCCGCTCGCGCAGGCGGAGTCGAGGGTGAGGTGTTGGGCGTCGTCGGGGATCAGTCCGCGCAGCGCGTTGCGGGAGACGGACGCGGGCAGGTACGCCTGCGGGTTTCCGCCGTCGCCGGCGTAGTGCGCGTCGATCGCGTGGTCGGCCGACTCGGCCAACCAATCGCCTTCCCGGTCGGCCGGGATCGCCTCGCGGACCATGCGCCGGTACTCGTCGCCGAGTACCACGGCCTGGGAGCCGAGTCCGGTCTGGTCGTGGATGCCGGTGGTCGCGACGAACCAGCGGTCGGTCGGGCGCCGGCCCACTCCCGCCAGGGCTCGGACGGCGCAGTGGCGCAGCCAGCGGTTGGTGCGCGGCCACCCCGGGTGGTCGACGTTGCCGTGCGGTTCGGTGGTCGAGGCGGGGTCGGGTACGAAGTTCCGGACGTAGCCGGCCTCGCGTACGTAGAAGGCGTCGGTGTCCTCGCGGGTGGGTGCCCAGAAGTGCTTCAGGTCGAAAGCGGACGGCTCGCTGCGGATCGGGGTGCCCTCACGCAGCCGATCCCAGAAGTCGTCGGTGGAGTTCGCACCGGGCAGGACCAGACCGAGGCCGACCACGGCGATCGCTTCGGGGTCGAACCGCGGCGTCGGATCGGGCGTCGGGGATGGCGTCGTGTCGGGCCCCGGGCGCGCCGCCTGTGGTGGTTCCGGGCCGGACTCGTCCGCCTCGGGCGGCGCGGTCCGCGCCGCCGCCGGCGGGATCGGTCGGCCGCGGACGGGGACGCCCACGCGGTCCGCCAGCTTGCTGTGCAGGCGGACGCCCTGCATGCCGCCGATGGCTATGCCACCGTCGGCGACGATGGTCTGTCCGGTGATGAAGCCGGAGTTCGGGTGGAGGAGGTGGACGATCAACGTGGCGGCCTCCGGTGTCGAGAGGGCACGGCTCATCAGTTCGCTCGTCGTGGCCGGGTCGCCCAGGGCCGCCGGGGGATTGTCCAGGTTGTCGACGAACTCACTGTCCACGGTGCCCAGTTGCAAGGTGTTCACCCGGATGCCCTGGGGGAGGAGTTCGAGGGCCAGGTAGCGGACCAGCGATTCCAGGGCGGCCTTGGTGACCCCGCCGGGGCCGTATCCCGGGATCGGCAGGTGGGCGCCGACGCTGGACAGGCACAGGATGTTCGTGTTGTCCCGGCCGGCCATCAACTCGGCCGCCCGGCGCGAACAATGGTAGGCCGCCATCACGTTGGTCGACCACGCCCGTTGCCAGTAGGTGTCGTCGATGTCGAGCAGGGGGAGGAACGCGCCGCCGGCGGCGTTGTTGATCAGGATGTCCAGGCCGCCGTGCCGCTCGGCCACCAGATCGAACATGCGGTCGATCTCGCCGGTCTTGGCCACCGAGGCGCGAATGAACTCGCAACTGTGGCCCGCCTGCTCGAGCTCGGCTTCGAGCAGCTTCGCCTGCTCGACCGAGTGGAAGTAGTTGACGATCACGTGGGCGCCGTCGCCCGCCAGCCGGCGGACGATGTCCGCGCCGAGGCTTCTCGCCGCGCCGGTGACCAGGGCGACCCTCCCGCGGAGGTGGTCGGTGTCGGTCATCGTGCGGCAACCTCCGCCCGGGCGCGCACCACGGTCTCCGCGATCCGGCGCAGGGTGGCGAGGGTCAGCAGCGAGGTGTCCGCCCGTAGATCGGGCAGGTCGAACCGATCGGACACCCGCCCGAGCAGTGCCACCTGCTTGAGCGACTCCACTCCCAACTCGGACTCCAGGCCGTCGTCCGCACCGAGCAGATCCGGCGGGTAACCCAGGAAGTCGCCGTAGAGCACCCGCAATTCGTCCAAGACCGCGTCGTAGTCGAGCCCGCCGGGCGCCGAGGCGGCCGGCGGGGCGACGGCCGGCGCGGCAGCGGGGACCACCGGCGCCGCAATCGTGGGCGCCGGGTCGGCGGCCGGGTTCGCGTACGTCACGGGAGGCGTCGGCGCGGAAACAACGGCGGACCGCGTCGGGGGCAGGGCGGGGAGGGTAACCGTCGCGGCGGTCGCGGGTGCGCTCGCGTGAGCGGCGCGACCGCCGGCGGAAGCTGCGGACGCGGGCACCCGCTCGCGGAACAGCCCACCCCGCGACGGATCGGCGGCCAACACCCGTACCGCCTCGAACGGATCGCCCTCGCTCAGCGGAACCACACACCGCACACCCGGGACGGACGCCTCGACGAACTTGG
Source organism: Embleya sp. NPDC050493 (assembly GCF_044458105.1). NCBI lineage: Bacteria > Bacillati > Actinomycetota > Actinomycetes > Kitasatosporales > Streptomycetaceae > Embleya > Embleya sp. NPDC050493. The sequence goes on from NZ_JBITHP010000001.1 coordinate 250,307, forward strand.
TGACGACCGGCCATTCGCCGCACTCCACGAAGGCGTCGGCACCACCCGCGTGCAGGTCACGGATCGTCTGCAACATCCGCACCCGGGCGGTGAGCGCGCCCGCGACCAGGTCCACCGGGTCGTCGTCGCCGACGTCCCGGCCCAGCCACGGGGAGCACACCCGCCAACGCCCGGTGCCGTACGGTACCCGCGGCGCGCTCGCCCGCAGGTCGCGCGCGGCATGCACCATCGCGGGGGAGTGCGTCGGATGCGGGACATCCAGCCGCAGACTCGGCCACCCCAGGGTGTCCGCCACCCGTTCCACGAACTCGATCAACGGCTCCGGGCCGCTGAGCACACTCTGCCGAGGAGCGTTCTCGCAGGCCAGCACCAGGTGGGGATGGTCGAGCAACCCGGCGAGCGACTGCGCTCGGCGGCCGTCGACACCGACCGCGAGCATCTTGCCGCCCCAGCCCTGTCGGGTCAGCGCCTGGGAGCGAGCCACGGCCAGGCGCGCGGCGTCCTCCACGGCCAGGTGTCCGGCGGCCGCCAGGGCCCACAGTTCCCCGATGCTCTGCCCGACGATCGCGATCGGCCGGACCCCCTCGGCGACCAGCATGTGGTGGGTCGCGAGGCTGACCGCGTAGATCTCCAGATACTGCACCTCGGGACCGCGGCGGTCACTTGTCCCGTTGTCCTCGATCAGCCGGGGACTGATCTCGGGCAATCCCATTTCCCGGGCCGCCTTGTCGATGCGGGACAAGGATTCGCGTACGGTCTCGTAGCGGTGGTGGAAGTCGCTCAGGATGCCCGCGCGCGGGGCAGGCACCGTACCGGGCATGACGAAGACAGAGTCCATCACGTGCGTCACCCTCATTCCGTCCCACCGGCCGGCGATGTCTCGTCGGCGGCCGGAGTCCTGAAACGCCACGTCGGTGCGACGACGTCGACGGCACGAGCACGTTCGTCGTGCGATACCCGGGCGGCAGGGCCGCCGAAATGCGAGCGGATACGCGGTGCCGTTGTCCCGAACGTTCTGTCGCCACCAGGAATGGGTTGCCATGCCCACGCCGAAAATCAGTCTCGGATTCGACGTGGGAAGGTGGCCAGACCATTCTCTGCTCATCCACTGCTCGGTTCTGCTCACTGCGGGCCGGCCCGACTCGACCGCCACGGCGGCGGGTCGGGCGGATGGACCCGGCCGAGGAGACCGGTGCCACCGCCCGGGACGGCGATGCCACGGCATCCGCGAGCCGCGCCCGCATCGAGGTCACGGCCGGGCGACGACCGACGCGGCGGGGGACACGCTCCGCATTACCTGGTGCCAGAGGAGTTCGCTGACGTACCGGATGCCGAGGGTGAGGTGTCTGCGGTAGGTGCTGAACGGCAACTCCACCCGTCTGGCGGCGGCCTCCTGTGTCGGTGCGCCGTCCACGAACGTCACGGTCAGGGCCCGGTGCGCCTTCACACTCCGGGGGTCGCCGCCGAGGGTGTCGATCGCCCGCTCGAGTGCGTCCCGGAGGGAGCTGCCCGCGTCGGCGAACAACCCGCTGCGCGACAGAGGGTTGCGGGCCAGGGCATCGGGTCGATGCCAGCACCGCAGCGCCTCGCGAACGGCCTCGTCGAACTCGGGCCGCGCCATGACGGCCGTCTTGTGCGCGCAGGCGGCCGACTCCGCCATCGGGCGCAGGTTCCGGGGAGGCCCGGTGTGGTCGAGGGTGCACTCCAGCGGCTCGGCCCGCCAGTCGTGTCCGAAGATCCGGTATGTCCGGCGGCCGACGACCACATCGGTTCCGGTCGGGTGGAAGGGGCCATGAGCGGTGGCCGATCTCCGCAGGTCGGGGTCGGCCGAGATGATGAACGACCAGACCGCTCCCCTGACGAGCAGCACTTCCGCCGCGATCCGCAGCACCATCGAGTCCATGACGGGTGAAGCCCAGGAGTGAGGCTCCGACGAGACCATGAATCGTGCGATCCCCACGTGCTCCCCCGGCCGTAGCGCGCCCACCGCGTGGACGTGGCTCCACACCGCCGCCACGACCGGATCCGCGCGCAACTCCTTCTCGTCCGGGTCCCGGAGCGTCAACCAGGTCGAGAATCCGACCATTTCCCCCGTGTCCGAGCGCCGGTACACCCGAAACGCCTCCGGCTGCCGGGCCAACCAGAGCCGTGCGATCGTGGCGGAACGGGCCCCTTCCGCCCGCTCCGCCATCCGTGCGACCGCCGTGTGGTCCTTTGATCGCGGTTCCTCTTCGTGGACCTCGCTTCGGTTCCCCCACGTGACGAGGTCGCCCAGGAAACCGCCGCTCCGGTACAGATACATGATCGGAGCGACGGCGCCGATCCGATCCGCGCCGCGTGCCTCGACGGCACGCTTCAGCAGGTGATCGCGGATCCGGCCGTGCATGGCGGCGTAGCGCTGTGGATCACGCCAGCGCAGATCCGCGTCCACGGCGCCTCGCACGACATCGTGCGGGGCCACGCCCTCCGGCCCCGCCTTCACGGACGGCAGCCGACGAAGCCAGGCGAACAGAGCCGCGGCGTCGTCCTCGCCCGGCAGCGCGGCCCTGAGTAGTTCCTCCGTCGTGGCCCGAGCGTGGCAGCAGACTTCCAGGGCATGCCGATGAGCCGCGGACGGCAGATCGCCGACCAGGTGCTCCACCAGCTTGGAGTACACCTCCTGCGCCGGGAGTTCGCCTGCGGACGGCGCGGCCTGGAGGGCGACCTCGGCGACGAGGGCGAGCGCCAGCGGATGCCCGCCGGCGAACGCCGGCAACGGTTCGTACGGCACGCCACGCGACGCCAACAGCGCTGCGGCATCCTCGCGCGACAGGTCCTCGAGCCGCACCACGCGCACCACTTCGGCCCAGCCCGGGTCGGTCTCCCATACCGGCGCGGGGGCCCGGCGCCCGGCGAAGACGGTCAGCGCTCCGACCGGCAAACGGGGCAGGAAGTGGTCCCGCAGCCAGCCCTCCAGGACCTGACAGCGCTCGAAGTCGTCGACCAGCAGCACCGCGTTGTCGCGAGTGAACATCTCCGCGGCGGCGAGCTCGAACGCTGCCGGCGACGAGCCGACGCGCCCGCTGATCTCGATCACGGTCCGCCCGGCCGAGCGTGCGTCCACGGCGAACTGCCGTAACAGGGACGACTTGCCGACACCCGCGAGCCCATGGAGCAACAGCACGGACAACGAGCCCGCTTCACCGGCGAGCGCGCGTCGAAACAACGCCAACTCCCTCGTCCTTCCGATGAAGGCGCGGTTACGGGCGGCTTCGAGATGTTGGGCGAGACTGGGGAACGGGTGGCCGTCGATGGGTGGCGTGCGTGGCAATGGGGGGCTCCCGTGGCTGAGGGGCATCGCGCAGATCGGATCCGCCGCGACGCGGCAAGACGCACTGCGGGCCCGGGATGCTCTGGATTTTCGTGATACCGGAAGGGCGGACGTGGCCGGCCGGCGCCGACGAGTAGCCCGCATCAAAGGCGGGCCCGACGATTCCCCTCACAACTCACGGTACCTCTGCTATCGCAGACGGTCACCGGCTCACGATCGCACCCGGGCGCGCACGCCGGGCTCGCACGTGCGGCTCGCGTCGCCCGAACCGATCGATGCGGGAGGCGACTTGATCGTGGGAGCGCGGTCGCCGTAGCGGGCGCGGGGCAGACCGCCGGGCACCTCCCCGGCATCTCGTGTACGCACGTCATCGAGGAGGCGGAGTCGGGGCACCGGCCGGCCGTCTCGCGCCGAAGCACCGGCTCACGCGGTCGGTGTGGACCATCATGAACCGGCGCTCCGACGGTGCGGCGAACAGCCGATTGCTCAACCGTTATTCGGCGATCCTCGTGGAATAGCTCCACCGGAAGAGTGGCAGGCTCACGCCGTCCAGGTCCAACACGCCGCCGGTGTACTCGTAGTGTTCACGACCGTTTCGGAATTCTATGGATACCTTGGCCGGTATATCGGGTCCCGCCACCACGAGTATCGACGGCATCTCGGGAAACCCGCCTGTCAGAGCCACCCGTAGCTCGTTGTCCGGATGCGCCGGAACGGCGCCAGTGTTCATGGTCCACCTCGCATCACGCGTCACCACGCAAGGGGCCTGTTCGGTCGCGGCCACTCCTGAAGTGCATTGCTGCGCAACGGGACCGACGACCGGAAGCCGATCGTTCTGCAAGGAAATCAACACCCAAGGCATCAAGCACAGGGCGCACGAACGCACAGCCGGCGCATATGCGGCCGCCGAGGAGCGCGACGACCATCGATTACTTCTTCCACCCGCTCTTCGTGAGCAAAAAGCCGGCGTATGCGTCGTGAGCGCCGGCGTACCGCGTGACATGAGCCACCGACGGCATCACCGCCACGCGGGGAAGCGGTCTTCGTGCCCGTCGTGGACGACACCGGTGAGGGCGAGGGCCGGCTCCTGTGGCTCGTCTCGGACGACGACGGCGCGGCCGACGAACTGCTCGTCCCGGACGTCCGTCGCGCGTCGGCCGTGTGCCAAGCTTGATCCACGTTCATTGCGGAAGCCCGCGTTTCGCGACGGGTCGGCCGCGCCGCTCGTGCGGTCCCGGAAATGAGCCCGAACCCCACCCGATGTCTGCGTGCGGCAGCAGGTTGATGCCCACGCCCACCGCCTCGATCGTCCGCGCCACCTCGCTCACCCTCGGCCGAAACCCGGTGGCGTGCAGGCTCAGCGCACAGGTGGGCCTGGGTGTCGACGGCGTGCCGTGTCCGGGGCGGTCGGACGCCGACGCGGCGGGGGTCAGGGTGCCGACGGCGACGACGCTCGTCAGCGCGACCGCGGCTGCGGCCGCGGCGTAAGTCCTGCTCCGGCGCGGTGACTTCATGGGGTACTCCTTGCGATCCGGGGTGTCGGGGCTTGCCCACGAGGGCAAGACGTGTCGGTGCCCGCCGGACCGGCCGTCACGGACGGGTACGGCGGGCACCGGAGGTGCGCGTGCGTCGGATCAGGCGTCGGCCGCCCGCCTGATCAGATCGGCGACGGCGGCCGGCTGCGACACGTAGATCGCGTGGCTGCCCGCCACCTCGACCGTCGTCGCCCCGATGCGCTCGGCCATGGCCTGCTGCGCCGGCGGCGGGATCATCCGGTCCTCGGAGGCGACCAGGTACCAGGACGGCTTCGTGCGCCAGGCCGGCGTGGCCACGGCGCCGGCAAGGGCCTCGACGCCCCACGGCACCTGCGAGTCGGCCAGGAACCGGGCTTGAGCGAGCGGCAGGTCGCCGGCGAAGGACTCGGGGAACTTCTCCCGGTCCAGGAGCAGGAAGCCGTCCACCGGCGGCAGGATCGGCGGCACCGGCGCGCCGGGCGGCGGGTCGGCGATCAGCGTGTTCACCGACTCGCTCTTGTCCGGCGCGAAGGCGGCGATGTACACCAGCGCCGTGACCTTGTCGTGGTTGCCGGCCTCGGTGATCACCGCGCCGCCGTACGAGTGGCCGACCAGGGTGACCGGTCCCGGCTGCGCGTCGATCACCCGCCGGGTGACGAGCACGTCGTCGTCCAGGGACAACGTGGGGTTCTGCACGACGGCCACGGTGTAGCCGTCGTCGACCAGGGCCTCGTACACCCCCTGCCAGCCGGCGCCGTCCACGAAGCCGCCGTGGACGAGGACGACGTTGCCGCGCGATGCGTTGTCGCTCATCGTTTCGTTCCTCCCGAGTCCCGCGGAGCCGATGACGCCGTTGCCCCGGCCCGCAACGCCGACACTAGAAACGTGAACAGCCCCGCCTCTTGCGTCATTTGACGCAATTCGAGGCCGCGCTTCGTCACTGCCGGGCGCCGTCGAGGGCGTCGCGCAGGCCGGCCCGGGAGGTGATGCCCAGCTTGGGGAAGGCCCGGTACAGGTGGGAGGAGACCGTTCGCGGGGACAGGAACAGGCGCTCGCCGATCTGCTTGTTGCTCAGGCCGGTCGCCGCCAGGCTCGCGATCCGGTGTTCCTGAGGGGTGAGTGCGCCGATCCGCGGGACGTGGTCGTCGCAGGCGCGTAGCTCCTCGCGGGCGCGCCGTGCCCAGGGCGCCGCGCCGAGCCGTTCGAAGCCCTCGACGGCCGCGGCCAGTTGCGAGCGGGCCGGGATGGGTGCCCCGCCGGCCCGCAGCCGTTCGCCGTAGTACAGCCGGATGCGGGCGTGGTCGAACGGCCACCGTTGGGTGTCCTCGTCGGCCAGGGCCTCGCCGAAGCGGCGCAGGGCCTCGGCGTCGTTGCGCGCCGCCATGGCGCCGCACGCGCCCAGGACGAAGCGCAGGCGCGGCGAGACCGTGTCGAGCCCCGCCTCGCGAGCCGCCGCGACGTGGTCGCGTGCCTTGTCGTGCCTGCCGGTTCGCGCCGCCGCCTCGACCGTGTCCAGGATCGCCCACAGCGCGTGTCCGACGAACGGGGCGAGTGTCCCGGCGGGCGAGATCCGGCACGCGTGGTGGTAAGCCGACTCGAAGTCGCCCCGGGACAGGGCGAGTAGCGTCTTCACGTGCGCGGCGTAGCAGGAGACGGCGCGTGCTCTGCGGGAGCCGCCCCACTGGTCCATTCCCTCGGCGAGCGAGCGGGCGGTCGCGAAGTCGCCGCAGGCCGCGGACACACACGCCAGGACGAACTTTCCGGTCCAGGACCGCAGCGGATAGTGGAACTCCTCACACAGCGCCAGCCCGTTGCCGACCACGTCGCGCAGTTCGGCCCACCGGCCGGTGAACCAGGCATGGCTGCCCCACAGGAACGACGCCTGGATGGCCGGGAAATGGTTCTCGCCGCCGCTTCCGCCCCGCGCCGTGCGCAACAGCGGTTCGGCCATGGCGCCGAGGCGGTCGACGTACGCACCCGCGGTGCCGATGCGGACGATGCGGACCGGGTCGGAGGTGTCGGCCAGAGCCGCGACGGCGGCGTCGAGCCGATCCCAGTCGGACGGGCGGGCGTGGGCCGGGTCGGCGAACGTGGCCCGCAACAATCGCAGGGTGTCCGGGACCGAGGTGCACTTGGCCAATGCCGCGTCGTAGTCCGCCCACAGGCCGGCCCTGGCGCCATAGACGCACACGATGAGCAGCGTGGACAGGGCTTCGAGCAGGGTGGGGTCGCTCAGGTCGTAGGGCTCGGGTTGGAGTGCGATGGCGCCGGACAGGAGGCGGTGCGCGGTGTCGACGTCACCATGGCTGTTGAGGAGGTACATCGTGGCGGCCACCGTGGCGGCCGGCGAGTCGGAGTCGGGGTGGATCCGGCGGGCGTGCTCCAGCAGACGAGGCACCTCGCGCAGATCGCCGGTGATGTTCGCCCCGACGTACGCGGCCTTGGCCAGCAACCGGGCCTGCTCGGCCGCCGCCGGGCTCAGGTCGGCGGCGCGCACCAGCGCCGCCACCGCGCTCGGCCCGTCACCGCGCCGGGCGCCGGTCTCCGCGGTCTCCTCCAACAGCGCGGCGATCTGCCCGTCGGGCTCCTCCGCCGCCTGCGCCAGGTGCCACACCCGCTGCTCGGGCACCCCCGCCCACGCCTCGGCCAGCGCACGGTGCACACCACGCCGCTGGTCGCTGGTGGACAGGTCCACCACCGCCGAGCGAATGAGGGAGTGCCGGAACCCGAGACGGCCCGTCGTGTCGTCGACGTGGACGAGGCCGACCCGCTCGGCGGGGGCGAGGTGTTTGAGATCGCACCGCCCGGCCACGGCCCGGCGCACCACCAGCAGGTTGCCGCTGCCCTCCAGGGCCGCGACGAGCAGCAGATGCCGGGTGGCCGCCGGCAACATCGTGATCCGGGAGGCGAAGGCCGCCTGGAGCCGCCGGCTGAGCGGGATGCGTCGCGGCAGAGCCCGGCCGGCGCTGCGTTGGGAGTCGGTGAGCGCGGCCGGGAGTTCGAGCAGCGCGAGCGGGTTGCCCTCGGCGTCCGCCATCAGCCGCCGGCGCACTCTCGCGGCGAGCGAGGGAAAGCGGCGGACGAGGAGTTCCTCCGACGCGGCCTCGGAGAGCGGGCCCAACTCGTGCAACGGGAGGCCGCCGTGGGCGAAGAAGCTCTCGTCACCGACCCGGACCGCGCACACCATGCCGGCCCGGGCCACCCCCGCCAACGCACGCGCCACATGCGCGAACACCACGGCACTTGCCGGGTCCAGCCACTGCGCGTCGTCCAGCACGAGCACGGTGGGCCGCTCACGGGACAGATCCGTGAACAGCGACACCACGGCCGCCGCGACCGCCTCCTGTCGCCCGGACACGGCCGCGTGTCCCAGATCCGCCACCGCGGCCAGGACGGGCATGGCGCCGGCCCGGGACCGCACGTCGGCAACGGAGGTCAACAGTTGCCGCAGCGCCCCGTATCCCGTCTGGGCCCGGTACTGAACACCCACGGTGTGCAGCACCCGAATCCCGGCGGCCTCGGCCTCCCGGGCGAACACGCCCAGCAGCGCCGTCTTTCCCACCCCCGGATCCCCGAGCAGTACCAACGCCCCGCCACGGTCGCCGACTTCGACGACGAACGCGCCGAGCCGCGCCAGGTCTGCCGCGCGGCCGACCAGTGTCCCGTCGTCGATGGTGGGCGCGTGGCCGCCGCCCGAGGCGCCGAAGAGGTCGTGGACCCCGGTTCCGGTCTCCGCGCCGGTGCGGTCGTCCATGCCGACACCTCCTGGTCCGTTGCGTTCGGCGCCGCGCCGACGAGCACACCCGACCGGCACGCGCTGCGGCGGTTCGCCGGGGACGGTGCGGATCGCGGATGCCGCCTGCGGTACCGCTGACATCGACAAGATGCCTGCTCCGGGCACGAGTTCGACGCCGCCCAGGTGATGTGGATCACGTGGCGGTCGGTCATTGCACGTCCTGCGGTCGCTCGCGGTGGCCGGGCACGAAGTCGGCCACGGCGGAGGCGAAGGCAAGGGCGTGGGAGTGGACCAGGCGGACCGGGCCGGTAGCGGACACGTGGTATCGGTGAATGGTGCCATCCACGTCAAGGGTGTGCGTGCCCGGGGAGAGCGGATGCGGGGCTTCGGTCACGGAACGACTCCTGCGTGGGGACGGGTATCGCGGGATGTCGTCAGCGTAGGAGGCGGTCGCACCGGGTCGCTTCGGTCAGACGACCGATGAAGGTCCGTCGAGCCGTCGACCGGCACGTTTCGGAACAGGCGGCCCCGGTCGGTGCGTCACACCACACGCCGTATCGACCGGGCTCGTGGCGGTCCTCCGCATCGATCATCACCCTCCCCGCGACGTGCGGCGGCCTCGCACCGCATGCCATATGTCCCGAACTGCCAAGATAGCAACGGCTGATCGGCCCGACAGGAGCTTCGGGTGGGCCTTCCGGCACGATGTCCTCCCGGGCCTCGGATCCGTGGGGTTCGGAGGGCGGCCCCCCGAGATCCACGATGTCCTCCCGGGCCTCGGATCCGTGGGGTTCGGAGGGCGGCCCCCTGAGATGCTTGACCTTGTCGCAACGTCAGGGTTTCTACTGGACGCATGCGAATCGGCGAGATCGCCGCCCTCGTGGGGGTCACTCCTCGGGCCGTGCGGCACTACCACCATCTCGGACTGCTGCCCGAGCCCGTACGGCGAGGCAACGGATACCGCGAGTACGGCATCCGGGACGCCGTGCTCCTCGCCCGGATCCGGCGGCTGAGCGAACTCGGGCTCGGCCTCGACGAGGTGCGGGACGTCCTCGCGGACGACGAGGGCCGCGAACTGGTGGAGGTACTGCGGGAGTTGGACGAAGACCTCGGCCGGCAGGAAGCGGTCGTCCGGGAGCGGCGTGCGCGGCTCGCCGTACTGCTGGAGGAGGCGCGGGCCGGCCGGTTGACCGCCGAGGGGCCGCTGTCACCGGAGCTGACCACGCTGTTGGCGGGTCTCGGCGAGGTGCCGGCCTCCCCGATGGCAGTGAAGGACCGGGAGGTTCTGGCCCTCCTGGACACCGTGATCCCCGAGGAGGACCGGGTGCGGCTGATGCAGGCGCTGCGCGGCATGGAGGCGCACGCGGGCGAGGTGTACGGCCTGCTGGACGACCTCGCCGAGGCGGAACCGGACGACCCGCGCGTGGCCGGCGCCGCGGCCGTACTCGCGGAACTTCTGCCCGACGACGTTGCGATGCAATACCCCGACACCGCCGGCCGCGGTCTGGCGGAAGCCGTCTTCGCGGACATGGCACCGGCCCAATCGGCAGCGATCCGCCGCGCGATCGAACTGGTGCGGGAACGACGTGAGGGACCATCGTGACGACCTCGGAGATCCGCACGCTCCGGCCCGAACCCGCCACCCCCGCACGGGGACGCGTTCTGCGGACACTGCGCGTCACCGTGTTGTCGGCCCAACTCGCTTCGCTCGCCTGCCTGCTCGGCGCCGTGCCGGTGCCCGGCGCCGCCCTGCTCGGCGGGGGACTGCTCCTGCCGGTGCTGCTCGGCTCCGAGGCCCTGGTCTGGCGGCGGCTGCGGCGACGCGGACTCTCCCGACGAGAAGCATTCGCACGACTCGTCCCCGAGCGCGCGCGGCGATGCGTGGTACACGAGGCGCGGATCATGGCGAGCCTGGCCCGGTGGGCCGTACGCCGTCCGTACGGTGTCGACAGGGCCGACGCGGTCTTCCCGCACGCCCGTGACCAGGCCGCCCTGATCTTCGGCCTCGCGTTCGCCTGCGTGATCGAGACCCTCGCCATGTCGTACCTGCTCGCCGACCGGCCCGTCGTGCACTCCGTGTTCCTCGTCGTCGACATCTACACCGTCCTGTTCCTCTTCGGCCTGCACGCCGCCGCCGTCACCCGCCCGCACGTGCTCGCCGACGGTGTCCTGCGCGTGCGCCGGGCGGCCCACGTCGACATTCGTGTACCGCTCGACCGGATCGCCTCCATCCGCCGTGAGACGCGGTTCACCCATGACCGGAAGGACGGCGAGCTGAACCTGACCGTCGGCGCGCAGACCTCGCTCACCCTCGACCTGACCGAACCGGTCGACGCACCGCAGTTCTTCGGCGCACCCCGCCTCGTACGGGTGATCCGCCTGCACGCGGACGACCCCAAGGCCCTCCACGACGCCGTCATACGAGCACGAACCGCATCCGCCCGGGGTACGGCCGCGTCGGGGTGAGCACCAGACCCGGCGGGGCGCCCGGGCGCTCCGGAACCGCCACCGACCCCACGCGACGGCGCCGCCGGCCGGGGAACGACCACTGCGCGGTCGACGGCGAGGGCCGGATGCGCCAAACCACCTATGCGCCAAACCACCTATGCGCTAAACCACCTTGGGCTTGTCGACCAAGGTGCCGGCATCGTGGTAAAAGAGCCGGTTCTCAACGATCTTGCCGTCTTTGACGGTGAATTGCTCGATGAACCGGGTCGGCTCTCCGGTCGCGATGTCGGTGATGCCGACGCACGCCGCGACGCGGTCGCCGTCGGCGATGGTGTAGTGCACCGTGATCGAGGAGATGTCGAGGTAGTCGGGCAGGACCTGAGCGAGGGCGAGGAATTCGTCCTTGCCGTGGTACGCCTTCCCGAAAGGCAGGAACATCGGTTCGATGACCGCGATGTCGTCGGACAGGTGGGAGAGGACTCCCTCGATGTCGCCCTTGTTCGCCGCGGCGAACATGGCTTCGACGACCGCGCGGTTGCGCTCGGTCGGTGACGTGGCTGCGGACATGACGTGCCTCCTGAGGGCGAGGGCTCTCGGGCGTCGAGAACCTCGGTGAATGTCGTGTTCGGGTTGCGGTTGTCCGCGTCGGTGCCGGTTCAGCGGTCGATCGTGGACTCGTTGAAGTCGTCGTGCCGGGCGCCGGTCGCCGGCGTGAGGGCGTCGAGCCGCCGCAACCGACCGGCGGTCAGGACGACGCCGTCGGCGGCGGTGTTCTCCTCGACGCGCGCGACGCGCCGGCTTCCGGGGATCGGGGCGATGTCCCCGCCCTGGGCCACCAGCCAAGCCAAAGCGATCTGGGCCGGGGTCGCACCGACCTCGCCCGCGATGGCCCGTACCTCCTCCACGAGCCGCAGATTCTGCCGGAAGGCCTCGCCGACGAAGCGCGGATTGGTCTTGCGCCAGTCCCCCTCGGGGATCTCCTCCGGCGTGCGGATCCCGCCGGTGAGGAACCCGTGCCCGAGCGGCGCGTAGGGGACCAGGCCGATACCCAGCTCGCGCAGCAGAGGCAACAGCTCGGTCTCGACGTCGCGGGTCCACAGGGAGTACTCGGTCTGCAACGCGGAAATCGGGTGAACGGCGTGGGCGCGGCGGATCGTGTCCGGTGAGGCCTCGGACAGGCCGATGTGCAGGACCTTGCCCTCGGCGACCAGCTCGGCCACGGTGCCGATGGTCTCCTCGATGGGGGTGTTCCGGTCGACCCGGTGCTGGTAGTAGAGGTCGATCCGATCGGTGCGCAGGCGCTTCAGAGAGCCCTCGACGGCGGTGCGGATGTTGGCCGGGCTGCTGTCGAACATGGCGGTCGCGTCGCCGCCGTGCGACAGAATGCCGAACTTCGTGGCGATGACGGCCCGGTCGCGCCGGCCTTCCAGCGCCTGCCCGACGATCTCCTCGCTGTGGAACGGGCCGTAGCTTTCCGCAGTGTCGATGTGGGTGACGCCGAGGTCGAGCGCGCGATGGACGGCGCGGACGGATTCGGCGTCGTCCAGGCCGCCGCCGGAGATGTAGGTGCCGGCCATGGTCATGGTGCCCAGGCCGATCCGGGAAACCCGCAGGCTCCCGAGCATCGCGTTCCGCATCGAAGGACTCTTTTCTCGTGGAGGGGGAGTGGCGCAGGAAGGTGCGTCAGGGGTAAGCGGCGAGGACGGGCATCCGTGCTGTCCGGGCGTTTCCCGATCCCCGCCGACGACCAGCCAACATCGGTTCACCACATCCCGACAGGCACGGCTGAAAGGGGTACTCGCAGGGACCCCTTCCGGCGCGTGGGCCGGGCCTACCCTCGATCCATGGACGAACAGGAGGCCGCCCGGTCCGCGGTCCGCGAGTTCCTGACCACCCGCCGTGCCCGGGTCACCCCCACCGACGCCGGCCTTCCTCCGCAGGGCACCCGCCGTCGGGTGAAGGGCCTGCGCAGGGAGGAGGTCGCGCTGCTCGCCGGGGTCAGCCCGGAGTACTACGTGCGGCTCGAACGCGGCCAGGCGACCGGGCCCTCCGCCGGCGTCGTCGACGCCGTCGCCGGCGTCCTGCGCCTGGACAAGGACGAACGCGCCCACCTCGACCGGCTGCTCGCCGCCCTGACCCCCGCGGCCCGCAAACGGCGCCGCCGTGTGGGGAAGGACCTGGTCACCCCGGGGATCCGGCTGCTGCTCGACTCGATGGACCACCTACCCGCGATGGTCTTCAACGGTCGGTTCGACATCCTCGCGGCCAACACACTGGGGCGCGCACTCCTCGCACCGATGTACGACCTGCACGAACAGCCGAACTGCGCCCGCTTCCTGTTCCTCGAAGAGCCCAGGGCCCGGGACCTGTTCCCCGAGTGGGACCGGATCACAGCCGACACGGTGGCGATGCTGCGCATCGAGGCCGGCCGCCATCCCGACGACCCCGACCTGACCGCCATGATCGGGCAACTCGCCACCCGCAGCCCGCAATTTCGGACGCGCTGGGCAAGCAACGACGTGCGAATCCACCGCGCCGGCACAAAAACCTTCCGACACCCACTCATCGGCGAGATCACACTGCCCTACGAGACCCTGCACATCGACGCCGCCTCCAGCCGGATCCTCACCGTCCACACACCCCAACCAGGCACCCCCGAAGCCGACGCGATCCGCCTCCTGGCCAGTTGGAACGCCGACAACCAACGGCACATCAACCCGACAACATGAACATGCGCCGCGCTTGGGGACGCGGGCCTCGCCTCGGCCGAGGCGACAGGCGCGAACGCTTCGCGTTGACGAATGTTGCCGGTGCCGGCGAACGTGCCCGCGACCAGTCGGCCGCCGTCGCGGTGGGCGAGCATGGCGGCGTGGAACTCGCCGTAGGCGGGCAGCCGTTCGGCATGCACGGCGGACGGCCCCGCCCACTCGGTGGCGTATCCGGCGGGTTCGACCAGGGTGACCCTGATACCGAAGTCCGCGACCTCCATGGCGAGGCTCGCGGTTAATCCCTCCAAAGCGAACTTCGAGGCGTGGTAGACGCCGAGGCCCGGCAGCGAGAAGGCCCCCCGATCGACGAGACCTGGACGTTGTGTCCGCCGCCTGCGCCCGCGGATGCGGCAGCGCCGCCCGGGTGACCCACAGCGGACCGAACAGATTCACCTCGATCTGCGCCCGGGCCAGTTCCTCGCCGATCTCCTCGACCATGCCGAACAGGCCGTCGCCGGCGTTGTTGACCACGACGTAGAGGCGCCCGAAGCGGTCGACGGCCTGTCGTACCGCGGCGTCGACGGCCGCGCGGTCGGTGACGTCCAGCCGGATCGGCAGCAGGTTGTCGCCATGGATCTCGACCAGCTCATCGAACGCGTCGAGGGTCCGGCTCGTCGCCGCGACCCGATCGCCCCGCTCCAGCGCGGCCTCGGTCCACTGCCGGTCGAAGCCCTTGGACGCGCCGGTGACGAACCACGTCTTCGCATTCATGTTCATGTCGTGCTCTTGTGTTCTGCGGTGTCGGTAGGCCGGCGTGGAGAGATCGACGTGCTCGATGACCGCCGGGCGCCTTCGTAAGAGGTGTAGTCGGGCAGGACGAAGCCGTTCGAGATGCGGATCCGGTCGCGCAGCAGCAGACCGCCAAGCGGCAGCCGTTCCTGGAGGGCAGGCACGCCGCGCCGGAACGCGATTCCGGCCGGGGTACGCGGCGTCACGGTTATTCCGTTGCCCTGCCCGAACCGCTGGATACGAGTGATCCACGGCCGCAGCCGTGCCTCAGATTCGCCCCGTGGTCCAGACCGGCGCCGTGGCGATGGACGACATCTTCGGGGTCACTCGGGAGCCGTAGTCACGCAGTTAGACACGCAGAACGAGTCAGGGCCGGTATCTCGCGAGAGATACCGACCCTGACCTGCGTAAACACCGTCGGGACGACAGGATTTGAACCTGCGACCCCTTGACCCCCAGTCAAGTGCGCTACCAAGCTGCGCCACGTCCCGGTGTTCGGCTGGCCGAACACGGAAACCATATCGCACTTCGGGGGGTGGTCCGCCACGTGGTTGTTCGGTGGTGTCGGGCGTGGGGAGGGGGGTGGGTCCGGGAAGATCTTGGGGTGGCTTATCCGGTGAATGTCGATGTCGTGCCGCTCGAGACCTATCCCGATCTGGATGAACTCCAGCGGCTCGGGGTCGGGGCGTTGCTGAGTGATGGGCTCGAGTCCGTGGAGGGGTTCGAGGAGGCGGATGGGGTCGGGGTGGACCTGGTGGACTATCGGGTCACGCCTCGGTCGGATGGGGCTGCGGTGTTGATGTCGGTGGATGCGCCGACGTTGGAGGCGGCCGAGCGGACGGCGCGGCAGATGGTGCTGGCGGTGCTGGAGGCCAGTGTGTTGCTCGCGGATTGGCGGGTGGTGCGCAGCGAGGTGCAGTTGCACGAGGAGTTGGTGTACGAGAGTTTGCTGGCGGCGGACGGGCCGGACGCTCCGGCGGGGGATCCGGCGTTGCGGGCGCGGCGGCCGATGCCCGAGGAGCGATTGCGGATCGAGCGGCAAGCCGCGGGGGTGCGGGCGTTCGGGCTGGATGCGTTCGGGTGTGAGCCGGACACCGCGCAGCCGGACGTGCCCGAGGAGAAGGCCCGGCTGGCGGCGGGGGCCGTGGCGGGCTCGGTCGGGGTGCTCGTGGATCTGCTGTTCACGGATCTGGTGAATCTTCGTGAGGCGGACGGGGCCTCGTTTTTCGTGTTGGATGCGTTGCCGATTCTGGAGGAGGGGTTCGTCCGGCGGTTCGTGGTGGCTGCCGTCACGGTCACCGGGCGGCTCGGTGGGAACGAGTGGGCGCCGCCCGCGTGCTTTGCGGAGGAGATGGCCTTGCGGTTGTTGGTGGATCAGGCGGCGTCGCTGTTGGAGCGGCACGGGTTGTACGACGACGATGTCGAGGCGGCGTTCGTGACGTTCAGCGATGCGGCGTCGGACGATCCGGAGTCGGTGGAGTTGCGGTTGTCGGACCCCGGGCCGGAGGAGTGGTTCGAGCCGATCGTGCCGGGGCGGCCGGTGCATGGTTATTTGAGAGCGCATCGACATGAGTGGTGAGGTTGCGCCGGGTGGCGCGGGTGCGTTGGGTGGCACCGGCGCGGTCGGTGGTACGGATGGCGCGGGTGCATGGGGTGGCACGGGCGCGGTGGGTGGCAGGGGTGGCGCATGTGGCCCAGTGGGCGCAAGTGGTCCAGGTGGGTCGAGTGGGTCGAGTGGGCGTCAAGCTCCCCGCGCCGACCTCCGGGCGCGGCCCGATCGTGGGCGTGGTGAGTCCGCTGTTTGGACGCGTGTGTATGGGGTCGAGGACACGCCTCTCGATCTGATGACCGCGCGGTTTCGGCGGCATCGGTATGCGCCGCACGCGCACGAGGAGTACGCGATCGGGGTGTGTGTCGAGGGGGTCGAGCAGATCGGCTACCGCGGCGCGGTGCATCGGTCCGGGCCCGGGACCATCGTGGTCGCCGAGCCGGGCGAGACGCACACCGGCGGGCCCGGTATCCCCGAGGGGTACGCCTACCGGGTCTTCTACCCCTCCGCCGCCTTGGTCGGCGAGGACCTGCCCGGCCTCGCCCCGCACTTCCCGTCGCTGCTCGTGGCCGACCCGGGGCTCGCCGCCGAGATGGTCGCCGTACACATGCACCTGACCGCAGGCGGCGACGCGTTCGAGGGCGAGTCCCGTGTCGTGGAGGTGCTGCGGGCGCTCGTCGGGCGGTACGCGGTACGGGCCAGGGCCGAGCGGCACGGCTCGCCGGACGCAGCCCGGGTGGCCCGCGCGGTTCGCGAACGGCTCGCCGACCAACTCGTGAGCCCGCCCTCGCTGAGCGAGTTGTCGGCCGGGATCGGGCTGTCCCGCTACCAGACGCTGCGTGCGTTCCGCGACGCGGTCGGGCTGCCCCCGTACGCCTGGCTCGCCCAGTACCGGGTCGCCCGCGCCAAGGTGCTGCTCGCCGCGGGGATGACGCCGGCCGAGGCGGCGCTCGCGGTCGGGTTCGCGGATCAGGCGCATCTGGGGCGATGGTTTCGCCGCGTGCTGGGGGTGACCCCCGCCGGCTACCGCAGCAGCGTGCTGCGCAACAACGTTCTAGACCGATCGGCCTCGCGTGACTGATCATCCTCTTCGATCAAGAGATTGAGGGGACACGGCCGTGAGTCGTCGTGGGGCGTTGTTGTTCGCGTGCATGTGTGTGATCTGGGGCATCCCGTACCTGCTGATCAAGGTCGCGGTGGACGAGGTGTCGCCGGGTGTGCTGGTGTTCGTGCGTACCGGGCTGGGGGCCCTGCTGCTGTTGCCGTTCGCGTTGCGGGGTGCGGGCCTGCGCGGGTTGGGGCCGTACAAGTGGCCGCTGCTGGTGTTCGCGGTGACCGAGTTCGTGGGGCCGTGGTGGATGCTCTCGGATGCCGAGCGGCGGTTGTCGAGTTCGACGACGGGGTTGTTGATCGCGTCGGTGCCGATCTTCGGGGCGGTGCTCGTGTACCTGACCGGCGGTAGCGAACGCATGGGTGCGGTGCGCTGGGTCGGGCTGGCGATCGGGTTCGGTGGGGTTGCGGTGCTGGCCGGGCCCACGCTCGGCGGCGGAGATCCGTGGGCGGCGCTCGAGGTGCTCGCGACGGCCCTGTGCTACGCGGGGGCGGCGCTGGTGGCGGAGCGCAGGCTCAAGGACGTGCCGAGTCTGCCGATGACGGTGGTGTGTCTGGGCTTCACCGCGCTGGTGTACATACCGCTGGCCGCCGTGCAGTGGCCTTCGCACGTGCCGGGCGGAAAGGCGCTCGGCGCGATGGGTGTCCTGGCGCTGGTGTGCACCGCGATCGCGATGGTGATCTTCTTCGAATTGGTGCGCGAGGTGGGTGCGGCGCGGGCGACGGTGATCACGTACGTCAACCCGGCGGTCGCGGTGGCGGCGGGGGTATTGATCCTGGACGAGAACTTCACGCTCGCGATCGGGGCGTCGTTCGTGCTGATCCTGGGCGGTGCGGTACTGGCCACGCGCAGGAACGCGACCCCGGTCGCGGTGGTCGACGAGGTCACGGACCTGCCGGGGGCGGTCGACGCACCCGAGCGTTGCTAGAGCTGTCTTCAATCCCGCACCGAGTACCGCGACGCCCGGCTCCGTATCGCGACGCTCGGCACTGCACCTCGCCGCCCCAGGCGAACCACCCGAAGAGAACCACTATGCGAGTGTTCTTCCGGTACGCCGATGCACGGCACCGGACGCCGCCGAGCCCGACGCGGGATTGAAGCCAGGAGGCCTAAAGGCTGCGCCCGGCCCCGACTCACGACGCGCCGAGCCCTGCGTGCCCCGACCCGGCGCGCCCCGAGCAAACCGTGCCCCGAGCAGACGTGCCCCGGGCCGACCGTGCCCCGGGCCGACCGTGGCCCCAACCCACAACGCGCCCAGCCCAGCGAGCCCCGAGGCCGGCGCGCCGCACCGCGCCCCCGGCCCACCGCCACGAGACCAACGCACCCCGACCCACCACCCAGGCCAACCGCCACGAGCCCGACGCCCAAGCCCGACCCCCAACCCGACTACGCCGGTAACAAACGGGTGCGGCAGGGCGGACACGGCGGCGGTGGGCGTGGCATCGTGGCGAGATGACGAGTCGCGGGGGACACGGCGCACACGACGACACACACGACGACGCGCATCGGGGGAGCGGCCGCGGGAAGCGGTCGCGCCGACCGTCCGAGGCCGAACTGCGGGCCGTGATCGAGCCGTTGGCCCGGATCGAGCGGCTGCCCACCTCGGCCGGCGAGCGGGAGGCGGCGCAGCGGATCGCGGAGATGTTACGCGAACTCGGGGCCAAGGACGCCGTGGTCGAGGAGGAGCCGGCCTACGCCTCGTACGCCCGCCCGATCGGTACGCTCACCGCGATCGCGACGGTGGCCGGCCTGCTCGCCAGGCGTTCGCGGGTCGCGGCAACGCTCGTTGCCACCGCCGCCACCCTCGGCATCGCCGACGACATCTCCTATCGCGGCCAGTACGCCCGCCGCGCCCTCGGCGGCCGGCGGCGCAGCGCGTACAACGTGGTCGCCTCCGTCGGCGACCCGGACGCGGCGCGCACCCTCGTGGTGACGGCGCATCACGACGCGGCGCCCACGGGAGCGGTGTTCGACGAGCGGGCCGCGCGTTGGTTGGCCACCCGCTACCCGCACCTGCTGGACAAGGCGAGCGAGAACCCGCCGCTGTGGTGGCCGGTGGTCGCCGGCCCCGCCCTGATCGCACTCGGCGCGGCCACCGGGTCCAGGGGCGTGCGCCGCGTCGGGATCGGCCTCGCCGCGGCGAGTACGGCCGCGTTCACCCAGATCGGCCGCAGCCGCGCGGTCCCGGGCGCCAACGACAACCTGTCCGGGGTCGCCGTGCTGGTCGCGCTCGCCACCACCCTGCGCGACGAACCCGTGGACGGTGTGCGGGTGTTGCTCGTCTCGGCCGGTGCCGAGGAGGCGCTCCAGGAGGGCATTCGGGGCTTCGCCCGTCGCCACTTCCCCGAACTCGACCGCGAACGCACGTGGTTCCTCAACGTGGACACGGTCGGATCCGGCAATCTGGTCCTGCTGGAGGCCGAGGGACCGCTGCGCATGGAGCCCTATGACGTCCCGTTCAACAACCTGCTCTCCGAGTGCGCCACCCGCAACGACATCGCGGTGCTGACCGGCCTGCGCTCACGCAGCTCCACCGACGGCGTGGTGCCCAACCGGCACGGCTACCCGACGGCGACCCTGGTCTCGATCGACGACCAGAAGCTGATCCCGCACTACCACCTGCACACCGACCTGCCCGAACACGTCGACTACGACTGCGTCGCCGACGCCTGCGCCCTCGCCGAGGCCGCCGCACGGGCCCTGGCCCAGGCCGAACGACCCACCACTAACAGGTAGTTCGCAGCGAGGGCCCGGCCCTACCAACGCGGCCCGGCCCGACCAACCCGGCCCGGCCAACCTGGCCCGGCCGACCCCACCCAAACTGCCCGAACGACCTTCGCGCCCGACACCGAATCCGATGCCGGGCGCGAAGTGACGCTACGTCAAATCCGAGTCCGAGCCGAGACCGAAGTCAAGGGCAAGACCGAAGTCAAGGGCAAGGTCAAGGTCAAGGCCCGGGAACCGAAGTCAAGGCCGAGACAAAGTTCCCCCTCAGGCCCGCTCCATCAACTCCTCCCACAGCCGCTCCAGCAGATCCAGGAAGTCGTTGCCCGTGCTCGGGTGCACGCGCAGCACCTGCGGATCGTGATCGCTCGCCTGGTCCGCGAACGCCGCGTTCACGTGCACGATGTCGTACTCGAAACGGCTGATCCGCGGGCTGGTCAGGATGTGGTCGAGCATCTGGCTGTTGCCGTTGAACACGTACCCCCAACGCTCGTTCGCGGGCAACGTGTCGACCATGGTGCGCAGCGCCCCGCCGTCGGTGAGCGTCTGGAGCGTCGGCGAGAACGCGAAGTCGTTCAGGTCGCCGAGCACCACCAGGTTCGCCCTCGGGTCGGACTTCAGCAGTTCGTCCACGAAAGCGCGCAGCACCTTGGCCTGCGCCAGCCGCTGCACCTCCGAACTGCGCGTCGGCGGCTGGAATCGGCTGTCCAGCGCCTGGTCGCCGCCCTTGGAGGCGAAGTGGTTCGCGATCACGAACACCGTCTTGCCGCGGAAGCGGAACTCCGCCGCGAGCGGCTTGCGGCTGTTCTCCCACGCCGGGTCCGCGGGGGAGACCCGGCCCGGGGACTGGGTCAGTCGGGTACGCCCCAGCCAGTCCTTGCGCACACCCACCGCGCTGGTGGGACCGCCGCCGGGACGGTCCACGAACTCGACGCGCGTAGCGTCGAACAGGAACGCGTTACGGATATTGCCGCCCGGCTGACCGCCGTCCTTGCCGTCGACCGGCTCGATCGAGCGCCACGAATAGGCCGGTCCACCGGCCGCCTTGATCGCCGCGACCAATTTGTCCAGCGTCTGATCGGCCGCGACCACACCGTCGTTGGTCGGTCCGCTGTTGTCCTGGATCTCCTCCAGGGCTACCACGTCCGGCGTGGACAGGCTGGTGACGATGCCCTTCGCGAGCCGGTCGAACTTGGCCTGGGTGTCCTTGGGGGAGAGGTTCTCCACGTTGTACGTGGCGACCGCGAGTTCGCTGTTCTTCTGGTCCCGCGTCGTCTCCGGGGTCAGCGTGCCCTTGACCACCTTGCCCAGCGTGGTCGCGGCCAGCGAGTACCCGCCGAACTGGTCGTACGTGAGCGGGCCGAGGGTCTCGCCGGTGAGCGTGTCGCCGACGTTCGCCTGCGGGAACGGCTCCTGGGAGAACGGGATCAGCGACGCCACCTTGAGCCGGCCGCCGTTCTGCGCGTCGTACCCGCTGTACAGCGTGCCGCCCTGCGCGGTCGGGTTCTGCGTCGGCTCCAGGGTGACCCACAACTCGCCGTGCGAGGTGCTCGGGCCGACCACGCGCGATTCGCCTACGCGCGTCAACTGGCCTTCGAGCGACTCGTACAGGTCCAGCGCATACTTCGTCGGCTCCAGCGCGAGCGCCTCGATCGACGGCGTCCCGGTGGGTGCGTACGCGTCCGGCAGGGTGGCCGCGTCGAGCAACACCGGTGCGGGCAGCGCCTGGCCGGATGCTTCGATCACCCACGTGGCGCCGGTGACCTGGGTCAGCGACTGCCCGCCGATGGTCTCGCCGCCCGGGTAGAACTCCTCGACCTTGCCGGTCACCTTGACCGCGTCGCCGACCGCGACCTGCGGGGTGACCGCGCCGGTGAACACGAACAGCCCCTCGGACGTGCGGGGATCGTCGTCCGGACGGCTGTCCTGGAACCAGAAGCCGCGTGCGCTGCCGAAGCCGCGCACACCGGTCACCACACCCGGTACGCCGGTCACCCGGGTGCCGTTCTTCGGTGATATCCGAGTGCTGCCCTGGATTTCGTGGATGCGCGCGTTGGTCGGCTCCGGCTCGCCCGGACCCGGGTCGGTCGGACCCTGTCCACGCGCGTTGAGCGGCGTCGGCGCGCCCGCCGCGAAGTCCGCGGCGTTGTCGTCGGTGTCCGCGAGCGACGAAAGCCGAGCCACCGAAGCGGAGTTCGACGCTCCGGACGCCGGGCTGCCCTCGCGGACCACCGCGTCGCCGTAACCCGCGATGTCCACGACGCGGCCGTCGGCCAGGCAGTCCGCCGCGGTCAGGCACGTGAGCGGCGCGGTGCCGCGGACCAGCGCGACGGTGCCGCCGGTGCCGGACATGTTGATCGCACCCTGCGCGTCCGGTGCGGGCAGTGCGAGGGTGCCGCCGGCGCCCTTGGCCTCGCCGATCAGGTACCGGCCGCCGGGCGCAACCGCGCCGGTCAGCGCGGTGACCTGCCAGGTCGAGGTCGGCTTGGGCGCGGCCGGGAGGTACTGCACGCTCCAACCGTCGACCGCGACGGCGGCCGAACCCTTGTTCGCCAACTCGATGAAGTCGTTGGTCAGGCTCGCGCCGCTGTTGCCGCCGCCGCCGTACACCTCGGCGAGCAATACGTCCACGGCGGGCGCCGCAACGGCGGGAGCGGGCGCGATGACGAGCGCGCCGCCGGCGAGGGCGCCGGCCACGGTCGTGGCCACGACACCGATCCGTCGCCGCCGCGTACTCGGCACGGATCGTCGTCGAGACGATTGCTGACGGAATGTCACCCAGGGCCTCCGAAAAGCGAAAGGGACAGGTTCGGGACATTCTCGGGACTACGGGTGAACGGCGTCCATCCTTTGGGCGGCCCGAAGGGGACCAAGGTTCACCCGGCGCCCGAATCTTTTCCCGGGCGCGCCCACGCATCCCGCGCCCACGCATCCCGCGTCCACACACCGCCGCGCCCACGCATCCCCGCGCCCACGCGCAAGAGCCCCAGCGGGCGGGCGCGTACGGCCGGCATCGCCATACGCGCCCGCCCTGCCCTGCGCCAACTCGGAGATGGAGGCGGGATTCGAACCCGCGTACACGGTTTTGCGGACCGCTGCCTCGCCTCTCGGCCACTCCATCGCATCCCACCACCCGCATCCCGCCCGCCGATCGACCCGGAGTCGGGAACTCCGAGCCACCGGCCAACGGTTCGCGCCGTGCTTCCCCCTTCGAGGTGGAGACGGGATTCGAACCCGCGTGAACGGCTTTGCAGGCCGTTGCCTCGCCTCTCGGCCACTCCACCCTGTCCTGCCGCGTCCCGCCGGTCGCTTGCGCGAGGCGTTGCCTGCCCTCGCACGACGCGACCGGTGGCCCGCGTTGCTTCCCCCTTCGAGGTGGAGACGGGATTCGAACCCGCGTGAACGGCTTTGCAGGCCGTTGCCTCGCCTCTCGGCCACTCCACCCTGCCTTGCCGCGTCCCGCCGGTCGCTTGCGCGAGGCGTTGCCTGCCCTCGCACGACGCGACCGGTGGCCCGCGTTGCTTCCCCCTTCGAGGTGGAGACGGGATTCGAACCCGCGTGAACGGCTTTGCAGGCCGTTGCCTCGCCTCTCGGCCACTCCACCAAGCCGGGCCGTAAGCCCGGTCGGTCCATCCATCCGCTCGTGTTCGGCGGTACGTCCCTGCCCCCGCGGGGATGCGCCGCGGGCCCCCTCCGCCCGGCGGCGCACCCCCCTCTCCGGTCCCGCACCCCGGGATCCCCGGCGCGCGCACGCGTCCCAACGTGCGGCGCATCCCGCAGGACCGACGCCGACCCGACCCCGCGTCGGATCGGCGGGCCGAGGATCAGCCGAGCGCCGCCCGGTCCTGCGGCGCCGCCCACTGCTCTGCGGTCGGGGAGGCCGGCGACTCGGGGAACCGACGCAGCCCGTTCTCCGCCTGCACCGCGAGATCGGTGGTCTCGCGGAACTCCGGTCGCGAGTACAGGTCTCGCGCGTACGCCCACAGGTTGGGGTAGTCCACCAGAGTGCGACCGTCCTGGGTGATCGCGGCCCGGTAGATCTGCGGGAAACGCAGCAGCTTCACCCAGAACCGGATGTCCGAGATCGTCAGCCGATCCCCGAACAGGTAGCGCTTGTCGGCCAGATGCGCATCCGAGCGCTCCAGCGTATTGATCGTCTCGCCCTCCTCGGACGTCCACAGGCCGCCCTTGCGCGCGGCGGTCGCGAAGTCCGTGTCGGTGATGTCGATCGCCTCGCGCAGGTCCTCGGGATACAGGTCCGGTGCGTGCTCGCCGACCGCTTCGGCAAAGCTCGTGGCCAAATTGTTCGCGATGGCGTCGAACGCGTTCGACACGATGCGACCGCCGGAGCGATCCCACAGGGTCGGCACCGAAATGTGCCCCGCATACCCCGGCTCCGTCGCCTCGTACGCCTCCCGCAGCAGGGTGAACCCGTTCACCGGGTCCGGGCCGAACCGCTCCCGGAACGCCCAACCCCGGGCATCGCGTTCCTCGTCCACATACGACGCGCCGACGATGTCGGTGAGACCGCGCGCATGTCGCACGATCGCCGTGATGTGCGCCCACGGGCAGCCGTGCGACAGATACAGGTGGTATCGCCCGGCCTCCTCCGGGAATTCGGGGTCACCGATCAGACCGGTGAACGGATACTGCGGATCGGTGACGGCATACGGACCGTACGTGTCGACATCGACGGGGCTCGCGTAGCCGAGCTGAATGGTCACCGGGTGGCTCCTGTCACAAGTTCCGGCCGATCGAGAGCACGATCGGCAGCGGGTGCAATGTCCCGCAGATGATTCAGCACGCTCCGCACCAACGCGTCGTTGACCCGGAACGCGGGCGCGTCGAAGCGGGGCCGGGAGAACCCCGCGCTCCCGGCGCCGCCCGCCACACCGTGGCCGACCGCGAACCGGCTCGGATGCGCTGCGCCGTGCACGTCCAGCACCCGACGGTCGCCCGGACGCGAGTTCAGCCGTCCCGCCGAATCCGTGCCCGCCTCGCCGCGCGCGGCCAGCCGGCGCAACAGCGCGTCCCGGGTGCGCTCCAGCGACGGATCGGGCAGCCGGGCCTCCACCAGCGCGCGGGCATGCACCCGTACGCCCGGCAGACTCGGACTGCTCGCCCGCCAGTCGCCCACCTCGTCGTCGCCGACTATCTCGACGTCCTCACCGAGGAACCGGATCACCCCGGCCCGGGCCAACGCGAGCAACTCCTCCAGGCGCGGCCCCGGCGGCCCACTGGCCAGATAGCTGAAGAAGCCCAGCAGCCGGGCCGGGTCCGGAACCGGATCACCCGCGTCCTGAAGCCGAAGCACCACCCCGTACACGCTCAACAGCGCGTGTATCACCGCCAGATCCTGGCTGTACGCGGGATCGTGCCGGCGAGTCAGGTCGGCCTCGATGTGGGCGTGCATCCACTCCTGGAGCGCCTCCTGGTCGGCGAACGGCCGCCCCTGCACCGGCCGGTCCAACAGCGCCCGATCGAACCGGTCGGCCGGATCCGGCACCGCGCGTGCGACCAACTCGCTCGGATCGGCGGCTGCCGCGAACTCCGCGTCGAACTCGGCCCATTCCATCGTGGTGCGCTCGCGGTGCGCGGTGAACAGCCGGTGATAGTGCGCACCGGCCAACTCCTTGCCGATCAACGGCCAGACATCCACCGCCGCACGCGCTGCCTCGACCGTGAAGTGCCGTGGCAGTGGCGGCCGTTCACCCGTCCACGGGTACCCCGTCTTGGAGCGGTAGGGGACACCGCGACGCGAGGCCGCCAGCAGCAGCGGCTCGCGCCCGGAGGCCCGATAGCGCAGCACCCCCGCCGCGTCCCGCTCGAACGTGCCCCCGCGACCGTGGCTCAACCGCACCATCAGGTCGACGAACGCCAACCCGATACCGCGCACCAGCACCGGCTCTCCAGGGCGCAGCACATCCAGATCCAGGTCTGCGGTGTACCCGGTCGGGATGTACGCGAGCCCGTGCCGGCGGGCGAACCTGATCTGCTCGCGTTCCTTCGGTGTCGGCTCGGCGTCCAGGTGCCCCTGAGCCAGAATCACCGCGTCCACCTGGAGCGGTGGCCGCCGCCCGGCCAACTGCACCCGCTGCCGGCGCGGCCCGTCGGAGATGTCCACGACTGTCGTCTGATGCACGATCACCCGCACGTTGGCCGGCGCCCCTTCGACTGCGGTGCGGAAGAACCAGGCCAGATAGGCGCTGAGCAACGGCCGGGACGGGAACGAGGTCGGTCCACACGCGGCCAACTCCGCCGCAAACGGCTCCAGTTCCGCGACGCCCCGACCCTCGCGCAGCTCGTGGGCGCGCGCCGCGGCCCACTCGGCCAGCGAGGGCCCCGGCCGGATCGGCCCCTCGATCGTGGACACCTCGTCGGTGAACAGCGTGATGTCGGCGGCCGAGGAGTTGGCCCACAGCAGCGACGACTGGGCCCGCCGCCACACCCGACCCGCACCCGGCGGGTAGGGGTCGACGACGTGTACGTGCAGCGGACGGTCACCGAGCAACTCGGGCACGTTGGCCAGGAGGCGTTCGAGGACGGACGCGCCGCCGGGTCCCGCGCCGACGATGCAGACGGCGACGGGGCGGAGGCGGCCGGACGGATGGTCGGGCATGGCTCTCCCCTCGTGGGGGTACGGCGGAAGACGCGAACCGATCACCCGGCGTCCGGATGCGCATTCGCATTCGCATTCGCATTCATATGCGGATGCGGACACGTACACAGATACGCCGAGATGATGGTTCAGCGGGTGGAAAGGGCCTTACGCCACAAGGCCGGGTGCGCGATCCGGACGGAAGTCCGGGATTCCCCGGTGCGCGGGTCGACGCGGAAAACCGGATCGACGTACGGGACCGGGGGGCGCGGCGGCGAGATCAGCCGCGGGTACGACACAGCCCGCCGGCCACACGACACAGGTCGATGGGGCGGCACGACACGAGGAAGAGGTCGGGGCTCACGACGTCGACGCTACGGAGCCGCCTGACGAGTTGTCAACGTCGAACCGACGCGGTCGTCTTCGAGCAATTGACCGAGCACCGCCCGGCGGGTTAGGTTCCGGAACATCTCGCCGTGGCGCTCCGCCACGGCCCAGCGAGGGGATCCCGGTGGCGCAGCACGCGCGACACAGCGACGGGGCGGTCATGTCCGCCGCCGGTTGGCTGCTGTCCGCCCGCCTCCACATCGATCTCGGCCGCGTCACCAGCGCCGCCTGTTGTAGCTGACCCAAGCGCGCGGCCCAGGCCGCGCCGTCGGCGTTCCCTCGATCGGGGCCGAACCGCCGAGCCCGGCCATGCCACGCGTACCCGGTACGTCACCGCACCCGGACCGACCGTTCGCCGACCGCCTGCCGCATCCGACCGCTAGGCCGGTGGGAGCGGCCGGTGGGAGCGATCTCCCCGTCGAGCGGGCCCCCCTCGAACGCCCCGATCACGCCCGCCCGATCGTCGTGGACGGCCCTCCATTGGCCTGAATTCGCCGCCGGGATCGACGGGCCCGAGGAGATCGAGGAGGCCGAGCCGAGCCGACGGCGGTGAGGAGGGGGAGACCTCCCGTCGAAGTCGCCTCCCTTCGCGGCCGATCGCCCCGGCAACCCTGCGCTGCACGCAAACCACACGACCCACACGACCCACACGACCCACACGACCCACACGACCCACACGACCCACACGACCTACCGGCGCCATCGGCCCACTCGGCATTACCAGCTTGTCACCGATGACACCACCCCTAGGCAACCCCTGAACAACCCCTGATCACTCCACCGAAACCGCAGTTGGACCCACGGAAACCCCAATCGAGCCCGCACCAAACCCAATCGAGCCCGCACCAACCCCAATAGGACCCGTACGAACCCTCGAAGTGCCCCTCGAAACCCCAGAAGGGCCCGTACGAACCCCCGAAGAGCCTGCCGCAACCCCAGGAAGGGCCCGCGGAGAACCCCAGCAGAACCCGACGCATCCCCAGAACCGGCAGAACCCGGCGCAACCCGCAGAACCGGCAAACAGCAGAACCCGCAGCACCGACAGAACCACCACCCGAACCACCCCCGAACCGAGGTAACCCATGGCAACCGTCCTGACCGTATGGGGCAGCCCCTCCGCGACCTCCCGCACCGGCGTCGTCGCCCGCCACGTTGCCGCCCGGTTGGCCGCCGACGGACACGACGTATCCACCCTCGCCGTGCGCGACCTGCCCGCGCAGGCACTGCTGCACGCCGACTTCGCCGATCCCCACCTGCGCGCCGCACTGGCCCGGGTCGCCGAGGCCGACGCCCTGGTGATCGCCAGCCCGGTGTACAAGGCCGCCTACAGCGGCGTGCTCAAGACGTTCCTGGACGTGCTCCCGCAGTTCGCGCTGCGCGGCAAGGAGATCCTGCCGGTGCTCACCGGCGGCACCCCCGCGCATGTCCTGGCACTCGACTACGCGCTGCGCCCGGTGCTCACCTCGCTCGGCGCCGACCACGTCGCACAGGGCTGGTTCGTCCACGAGCGGTTCGTCTCCGTCGAAGGCGGGATCGAAGCCCGGAACGGAATCGATGCCCAGGGCGGGCCCGATGCCCAGGATGGGATCACGGCCCAGGTCGGGATCACGGCCGCCCAGGTCGGGATCAAAGCCCTGGGCGGGATCGAAGCCGAAGGCATCGCGCCGCTGGACGAGCTCGCCGACGCGTTCTCCGCGCGGCTGCGCCGCCTGGCCGCCGTCGCCTGACCCGCGCCGGTCGGCGCACCCGCCCGCCGACCCGGCCGGGGGCCGACCCACCCGTACGACAAGGGAGTTCGCATGACCACCGGCCACCTCCACCTCGGTGTCGCGCTCGACGGCGCCGGCCGCCACCCCGCCGCGTGGCGCTCGCCGCACGCCCGTCCCGCAGAGTTGTTCGATCCGCGCTACTGGGTCGAGCTGGCCCGCACCGCCGAACGCGGCCTGCTCGACTTCGTCCGACTCGACGACTCGCTCGGCCCACCGTCGGCCCGGATACCGGGCCGCCTCGACGCGGTCTCGGTGGCCGCGCGGCTCGCCCCGGCGACCGGCTCGATCGGCCTGATCCCCGCCGCGACCACCACCCACACCGAGCCGTTCCACGTATCCACCTCGATCGCCACCCTCGACCACGTCAGCCGAGGCCGCGCCGGCTGGTGGCCGCAGCCCTCCCGTACCGCCGCCGAGGCCCGGCACTTCGGCCGCAAACCGGTTGCCCCCGCCGGTGAACTCGCCGACGAACAGGCCGAATTCGTCGACGTGGTCGGCCGGCTGTGGGACAGCTGGGAAGACGACGCGATCATCCGCGACGTGGCCACGAGCCGATTCCTGGACCGGAACAAGCTGCACTACGTGGACTTCGAGGGCACCTACTTCGACGTCCGCGGCCCCTCCATCACACCGCGCCCACCGCAGGGCCGGCCGGTGATCGGGATCACCGTGGACGGCCCCGACACGCTGGAGATCGCCGCCCGCTTCGCCGACGTGCTCTTCGTCGACGCGTCCGGGCCGGACGAGGCCCGCCGACTGCGCGAGCGCGCGCACGCCATCGCCGAAGGCAACGACCGCGACCCCGGCGAACTGCGGGTACTCGCCGAGATCACCGTGTACCTGGCCGCCACCGACTCGGATGCGCGTCGCGAACGCAGCCTCCTGGACGCACGATCCGACGTGCCGGTCCCCGGCGGGCTCGGCTTCACCGGCACCCCCGAGGCCCTCGCGGACCGCCTGGCCGGCTGGTACGTCGGCGGCGCGGTCGACGGCTTCACACTGATCCCGGGCGTACTGCCCTACGACCTCGACCGGATCGTCGAGGACCTGGTGCCGATCCTGCGCGAACGCGGCCTGGCCCGAGAGGCGTACACCGCCGACACCCTGCGCGGACACCTCGGCCTGTCGCTGCCCGCCAACCGCTACGCCCGGACCTGAGGAGAGGCCACCGATGCCCCGACCCGGCAACCCGCAGCCGCCCCGCGACCACCGGCGCGGCACCCCGTCCCGCAGCCCGCACCCCGGCAGCCCCTCGTCCCGCGCCCCCCGGCAGCACCGCACCCGCATCCACCTCGCCGCGCACTTCCCCGGCGTCAACAGCACCACCGTGTGGAGCGATCCACGCTCGGGCAGCCAGATCGACTTCGACTCCTTCGAGCACCTCGCGCGCACCGCCGAGCGCGGCAGGTTCGACTTCTTCTTCCTGGCCGAGGGACAACGCCTGCGCGAACACCACGGCCGCATCTTCGAATTGGACGTCGCCGGCCGCCCCGACGCACTCACCGTGCTGTCCGCACTGGCCGCGGTCACCGACCGGATCGGACTGGCCGCAACCGCCACCGCCACCTACAACGAGCCGTACGAACTCGCCCGCAAGATCGCCTCGCTGGACCACCTCAGCGCCGGCCGCGCGGCCTGGAACGTGGTCACCTCACCGGACGCCTGGACCGGGGAAAACTTCCGCCGCGGCGGCTTCCTCCCGCGCGAGGAACGCTACGAGCGGGCCATCGAGTTCGTCGAGGCGGCCCGCACGCTGTGGGACAGCTGGGCCCCGGACGCGCACGTCGCGGACGCCGAGAAGGGCGTGTTCGCCGCGCCCGACGCGGGACGATTCGACTACCACGGACGGCACTTCGCCATCGAAGGCCGCTTCACCGTGCCGCGCGGCCCGCAGGGGCGGCCGGTGCTGATCCAGGCCGGCGACTCCGAGGACGGCCGCGAATTCGGCGCCGCGCACGCGGACGTGATCTTTTCCCGGCACGCCGAATACGACGCCGGCCGGGCCTTCTACGCGGACATGAAGGGCCGCGCGGCCCGGCACGGGCGCAGCCCGGACGAGCTGAAGATCCTGCCCGCGGTCACCGCGGTGATCGGCACGACCGCCGAGGAGGCCCGGGAAAAGGCCGCCTGGATCCGTCGACAGCAGGTCAGCCCACAGAACGCGATCCAGTTCGTCGAACAGGTGTGGGGCCGAGACCTGTCCGACCTGGACCCGGATGGCCCGCTCCCGGACTTCGACCCGGTCACCGACGGCACCTCGATCGCCCGGGGCCGGGTCCGCACCGGGGGAGACCCGCTGGAACTGGCCCGCACCTGGCGCGAACTCGCGGCGGCCAAGGGCGGGCTGAGCCTGCGCGAGGTGGTCGTGGAAGTCTCCGCCCGACAGACGTTCATCGGCACCGCCGAACACGTCGCCGACCGGATGGAGGTGCACGTGCGCGACGGCGCGAGCGACGGCTTCATCCTGGTCCCGCACCTGACCCCAGCCGGCCTGGACGAGTTCGTCGACCACGTGGTGCCGATCCTCCAGGAACGCGGCGTCTTCCGCGGCGAATACGAGGGCACCACCCTGCGCGAACACCTGCGCCTGCCGGAGCCGCGCCCGGCCGGCGCACAGCGCGCCGACGTGGCGGTGTGAGCACCGAACACCGGAGCGTGCCTGCACTCCCGGCCCCACACCGCCGAGCCGGCCGGATCAGCTCCAGTCGTTGAGCGCGATCGAGACCCCCGACGCCGCCGGGCCACGACAGTGGCTCCGGTGGTTTCGGGCGATGTGGTCCAGCCGCAGGTTGTCGCGGAACGCCGGGATGCGATTCAACCGCCGCGCGTACGCCCACAGATGCGGATGCGCCGCGAGCCGGTGCACGTCCTCGGCGGCCAGGTGCCGCTTGTGCACCGCGTCCAGGTGCACGAGCGTGGTCCACAACTGCACGTCCGCCGCGGTGAGCGTGTCACCGAGAAGGAACGGCCGGGCCGCGAGCCGCCGTTCGGCCACCGCCAGGGTCGCCGTGACGATGCTCATCGCCTCGGCCCGACGCGGGCCCGCCGACGCCCGCCCGGCCCGCTGTGCGGCATCGGTGACATCCTCCTCGAACAGGGTGTCCAACGCGCACAGTTCCTCGGCCCGTTCCGCCGGATACAACGCGTTGCCGGTGCCGAACCCGGTCGCCAGGTCGCGCAGGATGTGCGGCGCGTGGTTGCTGACGATGCGTCCGCTCCACCGATCCCACAACACCGGCACACTCACCGGGCCGTCGTAGTGGTACTCGGTCGCCTCGTACGCCTCACGCAGGAACGCGAACCCGCCGTTGGGGTCCAGGCCGTGGCCGTCCCCGTCCCGAAACGCCCAGCCGCGCCCGTCCCGGACCGGATCCACCAGCGACGTGCCCACCACTTCGCCCAGCCCCGCGAGGTCGCGCGTGATGGCCACCCGCAGCGAACGCGGGCAGGCCAGGCACAGGTAGAGGTGGTAGCGGTTGGCCTCGGGACGGAAACCGGCGCCGATCCGGCCGCGGAAGCGCTGCATCGGCGGGCGGATGGTCTCCAGGCCCGGCAGCGGGGATCCGGAGTGACGGACGCGGTAGCGCCCGTGGGTGCGGAAGTCGATCGGTCCGGCGGCCTTCGGGGGTGTCGTGGACATACGGGTCTCCCTCGCGCAGGTCATGAGTGTGGCAACGGTCGAGGCGGCACGGCACGGCGCGATCCGACCCCGATGCGGGCGGACCGGTGGCGTGGAACTCAGACCGAGCGACAACTCGCGCTGCACACGCGCAGGAAGTCGATGTGTCGGCGAATCAGGAGATGGACGGCGATCAGGACCCGCGCCCTCGGCAGTCCCGGGCGGGGGCCCGCGTGACACACGCAGCCGTCCATGGTTCGGATTATTCGCGCTCGGGACACCTCCCCGCAAGAGCCTTACACCGATCCACACACCCCACCGACCGACCCGGACCGGACCCGACCGACCCCACTCCGGCCGAGCAGCCCCGACCAACCGGACGCGACCCGCCCGGACGCCACCGCCCGCCGCCGCCCGCACCCGGCCCGACCCGCCCCGACCCCACCACACCCGGCCGACCCGGCAAGGCCCCACCCACCCGGCCCGGATACTCGCCGCCCCGGCCGGAGACACCCGCGGCCGCGCCGAGATCGCCCCGCCCCCCGCCTCCAAACCCCCGCCTTCAACGCCGAGTTCAGGCCACCTGCTCCCAAACCCGCGAGGGAAGCGCGGCCCGCAGCACCGGTGCCACCTCGCCCGCGAACAACTCCAGGACCGCCCGCCGCTCCGCCCGGTCCAGCCCCTCCGTCCCGATCGCCTGCACCTGGTGCCCGTAGGCCGCGTGGTAGCGCCCGATCTTGTCCACGATCTGCGCCGGACTACCCACCAGCGCCGGGCCGTTGGCGATGTTGTCCTCCAACGACGTGAACGGCGAACGATTGTGCCGCGCCGCAGCCGACCCGGCGAACGCGTCGTAGTAGGGCCGATACCGCGCCAGCGCCTCCTGCGACGTGGGCGCCACATAACAGCCACCCGCGCCCGAGCCCACCACCGCGTCCGCCGGGTCGCGCCCGTACGCCGCCCAACGCTCGCGATAGTGCTCGATCAAATCGGCATACTTGGCCATCGGATGGAAGCCGTTCGCGGTGAACAGCGGATCACCCCACTTCGCCGCCAACTCCGTGGACGCCCGGCTGGTCGCGCTGCCGTGCCAGATCACCGGAGGCCGCCCCCGCGGACGCGGGAACGGCCGCGGATGGGTCGTCACCTCGTGCAGCGGACTGCGAAAACGCCCGGACCAGGTGACCTTCTCCTCGCTCCACAACCGGCGCAACAACTCGAACTTTTCCTCCTGCAACTCCCACTGGTCGTCCTCGGAGAGCCCGAACAACCCGAAGTGCCGCGGATCGTTGCCCTTGCCGACCATCAGATCCAGCCGGCCCCGGGACAACTGGTCCAGCGTCGCGTAATCCTCGGCGACCCGGACCGGATCCAGCACGCTGATCACCGTCAGCGTGGTCAACAGCCGAATGCGCGAGGTGCGCTGCGCGACCGCCGCCAGGATCACCGGCGGCGCCGAGGACAGGAACGGCTCGCCGTGCCGCTCGCCCACCCCGAACGCATCGAAACCCAACTCCTCGGCCAACGCCGCCGTTTCGACCAGCTCCGCCAACTGCTCGTGCGCCGGCGCACGCCGCCCGGTGATCGCATGCGGGGCATTGGCACCCAGAGTGAACACCGCGAACCTCATGACACCGCTCCCAACGGTTGCGGGCGCCGGCGCCCGGGGATGGCCGCGATCAGCTCGCGCGTGTACGGGTGCGTGGGCGTCGAGAGCACCTGCTCGCAACCACCCTTCTCCACCAGCCGACCGGCCTTCATCACACCCACCCGGTCGGCGATCCGGCGCACCACCGCGAGGTCGTGCGAAATGAACAGATAGGCGACCCCCAACTCGTCCTGGAGCCCGCTCAGCAACTCCAGGATCTGCGCCTGGACCGAGACGTCCAACGCGGACACCGGCTCGTCGCACACCACCAGATCCGGCTCCAACGCCAACGCCCGCGCGATCGCCACCCGTTGCCGCTGCCCACCGGACAACTCCGCCGGTTTACGGCGCAACACACCCGCCGGCAGCGCCACCTGATCGATCAACGCCGCCGCCCGGGCCCGCTGCTGCGCCCGGCTGCCGACCCGGTACGCGCGCAGCGGCTCCTCGACGATCTCGGACACCGTGAAGCGCGGATCCAGCGAGGCGTAGGGGTTCTGGTAGATCAACTGCATGCGCCGGCGCAGGGCGCGCAACTCGCCGCGCCCGGACCGGGTCGCCTCCCGCCCCTCGATCAGGATCCGGCCCGCACTGGGCACCTCCAGGCCCAGGATCATCCGCACCGTGGTCGACTTGCCCGACCCGGACTCGCCGACCAGCGCGAACGTCTCACCGCGGCGCACCGTGAACGAGACGTCGTCCACCGCGCGCAACGTGCGCGCAACCCCCTTGGTCTTCGGCAGCGCGAACTCCTTGACCAGCCCGGTCACGGTGAGCAACGGCTCGGTCCGCGGCACCGGTTCCCGCACCGGGCGCGGCCGCGCGCGACGCTTGGCCAGGCTCGGCGCGGCGGCGATCAACTGCCGGGTGTACGGGTGTTCGGGCTCGCTCAGGATCCGCGCCGCAGGCCCCTGCTCGACCACCGTGCCCCGGGACATCACCACCACCCGCGCGGCGCGGTCGGCGGCCACGCCCAGGTCGTGGGTGATCAGCAACATCGCGGTGCCGTGCGCGTGGGTGAGCTCGTCGATGTGGTCCAGGATCCGCCGCTGCACGGTGACATCGAGCGCACTGGTGGGCTCGTCCGCGATGACCAGCCGGGGCCGGCAGGCCAGCGCGATCGCGATCAACACCCGCTGCCGCATGCCGCCGGACAACTCGTGCGGGAACTGCCGGGCCCGAGTGGCGGGTTCGGGCAGGCCCGCCTCGCCGAGCGCGGCCACCGCGCGCTCGGCCGCCTCCTTGCCGCCCGCCAGGCCGTGCACGATCAGCGCCTCGGCCACCTGATCGCCGATCCGCCGTACCGGGTTGAGCGAAAGCATCGGATCCTGCGGGATCAACCCGATCGACCGACCGCGCACCTCGCGCAGTTCACGCTCACGCAGCGTCAGCAGATCACGGCCCTCGAACAACACCCGCCCCGCGCCGACCCGGCCGCCGGTCGGCAACAGGCCCACGACCGCATGCGCGGTGGTGCTCTTGCCCGAGCCCGACTCGCCCACCACGGCCACCACTTCGCCCGCGTTCACGGTCAGATCCGCGGCGGTCACCGCGTCCACCGGCCCGCTCGAGGTCCGATAGGACACCCGCAGCCCCCGGATGTCCAACAACGGGGCACCCGCGGCCTCCACCACCGACAACGCCCCCGCCACCCGACCGACGCCCACCCCCCGCTCCACACCAACCGCGCCACCCGCATCGGGACCACGACCCGAGTCCGCCCCCCGACCCGCACCCACCGACCCGACTTCGCCCCCGACCCCGCCCCCTTGCCGGCCCCCGGCCGGCCCCCGCACCGTCCCGCTCATCGATCCTGCCTCCGCTCTCCGTCCAAGGCCCGCGAGATGCGATTCGCGGACAACACCGTCGCCGCGATCACCAGACCGGGAAATGTCGTCAACCACCACGCGGTCGCCACGAAATTGCGCCCGTCGGCGACCAGCACGCCCCACTCCGGCGTCGGCGGCGGCGCACCGAAACCCAGGAAGCTCAACGCCGACACGGACAGGATCGCGATACCGAACTCCAACGCCGCCATCACCGACACCGGCCCGGACGCATTCGGCAACACGTGCCGGACCAAAATCCCGCCCGAGCGCACCCCGCTCGCCCGCGCCGCCTCCACGTACACCGACGAGCACACCCGCAACACCTCGGCCCGCATCACCCGGGCGAAGCCCGCGACGCCCGCCACCCCCACCGCGATCGCCACCTTCGTGGTACCGAAGCCCAACGCGCCGACCAGCGCCAACGACAACAACAACCGCGGAATCGCCTGCAACACGTCGACCACCCGCATCACCACGTCGTCCAACCACCCGCCGAAGAACCCGGCCGCCAACCCGAGCGCCCCGCCCACCACGAGCGCCACCGCCACCGCCACGAACGTCGCCCGCAACGACAACGAACTCGCGTGCACCACCCGGGTGAACACATCCCGCCCGAGCTGATCCGTACCGAACAGATGCTCCGCACTCGGCCCCCGCAACTTCTCCCGCGGCGTGCCCACCAGCGGATCGCCGTCGGTGAACAGCCCCGGAAACAGCGCCGCGAGCAGCACGAGCGCGGACACCACCAGCGACAACAACAACCCGGGACGGCGCAGCACGAACCGCGCATGCCCACGCGCGGCGGGCAACACCTCCGTCGCGAAACCGGCCGCCATCGTCACACCGTCCTTCCCACGCGCGGATCCAGCACCGGATACAGCAGGTCCACCGCCAGCGCCACCAGCACGAACACCAGCGCCGCGAGCAACACCACGCCCTGCACCATCGCCACGTCCTGGTTGTCCACCGCGGCAGCCGTCAGCCGGCCGATCCCGGCCCGGGAGAACACCGTCTCCACCACCACCGACTCCACCAGCACATTCCCCGACACCACCGCCGCCAGCGTGATCGCCGGCAACGACGCGTTGCGCAGCGCATGCCGCAGATGGATCCGCACCCGGCCCGCACCCTTGGCCCGCGCGGTCTCCACGTACGGCTCGGCCAGCGCGGTCGTCATGCTCTTCGCCAGCACCTGAGCGATCAGCGCACCCGCCGGCAGCGCCAACGTGATCGCCGGCAACACCAGGCTCCGCACGCCCTCGTTGCCCATCGCCGGCAGCAGCCCCCACTGGAAGGACACCACCTGCACCAGCAACAACCCCACCCAAAAGCCCGGCATCGAGATCCCGATCGCCGGCAGCGACAACAACACCTGACGCAGCGCCCGCAGCCGGGTGAACGTCGCAGCCAACGCCACCCCACCACCGCCGAGCACCGCCAACACCATCGCCGCACCGGTCAACGCCAGCGTCTGCGGCAGCGCGTCCGCGATCGTGCGCGCCACCGGCGCCCCCGTCTGCGCCGACGTGCCCAGATCACCGGTGAGCGCATCCCCCAGCGCACGGGCGTACTGCACATGGACCGGGTCGTCGAGGCCGTTCGCGCTGCGTACCGCGTCGATCTGCGCCGGAGTGGCGGTGCCCTCCAGACCGCCCAGCTTGATCGACAACGAATCGCCCGGCAGCAGATACAACACGACGAACGACACGGTGAACGCCGCCCACAGCACCACCACCGCCTG
Organism: Embleya sp. NPDC050493; assembly: GCF_044458105.1. Taxonomy (NCBI): domain Bacteria; kingdom Bacillati; phylum Actinomycetota; class Actinomycetes; order Kitasatosporales; family Streptomycetaceae; genus Embleya; species Embleya sp. NPDC050493. Next base: position 287,787 of record NZ_JBITHP010000001.1, read on the forward strand.
AAGCACCCGACGCACCAGATAGCCGCGCATCAGCCGCTCACCCACGTGTCGTGGAACTGCAGACGCGAAGACGCCTCGAAACTCAACCCGTGCACCCGGGGACCGAGCGCATGCACCTGGGACAGCTCGAACAGCGGGATCACGTACGCCCGGTCGGCGACGATCCGCTGCGCCTGGGCGACCTTGGCGTTGCGCTGCACCGGGTCCAGACTCTGCGCCTGGTCGTCCAGCACGGTGTCCAGGTCACCCGGGGCGATCCTGAGCCGGTTGCCCGTCCTGGTGCTGAACAGCGTGCGCAGGATGTCCGGATCCGCGCGGGTGACGTTGTAGTACGCGAAGTCGTAGTCGCCCGAGTTCTGCACCTGGTTCTGCTCACCGGCGGCGAGCTTGCGCAGCCGCAAGTCCACTCCGACCTTGCGCAGTTGCTGCTGGACCAGTTCCAGGACGGACTGGCTGGCGTTGAACAGCGGCGCGAAGATCACGTCCACGACGAGCCGGCGCCCGTCCTTGACCCGCACACCGTCCGAACCCACCTTCCAACCGGCCTCCTCCAACAGCCGCTTGGCGCCCTCCGGGTCGTGGCCCAGCTGCGCGGACAGGTCCACGTACCCGGGGGTGACCGAGGCCAGCGGCGAAGTGGCGGCCCGGTACTTCGAGGTGAGCACGGTCTGCGCCAACTCGGGACGGTCCACCGCCTTCTGGATCGCCCTGCGCACTGCCTCCTCGGCCGGGATCGGCCGGGAGACGTTGGCCTGGAGATTGAACACGACGCCCGGGTTGGGCCGGGTCGGCACGGTGTACCCGGAGGCGAACCGGCCCTCGTCCTGCGGCTGCACGTCGCTGATCGCGTCCACCTGGGCGGACTCCAGGCTGCCGGCGCGCACGCCGGACTCGGGCACGATCTTGAACACCAGCTTGTCCAGGTACGCCTCGCCGGGGTGGGCGAACAGCGACGAACCCCACGCGTAGCCGGTCCGCTTGACCAACTCCACGCTCTGGTTCGGCTTGTAGGAGCGCAGCGTGAACGGCCCCGAGCCGACCAGATCGCCCTGGCAGCGCTGCTCGGCGGTCTTGGCCAACGTGGCGGGGGAGAGCAGCCCCAGCGACATGGTCGAAGTGGCCTGGAGGAACTGGGCGCTGGGCGCGGCGAATTCCACCCGCACGGTGGCCGGGTCCAGCACGGTGGTGCCCCGGTACCCGGTGAGGTAGCTGCCCGCGATGGTGGCCTTGGCACCCAGCGCGACCACCGCGTCGAGGTTGGCCTTGACCGCTGCGCCGTCCAGCGGCGTGCCGTCCGCGAAGGTGACGCCCGGACGCAGGTGGAAGGTGAAATGGGTGGCCTGCGGGTCCACCTCCCACGAGGTGGCCAGCCACGGCTTGATCTCGCCGGTCCTGTCGTCCTGGTCGGTCAGCGAGTCGACGATCTGGCGGCCCACGTTCAGGCTCGCGTTCGCGCCGAACTGCTGCGGGTCCAGGCACGTGGGGTCGGCGGCCAGCGCGAAGGTGAGCGTGCCGCCGGCCCGCGGCGGGCCGACCTCGGCGGAGTTCGCGGCCTTGTCGCCGGCGCCGTCGCAGGCGCCGGCCAGCAGCGCGAGGGCAGCCGTCGCGGCGACGGCGCCGACGGTGCGGCGCAGTCTTCGAGGAGGGGCGGAGGCGGCGAATGCCGAAAAGCGCATGGGAATCTCCGGGCATGGCGAATTCACGCGGCGGCGCGCGTGATTTCGAGCAGGGATAACCGTCGATTCGCGCGAACGCGCGGCGTCGGAAACGGCGCACGGAAAGCGCGGCGCGTCGGAAATCGCGCCGGCGCGGGACGCGGCGAATCGAGGGCCAGGTCGTGGAACGGCGGGCGGACGGCCGATCGGCGATCAGGGGGATCGCCGGCGAGCGTCCGGCGGCGGAGCAGCCCGGTCCGCGGGGGTCAGCGGGTGCGACAGGCCGAGCTGTGCACGCGGCCGAAATCGACATGCCGGCGGGTACACAGGGGAGTTCGCGGACGGCGCACGGCCGCGCCACAGGGCGCGACGGCCTCGACCCGCCGGGAGGAGACTCCGGGCGTGGAGGCGGTGACCGGCACCACGAGCGTCATGACGTCCTTCGACAACAATGGATCGATATCTGCGACTGCGTGAGCCTATCGAGTCATCCGCCGAGACAACAAGTGCCTATTCCGCTTTTCGGCCGGGTCGGCCGGAAATTGCCCCGGCACGCGACTCGGCAAAAGCGTCCCGCCGGGCAATATCACCGGGCCGACCTCCGGAACTCGACACCCGGGACGGGCCTCCGGCACCCGGCATTCGGCATCCGACATCCGGCGCCGGCAACCGGCCGCACTCGACACCAGACACTCCACACCAGGCACTCGCCGCCCGACATCAGGCATCTGGGGACCCCACAGCGGCCCGCCGCAGCCCATACCCGACACCCGGCCCCGCAGCGCCCCCCATCGGCCCGGCAGCGCGCCCGCCGCACCGGACCGACCCCGCGCCCGCCCCCGAGCCCCACGGCGGCGCCGCCCGGCAGCCCCGCAGCTCCCGGGCCCGCCCGGGTCCTCCTACGGCACGTCCGAGGAATGCCCAGGGAAGACGTGCGCCGACGGGTCGACCACGGTCATCGCGTTGTTGACCGCGGTGGCCGCCTCGCCGAACCCGGTGGCGATCAGCTTGACCTTGCCCTCGTAGTCGACGATGTCACCGGCCGCGAAGACCCGCGTCAGATTGGTGCGCATCGCCTGGTCCACCACGATGTGCCGCTTGCGCTGCTCCAGGCCCCAGTGCGTCATCGGGCCCAGGTCGGCGATGAAACCCAGCGCGGCCACCACGGCCTGCACCGGGAGGGTGCGCACCGCGCCGTCGGCCTTGGCGACCACGTCCGCGGCCCGGACCTGTCCGTCGCCGTGCAGCACGGTGACCTCGGCCGAGGTGATCACCTCGGTGGTCGAGGCCAAGACCCGGCGCACGGTGTGCTCGTGGGCGCGGAACTTGTCCCGGCGGTGCACCAGCGTGATCGACTTGGCGACCGGCTCCAGGCTGGTCGCCCAGTCGAACGCCGAGTCGCCGCCACCCACGATCAGCACGTCCAGCCCGGCCAGATCGGCCAGGCGCGGTACGAAGTAGCGCACACCCTCGCCGGTGAACGCGTCGGCGGCGGGCAGCGGGCGGGGGCTGAACGTACCGATCCCGCCGCTGATCAGCACCACCTTGGCGCGCACCACCAGGCCGCTCGCGCAGGTGATGGTGACGCCGTCGTCGTCCTGTTCCAGCTGCTCGGCGCGGTGGCCGAGCAGATAGCTCGGCTCGAACGACGCGGCCTGCTCGACCAGCGCGTCCACCAGGTCCTGACCCTTGATCGCCGGGAAACCCGCAACGTCGTAGATCATCTTCTCCGGGTACATCGCGGAGATCTGCCCACCGGGTTCGGGCAACGAGTCCAGGAGTGCGGTGCGCAGGCCCCGGAAGCCCGCGTAGTAGGCGGCGTACAGGCCGGTGGGGCCCGCACCGATGACGAGCAGATCGGTGTCGACGGTGGAGGACACGCGCGCTCCTTCCCGAGCGGGGTTGACCGGACCCTAGTCCAACGGCACACAGGCTTCTTCGAGTTCGTGCCCCGCGTCACACGAACGGAAGCACCGACGGGGCACGAGCTCGCCCAACCACGGGCAAATGTCCGTACGGTTGCGTATGGAAGCGATGGAACTTGTTCTCATCCGGCCCGCCGATCGTTAGGGTCCGGTTCATGGAGAACTCCTGCGCGCCGCCTCCCTCGGCCGCCACCCCGGCACGGGTCGCGGACGCCAGGGCTCCAGGCCACGCCCGGACCCCGCCCCCCGACGCGTCGACCCGCCCCGGCGACGCCCGCGACGCCCCGACGCCGACACCCCACCGCGCCGCCCGGAGCACCCCCGCGCCGACCGGTCGACTCACCCTCGACGGCGGCGCCGAACAGGTGTGCGGCAAACTGGCGGCGCTCGCGGTTCCGAGCGGCGCCGACGCCCTCTCCTGGCCCGTCGGTCCCGACCCGGTGCGCGAGCCCACCGCGTTCGCCGTGGCCGCCGCACCGTCCTGATCCGCTCCGACCCGTTCGAGTCCCGCACGACCGCGAGGATGCACCATGACCCTGTTCCCCGGCAGGGACACCGACGTCACCACCGCCGTCGCCGCTCTGCTGGCGAAGTGCCGACTGTCGATACCCCGCACCTGGATACTCACGGCGCTCGACTACGCCTGGCACGACGAACGCCCCGTCGTGGTCGTGCGCCACCAACCGGCCACCCACCCGCACCCGGGCGGCCCGCACGCCAGCGTGGTGGTCGACCGCGCCGACGGCACCCTGCTGGGCTGGACCCGGCTGGACGGCCCGCGCCCGGGCCCGCTGCCCGGCACCGAGGAGGCACACGCCGCCGCCGAGGCGTTCTGGCACCACGTGGACCCGCTGCACGCCGAGGGGCTGACCGTGCAGTGGGTCGCGCAGCACGACGAGACCATCGGCACCGCGGCCGGTCGAGCCGCCTCGGTGAGCGGAATGCGGGTCAACGCGCGTCACATCAACGGGCTCTACACGTGGGCGGTGCTCGCCGGCGACCTGTCCGTGCTGACCTACGAGCGCGACGTGCAATGGGACGAACGGGCCGCCCGGCGGCGCACCCAGATGTGGCTGCACGACCGCTGGCGCGCCGCCGTGGACGGCACCGCACCGGCACCCGGCGCGCCGTACGCCCCCGCTCGGCGCTGACTTCGGATTCGCCGAACCCGCGGAAAATTTCGGCAAGTTCGGCAAAACCCCTGACCACGCGGGCCCTTCGGGGCCCGCGTGCGGCATTTCCGGCGTCGGGCACGGCGGTTGGTCCAGACCATTTTGGTACAGACCATTGACCCCTGGTCCAGACCTTTCCTACTCTCACTGGGACCCGCGGTGGGGTGGCAGTCGAATCGTTTCCCCACCGGGAGGTGCCACGTCCCCGCATGTCTGGCCCCACTCGAGGAGCACCCTTGAGCACAGGAACCAAACGACGCACCACCCTGTCCCGGCGCACCCTTGTCGCCATGATGAGTGCCCTGCTGCTCCCCCTGGCAGCGATGGTCGGCCTCGCGTCCCCCGCACAGGCCGCCGGTACCACCGCCACATTCGTGAAGACCTCCGACTGGGGCTCCGGCTTCGGCGGCAGCTGGACCATCAAGAACACCGGCACCGCGGCGATCACCTCGTGGACCCTGGAATGGGACTTCCCGGCCGGCACCGCCGTCGGCTCGTCCTGGGACGCCACCGTCACCCGCACGGGTGACCACTACTCCGCCAAGAACGTCGGCTGGAACGGCACGGTCGGACCCGGCGCATCGGTGACGTTCGGCTTCAACGGCACCGGCCCCGGCAACCCCACCGGCTGCAAGATCAACGGCGGCTCCTGCGACGGGGGACCCACGAACCCCGGCGACAACCCGCCCTCGGCCCCCGGCACGCCCGTGGCGAGCAACGTCACCGACAACGGCGTCAAGCTGACCTGGGCCGCGGCGACCGACGACCACGGCATCAAGAACTACGACGTGCTGCGCGGCGGCAGCAAGATCGCCACCGTCACCACGCCCACCTACACCGACAGCGGCCTGGCCGCGGGCACCGACTACTCGTACAGCGTGGTCGCCCGGGACACCGTCGACCAGACCGGCCCGGCCAGTGCCGCGGTCACCGTGCACACCACCGGCGGCGGAGGCAACCCCGGCGGCAGCGCCGTCAAGCTCGGCTACTTCACCAACTGGGGCATCTACGGCCGCAACTACAACGTGAAGAACATCGTCACGTCCGGCTCGGCCGCCAAGATCACCCACATCAACTACGCCTTCGGCAACGTCCAGGGCGGCAAGTGCACCATCGGCGACTCCTACGCCGACTACGACAAGGCGTTCACGGCCGATCAAAGCGTCAGCGGCGTGGCCGACAACTGGGAGCAGCCGCTGCGCGGCAACTTCAACCAGCTGCGCCAGCTCAAGGCCAAGTACCCCAACATCAAGATCCTGTGGTCCTTCGGCGGCTGGACCTGGTCCGGCGGCTTCGGCCAGGCCGCGGCCAACCCCGCCGCGTTCGCCGAGTCCTGCTACAACCTGGTCGAGGACCCGCGCTGGGCCGACGTGTTCGACGGCATCGACCTGGACTGGGAATACCCCAACGCGTGCGGCCTGACCTGCGACACCAGCGGTGCCGCCTCGATCAAGACGCTGCTCGCCGCCACCCGGGCCAAGTTCGGCACGAACAACCTGGTCACCGCGGCGATCACCGCCGACGCGTCCTCCGCGGGCAAGATCGACGCGGCCGACTACGGCGGCGCCTCGGCGTACGTCGACTGGTACAACGTGATGACGTACGACTTCTTCGGCGCGTGGGACGCCAAGGGCCCGACCGCCCCGCACTCGCCGCTGACCTCGTACACCGGCATCCCCAAGGACGGCTTCAACTCCGCCGACGCGATCGCCAAGCTCAAGACCAAGGGCGTCCCGGCGAGCAAGCTCCTGCTCGGCATCGGCTTCTACGGCCGCGGCTGGACCGGAGTGACCCAGGCCGAACCCGGCGGCACCGCCACCGGCGCAGCCCCCGGCACCTACGAAGCCGGCATCGAGGACTACAAGGTCCTCAAGAGCAGCTGCCCCACCACCGGCACCATCGCGGGCACCGCGTACGCCAAGTGCGGCAGCAACTGGTGGAGCTACGACACCCCGGCCACCGTCGCCTCCAAGATGAGCTGGGCCAAGGCGCAGAACCTGCGCGGCGCGTTCTTCTGGGAGTTCAGCGGCGACACCACCAACGGCGAACTCGCGGCCGCGATCCACAGCGGCCTGGGCTAGCCCCCGGGACGCGGCCACGAACGCGGCCGCCTTCACCGCTTCGTGACCGCAAGGTCGTGACCGGGCCCACCGGGGTGCCCGGTCACGACACCACGAGCGGACCCGTCGTCCACCGGCGCGGACGGCGGTTCCGGCACAGACCGGGCGGGGGGGGGGGGGGGGGCCCCCCCCCCCCCCCGCCGGCGGCGGCGCCCCCCCCCCCCCCCCCCCGCCCGGGCCGTTCGGCCCGAGCCGCCCCCGACACCCGCGCCCTAAGCTGGCGGTATGGACGGCGACCGGCGACCACCGATGCACCTCACACCGCGGACCACTCCCGACCGGGACGCGCCGCCCCCGCACACCGCGCAGCCGGCCGTCGGCCGCGCCGACATCGAAACCCGCGCCGACATCGACGCCCTGCTCCGCCGCTTCTACGGCGCGGCCTTCGCCGACCCGGTGATCGGCGCCTACTTCACCGAGATCGCCGGCACCGACCTGGACGCACACCTGCCCCGGATCACCGACTTCTGGGAACGCGCCCTGCTGCGCACCGCCGACTACCGCGGCGACGCGTTCGCCGTGCACCACGCACTGCACCGCGCCGAACCGCTGACCGCCCGACACTTCGGCCGCTGGGTCCAGCTCTGGCGGGCCTGCGTCGACGGCGGCTACGCCGGACCACGCGCCGAACGCGCCAAGGGGCAGGGCGAACGCATCGCCCTGGCCATGCTGCGCCGACTCGCCGGCGCCGACGCCCCCGCCGAGCCCGGCCCCGGCGGCTTCATCCCCCTCGCGACGCTGGAACTGCGCCGCCGCTCGGCCTGAACACCCGCGGGACCGCGCCCCGAGGCCCGGCAGGGGAGGGGAAGGCCCGGCCGGCGACGGCCCACGCACCCCGCCCGCGACCACCGGACCGGCGCCCCGCGCCTTGTCGCGCCGCGCCCGATCAGCCCTCCGGCTGATCACCCTTGCGCTTGAGATACCGCTCGAACTCGGCCGCGATCGCATCGCCGGACGCCTCGGGCAGGTCCTCGGTGTCGCGCGCGGCCTCCAGCGAGCGCACGTACTCGGCGACCTCGGTGTCCTCGGCCGCGAGCTGATCCACCCCCACCTGCCAAGCCCGCGCGTCCTCGGCCAGCTCGCCCATCGGCACGGTCAGGTCCAGGAAGTCCTCCAGCCTGCGCAACAGCGCCAGCGTGGCCTTCGGCGAGGGCGGCTGCGCCACGTAGTGCGGCACCGACGCCCAGAACGTCAACGCGGGCATCCCCGCATGCGCGCAGGCCTCCTGGAAAACGCCCACGATGCCCGTGGGCCCCTCGTACCGGGACTGCTCCAGGCCCACGTTCGCGGCCACCACCGGGTCCGACGTGGTGCCGTTCACCGGGACCGGCCGCGAGTGCGGCGCGTCGCCCAGCATCGCGCCGAGCACCACCACCGTCTCCACGCCCAACTCGTGCGCGAAGCCCAACAGTTCGTTGCAGAACGAGCGCCAGCGCAGATTCGGCTCGATGCCGTGCACCAGCACCAGGTCCCGGCGCGGCTCGGCCAGCCGGACCACCGAGAGCCGGGTGGTGGGCCAGGTGATCCGCCGGGTGTCCCCATCCAGCCATATCGTCGGACGATTCACCTGGAAGTCGTAGTAGTCCTCGGCATCCAGGGCCGCGAACACCTCGCCCTTCCAGACCCGGTCGAGGTGCTCGATCGCGGCGGAAGCGGCATCGCCCGCGTCGTTCCACCCCTCGAATGCGGCCACCATGACCGGGTCGATCAGCTCGGGCAGGTCGTCGAGCTCGATCACCCAGTGCCTCCTTCCGGCCGGGGCCGGGATCCGTGCGCCGCGGGCACCCGTCCCCGGGGCCGCGAGAGCTGTACGGTCCCCACATTACGGGTTGAGGCACCCTCGGCCAGACCCGCCCGCGTCGACTTCGCCCACAGTGAAATCCGGGCGCCGCCGGGCAACCGAACCGCAAACACACCCCGAACGCGCGGGTGAGCACGAGTGAGCATTCCGTGATCAGTGGGCGACGTCACCCGCGCGCCACCGGGCTCCGCGCGCGAATCGCATTAAGCTGGCGCTCTGGCCCGAGCCGTCTCGGCGGCCCCGGGCAAGCCGACAGCCGTCGCACCCATCGGAGACGCATTCTCATGACAGCCACCCCGCAGCAGCTTCGCGAAGCACTCGCCACCCGCGTCGTCGTCGCCGATGGAGCAATGGGAACCATGCTCCAGGCTCAGGACCCGAGCCTGGACGACTTCCAGGGCCACGAAGGCTGCAACGAAATCCTCAACGTCACGCGTCCCGACATCGTGCGCAACGTGCACAAGGAATACTTCGACGTCGGCGTCGACTGCGTCGAAACCAACACCTTCGGCGCCAACCTCGGCAACCTGGGCGAGTACGACATCCAGGACCGCATCTACGAGCTCGCCGAAGCCGGCGCGCGGATCGCCCGTGAAGTGGCCGACGGCTACTCCACCCCCGACCGCCCGCGCTGGGTGCTCGGCTCGATCGGCCCCGGCACCAAGCTGCCCAGCCTGGGCCACGTGCCCTTCGCCACCCTGCGCGACGCCTTCGAGGTCAACGCGGCCGGCCTGATCGACGGCGGCGCACACGCCCTGCTCATCGAGACCAGCCAGGACCTGCTGCAGACCAAGGCCTCGATCATCGGCTCACAGCGCGCGCTCAAGAAGGCCGGCGTCGACCTGCCGATCTTCGCCCAGGTCACCGTCGAGACCACCGGCGCGATGCTGATGGGCTCCGAGATCGGCGCCGCGCTGACCGCCCTGGAACCGCTGGGCATCGACTTCATCGGACTCAACTGCGCCACCGGCCCGGTCGAGATGAGCGAGCACCTGCGCCACCTGGCCAAGCACGCCGGCATCGGCGTCACCGCGATGCCCAACGCCGGCCTGCCGATCCTGACCAAGGACGGCGCGCACTACCCGCTCAGCCCCGAGGAACTCGCCGACGCGCACGACAGCTTCACTCGCGAATACGGCCTCGCCCTGGTCGGCGGCTGCTGCGGCACCACACCCGCGCACCTGAAGGCCGTGGTCGAGCGCGTGCACGGCCGCGAACTCACCCCCCGCAACCCCCGGCACGAACCCGCCGCCGCATCGCTCTACCAGTCGGTGCCCTTCCGCCAGGACCTGTCCTACCTCTCCATCGGCGAGCGCACCAACGCCAACGGCTCCAAGGCGTTCCGCGAGGCCATGCTCGAAGGCCGCTACGACGACTGCCTCGACATCGCCCGCGACCAGACCCGCGACGGCGCACACATGCTCGACCTGAACATCGACTACGTCGGCCGGGACGGCGTCGCCGACATGAAGGCCCTGGCCGGCCGCCTGGCCACCGCCTCCACGCTGCCGATCATGCTCGACTCCACCGAGCCCGAAGTGCTCGAAGCCGGCCTGGAGCTGCTCGGCGGACGCGCCGTCGTCAACTCGGTCAACTACGAGGACGGCGACGGACCCACCTCGCGGTTCCGCCGGATCATGCCGCTGGTCAAGGAACACGGCGCCGCCGTCGTCGCGCTGACCATCGACGAGGAGGGCCAGGCCCGCACCGCCGAATGGAAGGTCCGAGTCGCCGAACGGCTGATCACCGCCCTCACCGGCGAGTGGGGGATCAAGGTCTCCGACATCATCATCGACGCGCTCACCTTCCCGATCGGCACCGGCCAGGAGGAGACCCGGCGCGACGGCATCGAGACCATCGAGGCGATCCGCGAGATCAAGCGCCGCCACCCCGACGTACAGACCACCCTGGGCCTGTCCAACGTCTCCTTCGGCCTCAACCCGGCCGCGCGCATCGTGCTCAACTCGGTCTTCCTCAACGAATGCATCGAAGCCGGCCTGGACTCGGCGATCGTGCACGCCAGCAAGATCCTGCCGATGGCGCGCATCCCCGAGGAACAGCGCGAGGTCGCCCTCGACATGGTCTACGACCGCCGCCGCGAGGGCTACGACCCGCTCCAGCGCTTCCTGGAACTGTTCGAGGGCGTCGACGCCAAGTCGGTGCGCGCCACCCGCGCCCAGGAACTCGCCGCGCTGCCGCTGAACGAGCGGCTGGAACGCCGGATCATCGACGGCGAGCGAGCCGGCCTCGAAGAAGACCTGGACGAGGCACTGCGCGAGCGCAGCGCCCTGGTGATCATCAACGACACGCTCCTGGCCGGCATGAAGGTCGTCGGCGAACTGTTCGGCTCCGGCCAGATGCAGCTGCCCTTCGTACTCCAGTCCGCCGAAGTGATGAAGTCCGCCGTCGCCCACCTGGAACCGCACATCGAAAAGGTCGAGGGCGAGGACGGCAAGGGCACCATCGTGCTGGCCACCGTCAAGGGCGACGTGCACGACATCGGCAAGAACCTGGTCGACATCATCCTGTCCAACAACGGCTACAACGTGGTCAACATCGGCATCAAGCAGCCGGTCTCGGCCATCCTGGAAGCCGCCGAGGAACACCGCGCCGACGTGATCGGGATGTCCGGCCTCCTGGTCAAGTCCACCGTGATCATGAAGGAAAACCTCCAGGAACTGAACACCCGCGGCCTGGCCGCCGGCTACCCGGTCATCCTCGGCGGCGCCGCCCTCACCCGCGCCTACGTCGAAGAGGACCTCTACGACATCTACGCCGGCGAGGTCCGCTACGCCCGCGACGCCTTCGAGGGCCTGCGCCTGATGGACGCCCTGATGGGCGTCAAGCGCGGCGTACCCGGCGCGGAACTGCCCGCGCTGCGCCGGCGCAAGGTGGCCGCCGCCAAGGTGATCGAAACCGAACCCGAGGAAATGCCCGCCCGCTCGGACGTGGCGATCGACAACCCCGTGCCCACCCCGCCGTTCTGGGGCGACCGCGTCGTCAAGGGCATCCAGCTCCACGACTACGCCTCCTGGCTCGACGAACGCGCCACCTTCATGGGCCAGTGGGGCCTCAAGCCCACCCGAGGCGGCGACGGACCCTCCTACGAAGAACTCGTCGAGACCGAGGGCCGCCCGCGGCTGCGCTACTGGCTGGACCGGATCGTCACCGACAACCTGCTCGACGCCGGCGTGGTCTACGGCTACTTCCCGTGCGTGTCCAAGGGCGACGACCTGATCGTGCTCGACGACGCCGGCAACGAGCGCACCCGCTTCAGCTTCCCGCGCCAGCGCCGCGACCGGCACCTGTGCCTCGCCGACTTCTTCCGCCCGGAGGAATCCGGCGAGATCGACGTGGTCGGCTTCCAGATCGCCACCATGGGCCCGCGCCTGTCCGACGCCACCGCCAAGCTCTTCGCCGACAACGCCTACCGCGACTACCTCGAACTGCACGGCCTGTCCGTGCAACTCGCCGAAGCACTGGCCGAATACTGGCACGCCCGGGTACGCGCCGAACTCGGCTTCGCCGGCGAGGACCCGAACGACCTGGACGGCATGCTCAAGCTGCACTACCGCGGCGCGCGCTTCTCGCTCGGCTACGGCGCCTGTCCCGACCTGGAGGACCGGGCCAAGATCACCGAGCTGCTGAAGCCGGAGCGGATCGGCGTCGAGCTGTCCGAGGAGTTCCAGCTGCACCCGGAACAATCCACCGACGCGATCGTGTTGCACCACCCCGAGGCGAACTACTTCAACGCCCGCTGACCCACCCCACCCATCCGAACCGGCCACGGCCGGGGCCACACCCGCCCCGGCCGCACCGGCGGCACGAACGAGGCACATGCTCGGCGACGTCGTGGAAACCCTCGCCTGCCCGCACTGCGGCGCGGACCTGGCGGGAGACACAGCCGGCCTGCGCTGCGCCGCCGGACACACCTTCGACATCGCCCGACAGGGCTACGTCAACCTGCTCACCGGGACGGGCTCGGTGGGCACCGCCGACACCGCCGCCATGGTCGCCGCCCGCGTCGACTTCCTCGGCGCGGGCCACTACGACCCGATCGCCGACGCGCTGACCGCCGCCTGCGCCGACGCCGCCCCCGGAACCCTCGTCGACGTCGGCGCCGGTACCGGACACCACCTCGCGCGCGTGCTCGACGCACTACCGGGCCGATACGGACTGGCCCTGGACATCTCCAAATACGCGCTGCGCCGGGCCGCCCGCGCCCACCCGCGGATGGGCGCCGCCGTATGCGACGCGTGGCGCCCCCTGCCGGTGCGCACCGGCGCCGCAGCCCGAGTGCTCAACGTGTTCGCCCCGCGCAACCCGCCCGAACTGCATCGGATCCTGGCCCCCGAAGGCACCCTCGTGGTCGCCGCACCCACCGCGGGCCACCTGGCCGAGCTGGTGCCCGCACTCGACCTGCTCCAGGTCGACGCCGACAAGCAGACACGCATCGACGCCAAGCTCGCGCCGTGGTTCACCGTGCGCGCACGGCAGAGCGTCACCTTCACCATGGCGCTCGACCACACCGCGATCGCCGGCGTGGTGGCGATGGGCCCCAGCGCCTGGCACACCGACCCCGCCCGGCTGCGCTCCGCCATCGCGGACCTGGCCGACCCACTCGCCGTGACCGCTTCGGTCACCGTTTCCGCATACGACCCCGTTCGGCGGTTGCCCAATCCCTGACGGCGCCGCACAATCGAGGACCCGCCGGAGCCAACCGGCGGATCCGACCCCATGGAGAACCCGCGTGAGGAGATTCACCCACCCCATCCACACCACGATTTCCCGTACCGGGGGAGAGGCGGCCACACGATGACGGCAGCGCTCACGACCACGACCGGATCACGCCCGGGCCACGGCCTCGCGGCGGTCCTGTTCGACATGGACGGCACCCTGGTCGACACCGAACGCAACTGGTTCGCCACCGAGACCGCCGTCATGGCCGACCTCGGCTTCACCCTCACCGCGCAGCACGCCGAACACCTGCTCGGCAGCCCGATGGAGCCCGCCGTCGCCTACCTGCTCTCGGTCTCCGGCCTCGACGTCGCCCCCGCCGAACTCGAACGCCGGATCAACGCCGGCATGGTCGCCGCGCTGCGCGACGGCGTGGACCTGCGCCCCGGCGCCAAGCGGCTGCTCGCCGAGGTCGACGAGGCAGGCGTGCCCTGCGCACTGGTCACCGCCTCCCAGCGAGTGATCGTGGACGCGGTGCTGCCCTCCATCGGCGCCCACCACTTCCGCTTCACCCTGGCCGGCGACGAGATCGCCCGTACCAAGCCGCACCCCGACCCGTACCTGACCGCGGCCCGCCGGCTCGGCGCCCAGCCGTGGGCCTGCGTGGTCGTCGAGGACTCGCCCACCGGCATCGCCTCCGGCGAGGCGGCCGGCTGCGCCGTACTCGCGGTGCCCAGCATGACGCCGATCCCGGCCGCGCCGACGCGCACCGTCGTGGAATCCCTCGAAGAGGTCGACCTGGACTTCCTGGGCGACCTGGTCCGGGCCCGCGTGGCACGCTGAGCCCGCGCCCCCCGGGGGCCACCCGCCGCCGGTCGACCGGCACAAACGGGCGGGAGCGGACGGGCCCGAAGGCCCGCCCGCTCCCACATCCCCGTGCTTCCCCCGTACTGCGTTTTCCCCGTGTATTGCGTTACTGCGTTTTCCCCGTGTACTGCGTTTCCCCCGTGCCGGAGCCCCCGTGCTCCGACCCGTACTGCATCCCCGTCGGTCCTGCTCGACCTCCCGGCGGCGGTTTCCCCCGTCCCCGTGACCGCCGAGAGGTCGGCCGTGCTCCGCCCGAACCCCGAAGGGCTCGGACCCCCGTACTACCCCCGTAGTACATCCCCGGGATTCCCGTTTCCGGGTTCCCCGTGTGTTGTCCAGTGTTGGCGATCGGGAAGACCAGGGCTTCAGGGAAGTCCCTCGTGTTCTCCGCACCCCCTCGCCCCTCCCGCCAGACCGTTGAGTACGGACCGCGGCTCCGCCCGCAGGAGGAGATCGGCCCACCGCTCCTCCCAGGGGACGAGACCGGGCCCCCAGGGGGTCAAAACCCCCGGCCGGGGGCCCTACCGTAAGGGTGTGCGCGCAGTGACCCCCGACCCGGACACCCCCGCCGGGACCCCAGCCCCACCCGCAGCCGGCGAATGCCTGCCCGGGCTCGCCCGAGCACGCGCCTGCCTCGCCGACATCGTCCGGGAACTCGGCCGCGACGCACGCCAACCGTGGCCGCGCCCCACCGTGCTCGACGTGGCCCTGGTGCTGCTCCTGGCGGTCTTCGCCGTGGGCGGCCTGTACTTCCACGAACTGGGCATGCGCGACGTCCGCGAACCGGACGTGTGGGGCGTCCTGCTCGCGCTGCTCACCGCCTTCCCGCTGTTGTGGCGCAGTGCCCACTCGCTGCGCGTGCTGATCTGGGTCAGCGTCGCCGGGCTGATCCTGGCCGGCTCGCACTACGAATCCGCCGGCGCCGGGCTCGGCCAGATCGTCGCGCTGTACGCGGTCGCGGTCGGCCGCTCCCGCGTGCCCGCCGCGGTGGCACTGGCCTTCACCGAGAGCGCCACCGTCGTGTGGCTGCTGATGCGCAACAGCGACATCGTCTTCCTCGACCTGGTCGCCAACCTGGCCGCGATGTTCGCGGTCTGGGCCTTCGCCCGCAGCGTCGGCTTCCGACGCGCCTACACCGCCGAGCTGGAAGCCCGCGCCGACCGCCTGGAGCGCACCCGCGAGGCGGACACCCGGGCCGCGATCGCCGAGGAACGCGGCCGCATAGCCCGCGAGCTGCACGACGTCGTCGCGCACCACGTCTCGGTGATGACCGTGCAGGCCTCCGCCGCGCAGCGCATGGTCGCGCGCAACCCGGACCGGGCCAAGGAGGCGATGGCCGCGGTCGAACAGACCGGCCGGGGTGCCCTGGTCGAGATGCGCCGCCTGGTCGGCATCCTGCGCGACACCACCGACGCGGTGGGCGGCCCCAACGAAGGCCACAACGCGCCCCAGCCGGGCCTGGACCAGCTCGACACGCTGGTCACCCAGGTCCGCGAGGCCGGGCTCCCGGTCGAACTGTCCCTGGAAGGCGCCCCCTGCGCACTCCCACCGGGCATCGACCTGGCGGCCTACCGGATCGTCCAGGAAGCGCTCACGAACACGCTCAAGCACGCCGGCCCCGCCGAGGCCCGGGTACTGCTGCGCTACAGCCGCAGCGAACTGCTCGTGCGCGTCGCCGACGACGGCCGGGGCGGCAGCACCGTGGCCACCGGCGACCGCACCGGACACGGCCTGCTCGGCATGCGTGAGAGGGTCTCCCTCTACGGTGGACGCCTGTACGCGGGACCACGGGCCCAGGACGGCTTCGAGGTCCTCGCGCGCATCCCCCTGTCCACCACGAACACCGCCGACACCGCCGCCCCGCCGGACGGTGCCGCCCCCGACCGACTGGAGCAGACCCGCCCATGACGATCCGCGTCATCCTGGTCGACGATCAGCCACTGCTGCGCACCGGCTTCCGGATGATCCTGGAGGCCGAGCCCGACATCGCCGTCGTCGGCGAGGCCGCCGACGGCGAACAGGCCGTCGAACAGGTCCGCGCCCTACAGCCCGACGTCGTGCTGATGGACATCCGCATGCCCCGCATGGACGGCGTCGAGGCCACCCGGCGGATCGCCGGCTCCGGCCGGGACGGGGAGAACACCGCACGCGTGCTCGTGCTCACCACGTTCGACCTGGACGAGTACGTGGTCGAGGCGCTGCGCGCGGGAGCGAGCGGCTTCCTGCTCAAGGACGTGCCCGCCGACGACCTGGTCACCGCGATCCGGGTGATCGCCGAGGGCGAGGCGCTGCTCGCGCCCAGCATCACCCGGCGGCTCCTGGACATGTACGCCGCGCGCCTGCCCTCCGCCGAGGACCCCACCCCCGACACGCTCGCGATGCTCACCGAACGCGAGGTGGAGGTGCTGCGGCTGGTCGCCCGCGGCATGTCCAACGCCGAGATCGCCGCCGAACTCTACGTCAGCGAGACCACGGTCAAGACCCACGTCGGCCACGTCCTGACCAAACTGGGCCTGCGCGACCGGGTCCAGGCCGCCGTCTACGCCTACGAGAGCGGCCTGGTCCGCCCCGGCGCGATCTGACCCCCGCCGGGCCGCCGGCGGGGGAGCGGCGCAGGGGACCTACGCCGGCACCACCGGCAGCGGATACACCGGGGGTGTGCCACCGAACTCGGGGCACACCTCCCGGTGATCGCACCACCCGCACAGCTTGGACTTCCGAGGCAGCCACTCACCCGTCCGGGTGGCCAGGTCGATCGCCTGCCACAGCGCCCGCAACTTGCGCTCCACCGCCAACAACTCGCCCTCGTCCGGGTCGTAGGTGATCACGTCGCCGCTGCCCAGATAGACCAGCTGCAACCGACGCGGCACCCGCCCGTGTTGCCGCCACAACACCAGCGCGTAGAACTTCATCTGGAACAGCGGCTTGTCCTGGAACATCGGCGACGGCGCCTTGCCCGTCTTGTAGTCCACCACCCGCAGATCGCCCGCCGGCGCCACGTCGAGCCGG
Source organism: Embleya sp. NPDC050493 (assembly GCF_044458105.1). Lineage (NCBI taxonomy): Bacteria > Bacillati > Actinomycetota > Actinomycetes > Kitasatosporales > Streptomycetaceae > Embleya > Embleya sp. NPDC050493. The sequence continues at coordinate 305,013 of NZ_JBITHP010000001.1, forward strand.
TCCACGATCCCGCGCAGCACCAGGCCGTCGTCCAGCGTCGTCTCCACATACAGCTCCCGCCGGGCCGGCTCCAGCCGGTTGGGATCCTCCAGCGTGAAATAGCGCTCGACCAGCTTGTCCGCGTCCTGCAACCACGTGCCCAGGCTCGCGGCGTCCGCGCCGAACAACTCCGCCAGCTCCGGCCGCTCGGCCAACAACTCGTCCCACGCCGGCCGCACCATCGCCAACGCCCGCTCCGGGGTGCGCTCGCCGCTGGGCAGGTCGAACAGGCGCTCCAGCACCGTGTGCACCACCGTGCCGCGGGTGGCCGCCGCACTCGGCTTCTCCGGCAGCTTGTCGATCACCCGCAGCCGATACAGCAGCGGACACTGCATGAAGTCCGCGGCCCGGGACGGCGACAACGACACCGGCGGCCGCGGCGCCCGCTCGCCGGCCGGAGCGGGCACCACGACACTCGTGGTCTCGACCGCGGGCCCGACGACGGAGGATTCCTCGGCGGAGGTGGTTTCGGAGGGGCTGACGCTCATGCCGACCACCCTAAGCGCGTGGGGCGACACCCTGTGCACCCGAGGGGCCGCGCACCCCTGTCAATCGCTGCTACCGCTCAGTAGAGTCCCGGCACCGCGAGTCCCAGGCACCCCCTTCCGCACCTCGACGGAGGCCCCATGCGCGTCCTCACCCGCCCCCGCACACACGCCGCCGCGATCGCCGCCGGCCTGCTCCTGGCGAGCCTGCCCGCGCCCGCATACGCGCACGGCGACCGGCACGGCCGCACACCGGACAAGGTCACCGTCGGCGACCGCACCTTCATCGCCGACGAGCACGGCCGGGCGACCCAGTGGCGCGGCTTCAACATCGGCGACAAGGACCACCGCGGCGCGGACGCGTTCAAGAACGTCACCGAGACCCAGTTCCGCGAACTGTCCGAACGCGGCTTCAACCTGGCCCGCGTGCTGTTCTTCTGGGACGACCTGGAACCGCGCCCGGGCCGGTACAGCCGCGACTACCTGGCCCGGATCGAGCGGATCCTGGGCTGGGCCGACAAATACCGGATCAAGGTCGTCCTGGACGCCCACCAGGACATCTACGGGCCGTACTTCAACGACCACCGGGGCAACCCGGAATGGACCACCCGCGACGAGGGCCTGCCGTACGAGCCGGTCCCCGGCGACTGGTTCGCCGAGTACTACACACCCGGCGTGCAGGCCGCGTTCGACCACCTCTACGCGGACCGCGACCTCCAGCGCGCGCACGCCGCGATGTGGATCAAGGTCGCCGCGGCCTTCGGCCGACACCCCGCCGTGCTCGGCTACGACCTGATGAACGAACCGATGGGCCGCTTCCGTGACGGCGAGGACATCCCCACCGCCGCCGCCCGGCTCGAATCGACGCAGATCACCGACACGTGGAACCGGCTCACCGACGCCATCCGCCTGGTCGACCAACGCAACTGGATCCTCGTCGAACCCACCCCCGTGGTCGGCCTCGGCCTGCCCACCGCGCTCGGCCCGATCACCGACGACAAGGTCGCCTACGCCCCGCACTTCTACGAGAGCGCGATGGAGACCGGAGCCGACTACGACCCCGACGGCGGCTTCATCGAGAACTACGAGGCCGCGATCAGCGCCTACCCGAAGGCGAACAAACTCCCGGTGATCGTGGGGGAGTGGGGCCCGCCCGACCAGTCGCTGCCCAACATCCCGCTGTTCTACAAGCGGATGACCGCGGCCATGGACCGATTCGGCAGCGGCTGGGCCGGCTGGCAATGGTGCAACGGCGGCGGCTACTGCACCCTGGACGCCGCCGGCCGAATGAAGCCCAACAACAAACTTTTGGTACAGCCCTACGCGCGCGCCGTGGCCGGCAACCCGGAGAGCTACCGCTACGACCCGGACACCCGCACCTACACGCTGACCTTCACCACCCGCCGGGACGCCGACGGCCCCACCGAGATCGTCCTCCCCGAGGACGTCTACGCCAAGCCCCCCACCGTCCACGTCACCGGCCCCGGCCACACCCGCACCGACACCCGCAACAACACGGCCCGCATCACCACCACGAAAGCGGGCCGCTACATCCTCACCATCACCCCAACCCCCTGACCCCCGGCGCCGAGCCTCTACCGAACACACCACCGAGCCCGGCCGGGCAAACCCCTCAGCCCGGCCGGCGAATGAGGCCGAGAGTCCCGCCCTCAACCCCGCATCATGGCCAAAAACGCATGCTCGACATCCGTCCGGGAAAGCACCCCGTACACCCCGCCGTCCGGCTCCACCACCAGGTACTCACTCGCAGGCGCCGCCCGCATCGCCACCAGCAGGTCCTCCCCGGCCAGATCCGCGCCCACCTTCATCCCCGGCACCAGATCCCGCGCCAACGGCCCCACCGCCACCCACGGTCGGCGATGCTCCGGCGTCGCCAGCACCGCGGACTCGCGCACCAGGGCCACCGGATCCCCACCGCGGTCCACCACCACCAACCCGCGCGCGCCCTCCTCGTGCGCCCGCCGCAGCGCCTCCGACAACGGCACATCCGCCGCCACCGGAATCGCCCGCCGGGTCAACAACCGCACCCGCAACTCCGGCAACCGCTCCCGAAGCCGCTCCGCGCGCAGCGACTGCACCGCGCCCGCCCACATGAATCCGGCCACCAGAGCACCGAAGATCAACGTGTACGTGCGCGCCCCCGCGTCCGCACCCAGCGACCACAGCACCGACGAGATCAGCACCACCACGGCCAGTACCCGCCCGGCCCAGGACGCGGCGATCGTGCCGGCCAACGGCCGCCCGCTGACCCGCCACACCACCGCCCGCAACATCCGGCCACCGTCCAACGGCAACCCGGGCAGCAGATTGAACGCCGCCACCAGCAGATTGGACACCGCCAGCAACGCGACCATGCGCCCCGCCAACGTGTCCACGTCCAGGGCCAGGCCGATCACCCAGAACCCGCCACCGAGCGCAAGCGAGAGCGCCGGACCCGCCGCCGACACCAGGAACTCGTGCCGGGCCGTCTCCGGCTTGTCGATCTCGGACACCCCGCCCAGGAACTGGATGGTGATCCGCCGCACCGGCAGGCCCAGCCGCAGCGCCGTCACCGCGTGCGCCAACTCGTGCACCAGCACCGACACGTACAACAGCACCGCGAAGCCGAACGACAACACGAACCGCCACGGACCCAGATCCGGGAACAGGCTCTCGAACGTCGGCGCGAACAACACCGTGATCACCGCGGCGATCACGAACCACGTCGGCGCGACATAGACCGGCACCCCGAAGGGGCGCCCCATGAGCAGGCCACGCCTCGGTTCCCGGCGCGGGGCCTCGCCCTGCCGCATCCTGCGTCCCTGCGGCCTGCTCGAATCAGTCACGTCCAAGATGCTATGCAACCGAGTCCGGGTTTGACCCCCACGGGCCCGCACCCACGCGTCGGAGCGTCGCCCCCGACCGACTAGGCTGACCCCCATGTCCGAACCGACCGGTGCCGCGCGCAGGCGCGGACCCTTCCAGGTCGGGGACCAGGTTCAGCTGACCGATCCCAAGGGCCGCCACCACACCTTCACGCTCGAAGCGGGCAAGGCGTTCCACACCCACAAGGGCTCGTTTCAACACGACGCGCTGATCGGCGCTCCCGAAGGGACCGTCGTACGGTCCACCGGGAACACCGACTATCTGGCGCTGCGACCTCTGCTCCCCGACTTCGTCCTGTCCATGCCCCGCGGTGCCGCGGTGATCTACCCGAAGGACGCCGGCCAGATCCTCGCGATGGCCGACATCTTCGCCGGCGCCCGCGTCGTCGAGGCCGGCGTCGGCTCCGGCGCGCTGAGCACCTTCCTGCTCCGCGCCATCGGCGACACCGGGCAGCTCGCCTCCTACGAACGTCGACAGGACTTCGCGGACATCGCCCGCAAGAACGTCGAGCGCTACTTCGGCGCCCCGCACCCCGCGTGGAAGCTCACCGTCGGCGACCTCCAGGACAACCTCGTGGAGACCGACGTCGACCGGGTCATCCTCGACATGCTCGCCCCCTGGGAATGCCTGGACGCGGTCTACAAGGCACTCGCCCCCGGCGGCCTGGTGTGCTGCTACGTGGCCACCACCACGCAGCTCTCGCGCACCGTGGAGACCATGCGCGTGATGAACTGCTTCACCGAGCCGCAGCCGTTCGAGTCGATGGTCCGCTCCTGGCACGTCGAAGGCCTCGCGGTCCGCCCCGACCACCGGATGATCGGCCACACCGGCTTCCTGGTCACCGCCCGACGCCTCGCCGACGGCGTCGAGCCGCCGCTGCGCCGGCGCCGCCCCTCCAAGGGCTCCTACGGCGACGACTACGCCGGCCCGGGCGCGGAAGCCGGAGCCCCGCTGGAATCCTGACCCATCGTCAGGCAATGGTTGAGACAAGGCGGGCCGGGACTCTATACCAGGGCCCGGCCCGCCGCATAGGGTCGTCCACCGTGGCGGACGATCACTTCGAGACCCGGCCCGCGCGCGGCGACAGTACCCGCGGGCTCGTGACCACCGACGCACCACCCGACACCTCCGCGCCCAGGCACGTCGAGGTCCCCGACGTACGCAACGGCATCGCCTTCGCCGCCGCGGCCGTCGTGTTCGTCTTCATCGTGGGCACCGGCCTGGTGATCTGGGCCGCGGCCTCGCTGGACGGTGGCATACCCGGCGTCACCGCACCGGCCAGGCACCGCACCAACCCACAGGACCCACCGGCCGCGCCGCGCACCATCCAACCGGGCGAGCACACCGCGGAAACGTCCGACCAGGGCCGATCGGTGGGCCCCGCCCCCGGAGCCGCGCAGACCGTGCCGCTCGCCGGCAGCCGCAGCCGAATCGCCGCCGGCCCCACCGAGGCGGAGCTTGCGAATGTCGCGTTCCCGCTCGACTGCCCGGGCGTGGGCACACGGATCAAGACCGTGCTGACCGACCCCACGGGTCCCACCGTGGTCCGGGTCGAGTGCGCGGCCGGCTCCGGCAGCCCGCCTGCGGCGCTGCTGGCCTACGGCGACGCGGACACCGGCCCACCGCGACTGGTGGCCACCCTGCTCGACATCGACGAGGGCCTCCTGGTGAGCGATGTCACGCGCAGCGGCGACACGATCACCGCCCGCACCCAGGGCTGGTCCGTCCCCGACGGGCCCCGCTGTTGCCCCGATCTGGACGCGACGCTTCGTTGGCGACTGACCCCGCTCGGTGCCCAGCGAATCTGACGCGTCGCCAAACACCGGTGTACGAAGCGGAATTCAGGCCACGTCCGGGCCAAACACCTCGACGCCGTCGGAAATCCGGCGCATGTGGATGCACTCGCCCGGGCACTTGCGTGTGGCGTCGATCACTTCCAGGAGCAACGACCCGGGCACCGGAACCACCGCTCCCGGTTCGGTGCGCAGCTCGTCGTCGGCACCCTTGACGTACGCCAGCCCGTCGATGTCCAGCTCGAAAACCTCTCGCGCGTATTGGACGCAGATGCCGTCCCCGGTGCAGAGATCCTGATCGATCCAGACCTCGAGGGGTTCGTTTTCTGCGGACATGGGGCCTCACTCTTCACCGATTCGTATCGACACGCGCTCGACAGACCCTACTCGCGCCTGCTTCCCGAGGTGATGAGGTGGGTATCTGATCCTCACAAGCGTGGGGGCAATCGCACGGGTGAAGATCGGACACGCCCGGACAGTCTTGCTGATCAAGGGGTTTCAACCCCTCCTGCCGTAGGTAGGGTCGGAGACGTCGCAGCTCCCAGGAGGAGGTGAGGGCCGTGGCAGTCCACGACGACGACATGAACCGTGGTGGTGGGAGGCCGGCTCGGGGTACGGACGACCTCGTAAGCCAGGTTTCTTTTCTAGAGCAGGAAGTCGCCGTCCTGCGTCGCAAGCTCGCCGACTCACCGCGCCAGAGCCGTTTGCTCGAGGAGCGGGTCGTCGATCTCCAGACGTCCTTGGCCGGCATGACCACACAGAACGAGCGATTGGTCGCGACCTTGAGGGAGGCCCGCGACCAGATCGTGGCCCTCAAGGAGGAAGTGGACCGACTCGCCCAACCCCCCTCGGGGTTCGGCGTGTTCCTACAGGCCAACGAGGACGGCACGGCGGACATCTTCACCGGTGGGCGCAAGCTCCGGGTGAACGTCAGCCCCAACATCGAACTCGACGAACTCCGGCGTGGCCAAGAGGTCATGCTCAACGAGGCCATGAACGTGGTCGACGCGATGGAGTTCGAGCGCGTCGGCGACGTGGTGATGCTCAAGGAGCTGCTGGAGGACGGCGAACGAGCGCTGGTCATCGGGCACACCGACGAGGAGCGCGTGGTGCGCCTCGCCGAACCGCTCCTGGACTCCCCGCTGCGTGCGGGGGACTCGCTGCTGCTCGACTCGCGATCGGGCTACGTCTACGAACGGGTCCCCAAGAGCGAGGTCGAGGAGCTGGTCCTCGAAGAGGTCCCGGACATCGACTACACCAAGATCGGCGGTCTGCGGAACCAGATCGAGATGATCCGGGACGCGGTCGAGCTGCCCTACCTGCACCCCGACCTGTTCAAGGAGCACGAGCTCCGCCCGCCCAAGGGCATCCTGCTCTACGGCCCTCCCGGCTGCGGCAAGACGTTGATCGCCAAGGCGGTGGCCAACTCGCTCGCGAAGAAGGTCGCCGAGGCCCAGGGCAACGAACAGGGCAAGAGCTACTTCCTCAACATCAAGGGCCCCGAGCTGCTCAACAAGTACGTCGGCGAGACCGAGCGGCACATCCGCCTGGTCTTCCAGCGGGCCCGCGAGAAGGCCAGCGAGGGCACACCCGTCATCGTCTTCTTCGACGAGATGGACTCGCTCTTCCGCACCCGAGGATCGGGCGTCAGCTCGGACGTGGAGAACACCATCGTCCCCCAGCTGCTGTCCGAGATCGACGGCGTGGAGGGCCTGGAGAACGTCATCGTGATCGGCGCCTCCAACCGTGAGGACATGATCGACCCGGCCATCCTGCGACCGGGTCGGCTCGACGTGAAGATCAAGATCGAGCGTCCGGACGCCGAGGCGGCCAAGGACATCTTCGCCAAGTACCTCAAGGTCTCGCTGCCCCTGCACGACGACGACCTGGTGGAACACGGCGGCAACCGGGCCGCCACCGTCACCGGCATGATCCAGGTCGCCGTGGAGCGGATGTACTCCGAGAACGACGAGAACCGCTTCCTGGAGGTCACCTACGCCAACGGTGACAAGGAGACCCTGTACTTCAAGGACTTCAACTCCGGCGCGATGATCGAGAACATCGTGGGCCGCGCGAAGAAGATGGCGATCAAGGACTTCCTGGAACACCGCCAGAAGGGCATCCGGGTGGCCCACCTGCTCGCCGCGTGCGTCGACGAGTTCAAGGAGAACGAGGACCTGCCCAACACCACCAACCCCGACGACTGGGCGCGGATCTCGGGCAAGAAGGGCGAGCGGATCGTCTACATCCGCACTCTGGTCTCGGGCAAGCAGGGCGACGAGGCCGGGCGCTCCATCGACACCGTGGCCAACACCGGTCAGTACCTCTGATCCCGATCGAGTACCGATTGACCACCGATGCCGCGGCCCGTGTTCAGGTCGAACACGGGCCGCGGCGCCGTGCCGGGACGACATTTCCGCACAGGGCAATAGTTCCGGCCGTATCCCCAAGGCAATCCGACGGCAATAGGCTCGGCAGCATGACCAGGGTGTACCCGGATCACGGTGAGTGTGGATCGGGTACCGGCCGGGTGAGGGACGAGGGGGTCGCATGACCGTCCGGCGTGTGATGGGCATTGAAACCGAGTACGGGATCTCCGTACCCGGACATCCGAACGCCAACGCGATGTTGACGTCTTCCCAGATCGTGAACGCGTACGCCGCAGCGATGCAGCGGGCCCGCCGGGCCCGCTGGGACTTCGAGGAAGAGAATCCGCTGCGCGACGCGCGCGGGTTCGACCTCGCGCGCGAGCTGGCCGACTCCAGCCAGCTGACCGACGAGGACGTCGGTCTCGCCAACGTGATCCTGACCAACGGTGCTCGGCTCTACGTCGACCACGCCCACCCGGAGTACAGCGCGCCCGAAACCACCAATCCCCGCGACGCGGTGATCTGGGACAAGGCCGGCGAACGCATCATGGCCGAGGCCGCACGGCGGGCCGGCGAGCTGCCCGGCGGGCAGCAGATCCTGCTGTACAAGAACAACACCGACAACAAGGGCGCGTCCTACGGCACGCACGAGAACTACCTCATGCAGCGCGCCACGCCGTTCGCCGACATCGTGCGACACCTGACCCCGTTCTTCGTCTCCCGGCAGGTGATCTGCGGCGCGGGCCGGGTGGGCATCGGCCAGGACGGCTCCGCGCACGGCTTCCAGATCAGCCAGCGAGCGGACTACTTCGAGGTCGAGGTGGGCCTGGAGACCACGCTCAAGCGGCCGATCATCAACACCCGCGACGAGCCGCACGCGGACGCCGAGAAGTATCGGCGCCTGCACGTGATCATCGGTGACGCCAACCTCTCCGAGGTGTCCACCTACCTCAAGCTCGGTACCACCGCGCTGGTCCTGTCGATGATCGAGGATCGTTTCCTCGGCAACGACCTGACCGTGGACCAGCCCGTGCGCACGCTGCACGAGGTCTCCCACGACCCCACTCTCAAGCAGCTGATCACGCTGCGCAGCGGTCGCAAACTGACCGCGATCCAGCTCCAGCTCGAATACCTGGAGTTGGCCCGCAAGTACGTCGAGAACCGGTTCGGCAAGGACGTCGACGAGGACACCACCGACGTGCTCGACCGCTGGGAATCGGTGCTCGCCCGGCTGGAGACCGATCCGATGTCGCTCGCGCGCGAGCTGGACTGGGTGGCCAAGCTCCAGCTCCTGGAGGGCTACCGCCAGCGCGACGCGCTGGACTGGGACGCGCCGAGGCTGCACCTGGTCGACCTCCAGTACGCCGACGTACGGCCGGACAAGGGCCTGTACAACAAGCTGGAGGACCGCTTCGAGCGGATCGCCGGCGAGGCCGAGGTGCAGCGCGCCGTGCACCTGCCGCCGGAGGACACCCGGGCCTACTTCCGCGGTCGATGTCTGGAGCAGTACGCCGACGAGGTCGCGGCCGCGTCGTGGGACTCGGTGATCTTCGACGTCGCGGGTCACGACTCGCTCCAGCGGGTACCCACCCTGGAACCGCTGCGCGGGACGAAGGCTCACGTGAAGGACCTGCTCGACCGCTGCCGCACGGCCGAGGATCTGGTCCGCGCCCTCACGGGTGGGTGACCTCGTTCGTTCGCGGGAACAAAGCGAATGAACGGATAAATCCCGTTCCGGAACACCTGGCATCCGACACTCGTTGGCACTTACACCCCCGATCCTTCGGGATCGGGGGTGTGGATGCTCCGAGGAATGGATAGGCACCGGTTCAAGGAAATGATCACAAGGTGGGGTGAGTGTCATGGCCACTAAGGACAGCGGCGGTCAACAGCGCGCGACTAAGCGCTCGGAAGAGGTCGAGGAGACCACTGCCGAGACTCAGTCCGACGTGCAGGAACGCCACGAGAAGTTGACGGATGACGTCGACTCGGTATTGGACGAAATCGACGAGGTGCTCGAGGAGAATGCGGAGGAATTCGTGAGGGGATTTGTCCAGAAAGGTGGGGAATAGCACTAAATGTCCGATTTGGAATCGGGCAAGGAATGCCCTGATTGCAAGGCGTGGAAGCCTGCTCAGGATTTCAGGCGCAGCGCGAGGAATCCTGACGGGCTTTCATGGTATTGCCGTGAGTGCTTTCGTAAGCGCGACGCGGATTCTTATCGTGTCCGGCGCGAGCGCGCGGGACACAAGGTGCGTCCCAAGATCGATGTGCCGGACGGCCACAAGCGCTGTCCGAAGTGTGAACAGATTAAACCGCATTCCGAGTGGCATAAAAGTTCGCGACAATGGGACGGCCTCGCGGCACGCTGTAAATCCTGTCGTAAAGTCGACGGCCGAGCCGGATACTTCATGCGCAAATACGGCCTCACCGAGGCCGACCTGCAGCGCATGCTCACCGACCAAATGGGCGTATGTCCGATCTGTGTGGCCACCAGGCCCGAACACGTCGATCATGATCACGAAACCGGTAAGGTCCGAGCCGTACTCTGCTTCAACTGCAATGCCGCACTGGGCATGTTCAAGGATCGACCCGACGCGTTGCGCCGGGCCGCAACCTATGTGGAAGGGATCGTGTGGAAGCCAACACTCGTGGCACCGGGCGTCTACCGGCTGCCTTCCTGACCCCCGGGTCGTCCTCGTTCGCCGAATTTCTCGACGCCTACCGGCCCGAACTGTTGCCCGCGCGTAGGACGCCTCCGGTGCAGCCCGTGACGATCGAGGCGCCGCACGGCACGACGATCGTGACCGCGACGTTCGACGGTGGCGTGGTGATGGCCGGCGACCGGCGGGCCACGATGGGGAACCTGATCGCACAGCGGGACATCGAGAAGGTGTTCCCGGCCGACGAGTACTCGGTCGTGGGCATCGCCGGCACCGCCGGCCTCGCGGTCGAGATGGTTCGGCTGTTCCAGGTCGAGCTGGAGCACTACGAGAAGATCGAGGGCACCACGCTGTCCCTCGAGGGCAAGGCCAACCGGCTGTCGCAGATGATCCGCGGCAACCTCGGGATGGCCATGCAGGGTCTCGCGGTGGTGCCGCTGTTCGCCGGCTTCGACGTGGACGGCGGAATCGGGCGGATCTTCAGCTACGACATCACCGGTGGCCGATCCGAGGAGCACGGCTTCCACTCGGTGGGTTCGGGCTCGCTGTTCGCCCGGGGCGCGCTGAAGAAGCTGTACCGCCCCGGCCTGGACGCCGACGGCATCGTGACGGTGTGCATCCAGGCGCTCTACGACGCGGCCGACGACGACTCGGCCACCGGCGGGCCGGACCTGACCCGGCGGATCTTCCCGGTGGTGACCCTGGTGACCGAGGACGGCATCCGCCGGCTCTCCTCGGAGGAAGTCGGCCGGATCGTCCGCACCGTGGTCGACGCCCGGATGGACAACCCCAACGGCCCGACCTCGCCGCTGACGTGACCCCGATGTCGAGGACCCGACCAGCCGACCCTTCGAGACCGGCTCCGACGAAAAGGACTCCACGGTGACGACGCCCTTCTATGTGTCGCCGCAGCAGGCCATGGCGGACCGGGCCGACTATGCCCGCAAGGGCATCGCCCGCGGCCGCAGTGTGGTCGTGCTGACCTACGCGGACGGCATCCTGTTCGTGGCGGAGAACTACTCTCGCGCCCTGCACAAGATCAGCGAGATCTACGACCGCATCGCGTTCGCCGCGGTCGGCAAGTACAACGAGTTCGAGAACCTGCGGATCGGCGGCGTGCGCTACGCCGACATCCGCGGCTACTCGTACGCGCGCAACGACGTCACCGCCCGCGGATTGGCGAACGTGTACGCGCAGACGCTGGGCACGATCTTCTCCAGCGGCGGCGAGAAGCCGTACGAGGTGGAGCTGATCGTCGCCGAGGTCGGCAGCGCCCCCGAGGACGACCAGATCTATCGGCTCACCTACGACGGCTCGGTGGCCGACGAGCACAACTATGTCGCCATGGGCGGCAACGTCGAGCAGATCACCGAGCAGCTCAAGCGCCACCACCGCGAGGGGCTCACCCTCGAAGCCGCGCTCAAGGTCGCGGTCGACGCGCTCTCGCGCGACGGCGTCGGTGAGAAGCGCTCGATCACGGCCTCGCAGTTGGAGGTCGCCACGCTGGACCGGACCCGGCCCCAGCAGCGCAAGTTCAAGCGCCTGGTGGGCGGTCAGCTGACCCGCCTGCTCGGCGAGGCGGAGCCGGCGGGCGAGGGGGCCGTCGAGGTCGTCGAGGAGGGAGCGGCCGAGACCGCGCCCGAGGCCACGCCGGAGACCGGCGAGGAGTAGGTCCCGCGCACGTCACAGGGCCCGCGTACCGCGTCGGTACGCGGGCCCTGACGCGTGTCGGGCCCCGGCGGCGGGTTCAGCCGCACGCCGGGGGTGCGGTCGAGCCGCGGACCAGCAGCTCGCCGGGCAGCACCACGTCCGGGCCCGCGTCGCCGGTGTCCAGCAGGTCGAGCAGCGCGGTCATGCCGCGTGCGCCCAGTTCGACGGCGGGCAGGCGCACGGTGGTCAGCTCCGGCTCGACCACGCGTGCGTAGCGCAGGTCGCCGAAGCCGGTGACGGAGACGTCCCGGGGCACCCGGCGACCGAGCGCGCGGGCCGCCTTGTAGGCGCCGGCCGCCTGGAGGTCGTCGTCGCACACCAGCACCGTGGGCCGGGCGGGCGAGGCGAGCAGCGTCAGGGCGGCCGCGCGCCCGCCGTCCAGGGTCAGTGGCGCGGTGGCCTCGGCGACCACCTCGGCGGGCCCGAGTGCGGCGCGGAAGGCGGCGTCCCGGGCCCGGAAGGTCCAGGTCTGCACGGCGGAGCACAGTCGGGCGACCCGGCGGTGGCCCAGGCCGACCAAGTATTCGGCGAGAGTGCGCATGCCCTCGGCGACGTCGTCGTTCACGGTCGGCACGCCGCGCCCGGGTTCGCTGTCCAGCATCACCAGCGGCAGGTCCTCGGTGCCGGGTCCGGCCGAGCGCAGTACGTCCAGCGGCTCGGCGGCCATCGAGGAGGCCAGCACGCCGTCGATGGCGGCCGAGGAGAACGGGTTCGGGGCCAGGTCGACGCCGTCGCGGGTGGGGTAGACCACCACGCCGAAGTCGCGCTCGGCCGCGACCTGCGCGGCCCCGGTGTGCACGGCGCCGAAGAACGGCGAGGTGAGCACGGGCACGACGAGCATCACGGTGTGGGTGCGGCCCAGGCGCAGCGAGCGGGCCGAGCTGTTGGGCCGGTAGCCGAGCGCCGCGACCGCGTCGCGGACCGCCTCGACGGTGGCGGGGGAGACCCGGCCGCGCCATTTCTCGGCGAGCACCAGGGACACGGTGGACTGCGACACGCCGGCGTGTTTGGCGACGTCCTTGCTGGTCGGGCGACCGGCGGGGGGCTGGGGCGACGGCAAGGGGACCTCGGGCGGTGTCGGCGGACGGTGCGGGCCAAGCGTAGAACCCGCTTGCCATCGTGTCGGCTCGGCGGCACAGTGGTCTTCGGGAGTCATACGTATGACTTGGGGTGCTGAGAGTGTGCCGGCCGCGGCACGGGAGGGCGGTACCGCGGATGCGGACCTATCTGGACCTGCTTCGGGTGCCGTACGCGGCGCGGTTGCTCGGTGGCACGCTGTTCGGCCGATTGCCCAACGGCATGGGTGCGTTGGCGGTGCTGTTGCTGGTGCGCGCGGACGGCGGCGGCTACGGGCTCGCGGGCGCGCTGTCCGCGGTCTACGGCCTGGCCAGTGCGGCCGGGCAACCGGTGCTGGGCCGGTGGATGGATCGTCGTGGACAGACCGGCGTGTTGCTGGGCTCGGCGGTGGTCTCGGCGCTGGCGTACGCGGTCTTCGCGCTGGTGGGTGCGTATCCGCTGCCGCTCGCGGTGGCCTCGGTGCTGGTCGCGGGCTTCACCACGCCGCCCCTGGAGGCGGGGCTGCGCGCGTTGTGGCCCTCGGTGCTCACTCCCGAGCGGGTGCAGGCGGCGTACGCCCTGGACGCCGCCGCGCAGGAGGTCCTGTTCACCGTGGGGCCGCTGATCGTGGTGGTCGTGGTGCAGGTGGCCTCGGCGCAGCTGGCCGTGCTGCTGACCGGGCTGATCGGGGTTGCGGGCACCGTGATCGTGGCCACCGCGCGGCCGTCCCGGGTCTGGCGCGGCGAGCAGCACACCCCGCACTGGGCGGGCGCGCTGCGCTCGGCGGGCCTGCGCGTGGTCCTGGTCGCATTCACGCTGGCGGGCATCGCGCTGGGTGTGCTCAGCGTCGCGGCCGTGGCCTACGCGGATCACGAGGACTCCGGCGCGCTGTCCGGGGTGTTCCTGGCGGCGATGTCCTTCGGGGCGCTGCTGGGTGGTCTGGTGCACGGGGTGCGGGCCTGGCGGACCCCGCCGGCCCGGCGGTTGTTGTGGTTCATGGGGTGGCTGACGGTGTGTTACCTGCCCCTGATGGCGGTGCCCGGGCCGTGGGTGATGGTGCCGCTCGCGGTGCTCTCCGGGGTGTTCCTGGCGCCGGCGATCGCCTGCGTGTTCACCCTGATCGACGAGCTGGCGCCGCGCGGCACGGTGACCGAGGCGTTCGCGTGGCTGGTGGCGGCGATCGGGGCCGGTTCGGCGCTGGGCATGGGGCTGGCCGGCTGGGCCGGTGAAGTGGCCGGCGCGCGGGGCGCGTTCGCGGTCGCGAGCGTCGGCGCGGGGCTCGGATTGCTGGTATTGCTGGCCGGTCGGGGCCGGCTGATTTCAAACGTGATCCATTTGGTGGAAACCACCGACGCGGAGTTGTCCCGGAACGGCACGTCGTCGGCGTAATGTTGCCGCATGGACCGCCGCATCTTCGGGCTGGAGAACGAGTACGGCGTCACCTGCACGTTCCGGGGGCAGCGCAGGCTCTCCCCGGACGAGGTGGCGCGCTACCTCTTCCGCCGAGTCGTTTCGTGGGGCCGAAGCAGCAATGTCTTCCTACGCAATGGGGCCCGGCTGTATCTCGACGTGGGCAGCCACCCCGAATACGCGACGCCCGAGTGCGACTCGGTGCCGGAACTTGTCGTGCACGACAAGGCCGGTGAGCGCATTCTCGAGGGCCTCCTCGTCGACGCCGAACGGCGGCTGCACGAAGAGGGCATCGCGGGTGACGTGTATCTCTTCAAGAACAACACCGATTCCGCCGGCAACTCCTACGGTTGCCACGAGAACTATCTGGTGGCGCGGCACGGGGAATTCTCCCGGCTCGCCGATGTGCTCATCCCGTTCCTGGTGACCCGTCAGATGTTGTGCGGCGCGGGCAAGGTGCTGCAGACGCCGCGTGGTGCGGTGTACTGCGTCAGCCAGCGTGCCGAGCACATTTGGGAAGGCGTCAGTTCGGCCACGACCCGTTCCCGTCCGATAATCAACACGCGCGACGAACCGCATGCCGACGCCGAGCGCTATCGGCGGCTGCATGTGATCGTCGGCGACTCCAACATGGCCGAGCCCACCACGCTGCTCAAGGTCGGTTCCACCGACCTGGTGTTGCGGATGATCGAGGCCGGGATCGTCATGCGGGACCTGACCCTGGAGAACCCGATCCGGGCGATCCGCGAGGTCAGTCACGATATGACCGGCTCGCGCAAGGTCCGGCTCGCCAACGGCCGCGAGGCCAGCGCGCTGGACATCCAGCGGGAATACCTGACCAAGGCCCAGGAGTTCGCGGACCGCCGGGGCATCCGCACCGGCACCGTGGAGAAGGTGCTCGACCTGTGGGAGCGCACGCTCGACGCGATCGACTCCGGCAACCTGGACCTGGTCGGGCGCGAGATCGACTGGGTGATCAAGTACCAGCTGATCGAGCGGTATCGGGCCAAGCACAACCTGCCCATGTCCTCGCCGAGGGTCGCCCAGATCGACCTCGCCTACCACGACATCCACCGGCGCCGCGGTCTCTACTACCTGATGGAGAGACGCGGGCAGATCGAGCGGATCGGCAACGATCTGAAGATCTTCGAGGCGAAATCGCTGCCGCCCCAGACCACTCGCGCGCGACTGCGCGGCGAGTTCATCAAGAAGGCCCAGGAGCAGCGGCGCGACTTCACCGTCGACTGGGTGCACCTCAAGCTCAACGACCAGGCGCAGCGCACCGTGCTGTGCAAGGACCCCTTCCGATCCGTGGACGACCGGGTGGAGAAGCTGATCGCCAGCATGTGAGGCGTCCCGACAGGTGAGCCGCCCCGGCGGGTGGCTCGCCGGCACCCACAGGCCACCACCCCGTAGGTGAGCACAGCACCGACGGTGAATGTCGGTCGGCGTTCTCGACCCGCGCCGGCCGGCATGTGAGACGAAGCGCTCGCCCGCCCCCTCCCGATGCCGGGAGCGGGCGGGCGAGTGGCATGCTGGCTCGATGGTCGATACACCTACATGGGACATCGCTCCACCCGTCTTCGAGCTCGACGCGGTGGATGTGTGGGCGCACGGGCCCGGCGGGCGCACGGACATGCTCGTCGGCGTGGACTGGACGGTCCGCGAGGGCGAGCGCTGGGCGCTGCTGGGACACAACGGCGCGGGCAAGAGCACGATCCTGGCGCTCGCCGGCGCGCTGCGCTTTCCCGGCAACGGCTCGGTGACGGTGCTGGGCAAGCAGCTTGGCCGGGTGGACGTGCGTGAGGTGCGGGCCCGGGTGGGCGCGGTCAACGCGGCGCTGCGCATCCCCGAATACCTGACGGTGACCGACTACGTGCTCACCGGGGCGAGCGGCACGGTGCAGCCGCTGTACGGCAAGTACGGGCCGGCCGAGCGTGGCCGGGCCGCCGAGCTGATCGCGCTGCTGGGCCTGGAGCGGCTGGCGGAGCGCGAGATCGCGGTGTGCTCGCAGGGCGAGCGCGGCCGGGCCCGGATCGCCCGCGCGCTGATGCCCGACCCGCGACTGTTGCTGCTGGACGAGCCGGCCAACGCGCTGGACCTGCCCAGCCGCGAGGAGCTCCTGGAGGCGATCGACTCGCTCACGCGGGAGTACCCGCGGCTGACCCTGGTGATCGTCACCCACCACTTGGAGGAACTGCCCAGCGCGGTGACGCATGCGCTGTTGCTGCGCCGCGGCGCGACCGTGGCGGCCGGGCCGGCCCGCGAGGTGATGACGGACGCCAACCTGAGCGAGTGCTTCGGCATCCCGCTGTCGGTGCGCAGCGAGGACGGGCGGTGGGCCGCGCGGCTCAAGCGACCCGGCCGCGAGGTCGCCTGAACGCGGTTGTCGTCTTCACGTCGTCCTGACATCCGGGTCCCATAGAGTGTCCCGGTCCTTGTCCATCTCAGCAGAGGAACATCGTGCGCCGTCTCGCTGCGCTCCTTCTGGTCCCCGCACTGGCCTTCACCGCGGTCGCGTGTGGCGATGACGACGGAGGAAAAACCGTTAAACCGGTCGTGACCGGAGCCTTCGGCCAGAAGCCGGACATCAAGATCCCCAAGGGGAAGTCGGGCGACAAGACGACGTCGACGATCCTCATCGAGGGCACCGGTGACGTGATCAAGAAGGACGACTACGTCGTCGCGGACACCGTCGGCAAGAACTGGGACGGAACGGACGCGGGCAACTCGTACGACACCAAGACCCCCGAGGTCTTCCAGGCCGGCAGCCAGGAGCTCCTGAAGGAGATCGGGCAGGGGATAATCGGCAAGAAGGTCGGCACCCGGATGCTCGTGGTCGTACCGGCCAAGGTCACCCAGGAGAAGCAGGCCGTCGTGCTGATGCTGGACCTGAAGGCGACCAAGACGATCGACGCCAAGGCGGAGGCCAAGGGCACCGCGGTGACCCCGCCGGCCGGCCTGCCTGTCGCCAAGGTCGAGTCCGGCAAGGCCGCGGAGATCACCATCCCGCCGGGCACCGCCGCGCCGACCAAGCTGACCGTGCAGCCGCTGATCGAGGGCACCGGCCCGGTGGTCCAGAAGGGCCAGACGCTGGTCGCCCAGTACACCGGCGCCCTGTTCGACAAGGGCACCAAGTTCGACTCGTCGTGGGACCACGGCGGCGCGACCGCGTTCAAGATCGGTGTCGGCCAGGTCGTGACCGGGTGGGACGAGGGCCTGGTGGGGCAGAAGGTCGGCAGCCGTGTGCTGATGGTGCTGCCCGCCGACAAGGGTTACGGCGCCGAGGGCAAGCCGCCGACAATCCCGGCCAACTCGACGCTCGTGTTCGTCGTCGACATCGTCGACGCGCTCGGTGGCACCGCCGCCTGACGGCCCGCCGGATGACCGGATCGGGCGACCGGCCCGGTACGTTGGGACCGCATTCAGCACTCGAACGGATACGGATACAGCTGTGAGCGAGCTTACGAAGCCCGAGATCGACTTCCCCGAGGGTGGCGTGCCCGCCGACCTGGAGATCACCGAGATCTGGGAGGGCAAGGGCCCGGTCGCCCAGGCGGGTCGGAACGTCAGCGTGCACTACGTCGGTGTCGCGTTCTCCTCCGGCGAGGAGTTCGACGCGTCCTGGAACCGCAATGCCCCGCTCGACTTCCGGCTCGGTGTCGGCCAGGTCATCGAGGGCTGGGACAAGGGTGTGCAGGGCATGAAGGTCGGCGGTCGGCGCAAGCTGGTCATCCCGCCGCACCTGGCGTACGGCGACCGCGGCGCGCCCGGCGCGATCGCGCCCGGTGAGACGCTGATCTTCGTGGTCGACCTGATGAAGGTCGGCTAGCCGGATTCCACTCGGCCCCGGTTCGCGCTTCCCGCGCGGATCGGGGCCTTCGGCGTTCCCGGGCCGTCTGCGGCCCGAGGCGCCCTCGGCACGCCGGACGGGCCGCGAGTGCCGCCCGACCCGGCCCGTCCGCTGTTCGAGGACGAGCAGGCCGCACGCCGGTCAGTCCGGGAGCAGGTCCCCCGCGAAGCGGCCCGCGGCGGCGGCGGCGAGGAAGTAGGCGTGGTCCGCGTCGAGGCCGCGACCCATCGTGGACAGCCGGGCGGGGCTCGTGCGCAGCGCGGCGTCCAGGCCGTCGACGGACACCGTGTGCACGTCGTGCCCGACCCGCAACGGCTCCACGTCCGCCTCGACCCGATCTGCCAGCGCCGCCGGCAGCGCGGGCACGATCACGTCGGCCCGGGCCAGTGCGACCCGGCCATACGCGGTCAGGCAGTGGTGCGAGACACCCTGGTGGCGTTCGCGCCCGTCCGCGTCGGAGATCCGCAGCGAGGCCACCGGCCGGCCGCCGAGTGCGGCGATCGCGTTGATCGCCTCGCCCGCCGCGACGCCGGAGAAGCCCCACGGCGTACCCGTGCCCAGATTGCCCGGTCCCTGCGCGACGATCGCCACGTCCGCGCCCTGGACGTGCCGGGCCGCGAGCAGGCCGGTGTGCAGGGTGACCGCCTCCAGATCGCCGCCGAGCGCCTGGCCCACCGTCACCGAGCCCGCCAGCCAGCCGTGTTCGCGGAGCGTGTCGACGGTCATCGAGAACCACAGCGGCAGCGTGCCGCCGTCGGTCATCACGTACACCACCCGCGCGTGCGGGCGCGCGACACGGATGCCGGCGCAGATCGCGGGCAGCGCGGAGTGCAGGTCGGCGACCACGACCGGCATGCCGTCCAGCGAGTCCGCGTCGCGCAGCGTCGCGTGGTGCGGCGAGTCCTGCTCGTCCACGCCGAGGACGACCGCCTGCATCGGGGTGTAGCGGGCCTTGACCACGTGCCCCGGTCCCGGCGGCGGGTCGGCGGGCAGGCGATCCGGCAGCGCCACCACCAGTGCGTAGCCGCCGGTGCCCAGGCCCATGTCCTGTGCGGTGGTGTTGAGCAGTACGGTGTCGCCGACCACCGGGGTGCCGGTCAGGTGCGGGTAGGCGATCGCGCGCAACTCCCGTGCGGGGGTGGGCTCCGGGACGGCCACGGTCAGCTCGACCGCCCCGCGCCAGGCCCGTCGGATCGCCGTCACTTCGCCGCGTCGCCAGGTGATCACGGTCCGGCAGCCTAACGCCGGCGGGGGCCGTGGGGCGAACCGGAGGACCAGATCGACGGCCGGGACCAACCGATGCGCCGAACGCGGTACGGTCGGGGCTGCGCCTTGTGGGAGGGACTGGGGATCTGATGGCGATTCCGAAGCAGGAGCGGTTGGTGAGCCTGGTGATGTGCCTGCTCGCCGCCCGTCGCTACGTCACGAAGGAAGAGCTGCGGCAGTCGATCGAGTCGTATCGGCTGTGCACGTCCGACGAGGCCTTCGACCGCATGTTCGAGCGGGACAAGGACGACGTACGCGAGCTCGGCTTCATCGTCGAGACCGGTGCCAACGACCCGCTGATCGAGTCGGCGGACGGCTACCGGATCCGCCCCGAGAAGAACGCGCTGCCGCCGGTGGAACTGGACCCGGAGGAGGCCGCCGCGCTGGCGCTGGCCGCCGGTGCCTGGCAGCAGTCCGCCCTGGCCGGAGCCGCGACCGGCGCGCTGTACAAGCTCAAGGCCGCCGGCGTCGAGATCGACTCGGCGCCGCTGACCAGCGTCGAGCCCCGGGTGACCGCGCGCGAGCCCGCCTTCGGGCCGCTGCTGGACGCGCTGCGCACCCGCCGTCCGATCCAGTTCGCCTACCGCCGCTCCGGCGCCGCGGAGGCCACGCCACGCGTGGTCGAGCCGTGGGGGATGAGCTGCTGGCGCGGCCGGTGGTACCTGGTGGGCTTCTCCCGGGATCGGCAGGAGCAGCGCGTGTTCCGGCTCGACCGGATCGCCGACAAGCCCAAGCCGAAGCCGCTCAAGGAGCAGTTCCAGGCCGAGGTGCCGCAGAAGGTGGACGTGCGCGGCCAGGTCGCGCGCTTCGCCGGCGAGGGCGGCGAGGGCATCGCCCGGATCCGGGTGCGCACCGGCGCCGGGTTCCCGCTGCGCGCTCGGGCGAGCGCGGTGGTGCCGGCCGGTGACGGCTGGGACGAGTTGGAACTGAGCCACGGGCACGGGCTGCACCACTGGCTCGCCGAGTTCGGCCCCGACGTGGTCGTGCTGGAGCCGCCCCATCTGCGCGCCGCCGTGGTTGCGCAACTGCGCGAGGCCGCCGGAGAGGCGACGGGACAGGTGAAGGTCGGATGAGCAACGCGATCGACGACACCCGGCGGCTGTTGTCGCTGGTGGCCTACCTGCGCGAGCGCCCGGGTACGCATCTGGACGACGTCGCGCGGGCGTTCGGCCTGCCGGTCGCACAGGTCGAGGCGGACCTGGGCACGCTGCACATGTGCGGCACCAGCTTCATGGCCGACGACCTGCTGGAGCCGCACGTCGACTTCGAGGGCCGGGTCTTCCTGGACAACGCCGATGCCCCGGTGCGCCCGGTGCGCCTGGCCCCGCACGAGGCACTCGCCCTGCTCGTGGCGCTGCGCGCGCTGGCGGGCCTGTCCGGGCTGCGCGAGCGGGACAAGGTCGCGCTGGGCCGGGTGACCGCCAAGCTGGAGGACGCCGCCGGCGAGGCCGCCCGTGCCGCGGAGGGCGTGACGGTCGAGTTCGAGGGCGACGACGCGGCCCAGGAGTCGGCGTTCGCCACGATGGACCGCGCGGTGAGCGAGAAGCGCCGGCTGCGGCTGCGCTACTACGTGCCGCGCCGGGACGAGATCACCGAGCGCGAGGTGGACCCGATCCGGCTGGTCCTGGTCGACGGGCACACCTACCTGGTGGCGTGGTGCCGACAGGCCGAGGGTCGCCGGTTGTTCCGGCTGGACCGGGTCGCCGAGGCGGTGCTGCTGGACGAGGCGTCCGAGCCGCAGCCGATCGAGCCGCTGGACCTCGCGGACGGTTTCGCGCCCACCGCGGCCGACGGCATCGAGGTGGTGCTCGAACTGGGGCCCGGCGGGCGTTGGGTCACCGAGTACTACCGCTACGACAAGGTCGAGGAACTGGCCGACGGCGGCCTGCGGTTGACCCTGCGCACGCCCGACCCGGCCGGGATCCGGCGCCTCGCGCTGCGGTTGGGCGGGCACGGCAGGGTGATTTCTCCGCCGGAGCTCGTGGACGATGTACGACGGACCGCCTCGGCCGCGCTCGCGGCCTACGCGGACCAGGCCGGCTGATTCGCCGCGGCCGGCGGCGATTGTCAAAAAACGGCACATGCCCCCGACCGCGGCTCAGCGGCACCTCCGGTACCACCGACGACAACCTTCCCGAGAATGCGAGGAGGCCCACGGTGTCGACGTTCACGGCGCGCTGCCCGGTTTGCGGACGCGTCGAGCTGACGGCGGATCAGCTACGGCTGGTGGTCCGACCGAACAAGTCCTTCTACCTGTTCCGCTGCCCCACCTGCGCCGACTCGGTACGCCGGCCGGCCGGTGAGCGGATCGTCGAACTGCTCACCGACGGCGGGGTGTCGTCGATGCAGGTCGCACGCTGAACGGGGGCGCGGCGGCGGGTGCGGGGGCTGTTAGGGTCGCCGCATGTTGCCGTGGGTCCTTGTCTTCCTCGTGCTCGTCCTCGCCGGACTCGGCGTCATCGGCTGGTTCGCCTGGCGATTGTTCGGTGACGTGCGTCACCTCGGAGCGGCCGTCGCGGACGCCTCGACCCGGCTGTCCGAGGCCGCGGCCGAGCTGGATGCGGCCGGCGGCCCGTCCCTGCGGCGCGATTGCGCACCGCACCCCCGCTCCACGGCCGCTCACCGACAGTGATCCGCATACGTGACCCCTGGGGGTTACGTCCGGTGCAGTTGTTCGCCACCATTGCGTTGCACGTGTGTCACACGCACCGGCGTACGATCGAACCCGTAACCCCCCGGCCCCGGCAATGAGGTACTGACTATGTTTGGCAAGCTCGGTTGGCCCGAGATCATCCTGATCCTGGTTGTCGTCGTGCTGCTGTTCGGCGCCAAGCGTCTGCCGGACACGGCGCGTGCGCTGGGCCGTTCGCTGCGCATTCTCAAGAGCGAGACCAAGGCGATGAAGGAGGACGGGACGGCCGAGGCCCCCGCGTCCGACAAGACCGCCAAGTCCACCGAGACGCCGCCGCGCACCATCCAGGCGGCTCCGGGCGACGTGAGCGAGGCGCGGCCGGTCGGCGAGCCCGATCACAACCGTCGCTGAATCCGCGCGCGCCTTTTAGGAGTCGGCCCTCAAGGTGCTTGACAAGGCAGGGCGCGGACGAGAGTCCGGCCCGAAACAAAAGAAGATCAAGGACGCCGAGGGGCGCATGCCCCTGATGGAGCATTTGCGCGAACTGCGCAATCGGCTCGTCAAGGCGCTCCTGGCCATCATCGTCGTGACCATCGTCGCCGCGTTCTTCTACGAGGACATCGGCGCGTTCCTGGTCGACCCCGTCTGTGATCTCAAGAACGTCAAGGGCACCGGTGTCACCAAGTGTGGTCAGGGTGTCCTGGTCCAACAGGGCGTGCTCTCGCCGTTCTCGATGGCCCTGAAGATCTCGCTGGCCACCGGCATCATCGCGGCCTCACCGATCTGGCTCTACCAGATGTGGGCCTTCCTGGCGCCGGGGCTGCACAAGAACGAGAAGAAGTACTCGCTGGCCTTCGTCGGCGTGGGCGTGCCGCTGTTCCTGGGCGGTGCCTACTTCTCGTACTGGATCCTGCCGCACGCGCTCCAGGTGCTCCTGGACTTCACGCTCACGGACGCCAGCAACCAGATCCAGCTGGACGACTACCTCAACTTCGTCATCCGCATGGTCGTGGTCTTCGGCATCGCGTGCGAGCTGCCGCTCGTGCTGATCATGCTGAACTTCGGTGGGATCGTCACCGCGAGGCAGCTCGCCAGCTGGTGGCGCTGGGTGGTGATGGGCATCTTCGTCTTCGGCGCGGTGGCCACCCCCACCACGGACCCGCTGACGATGATCCTGCTGTCCATCCCGATCACGATCCTGTACGGGATCGCGCTGATCGTGGCCTGGCTCAACGACCGGCGGCGCGGCAAGCGGCACGCGGAAGTGTTCGGCGCCGACCTCGACGACGACGAGGCGTCGGTCCTGGACACCTCGGTACGCCCGGTCGACCGCCCGAGCGCCGTCGCGGACGAGCCGGACCCGAGCCCCTCGGCCAGGGTGGACGACATCACCTGAGGTCCGGTGGGCTAATCTCGCGCCTTGTGTCTCGGGAGATAGCGGTATTCGTCAACCCCACCGCGGGTCGTGGTCGCGGCCTGAAGGCGGCGTCGGTCGCCGCCGACCTGCTCCGCGAGCGGGGGCTGACACCGCATCAGGTGTCCGCCCCCGGTGCCGCGGAGGGGATCGCCCGACTGCGCGCGGTGGTGCGTCGTGGCGTGGATGCCGTGGTCGCGGTCGGCGGCGACGGCACGGTGGCGGCCGCGCTGCAGGCGGTGGCGGGCACGAGTACGCCGCTGGGCGTGGTGCCGATCGGCTCCGGGAACGACTTCGCGCGTGCCCTGGATCTGCCCGTGGGCGATGTGGCCGCCGCCGCGCGGGTGGTGGCCGACCTGCACGCCCGGCCGGTGGATCTGGGCCGGGCGGGCGAGCGCTGGTTCGGGACCATACTGTGTACCGGCTTCGATTCGCGGGTCAACGAGCGCGCCAACCGGATGACCTGGGCGCGCGGGCGGACCCGCTACAACGCCGCGTTGCTGGGCGAGCTGGGCGCGCTGAAGCCGATCGCCTACGAGCTGGAGCTGGACGGCAAACCCTTCGACGTCGAGGCCACCCTGATCGCGGTGGGCAACGGCCGCTCCTATGGCGGCGGCATGCGGATGTGTCCCGACGCCGACCTCGCCGACGGCCTGTTCGACGTCACGGTGGTGGCCGGATGCGGGCGGGCCGAGTTGTTGCGGGTGTTCCCCAAGGTCTACAGCGGGAAGCACGTGAGCCACCCGCTGGTCACCGTCCACCGCGCCGCGACCGTGTCGCTGAGCGCGCGCGGGCTCAGCGGGTGGGCCGACGGCGAGCGGCTGGGCGCGTTGCCGCTGACCGCGGACTGCATACCGGACGCGGTTCGGGTACTGACTCCCGCGGCGCGCGACTGAGCCGGGCCCGCGCCCGGGCGGCATCGCGCGATCGGGCGACGTCCCCTGATCGAGCCGCCGTCGTGATCGAGCCGCATGTCATGATCGAAAAAAGGTGATCACAGCCGTCGGTCCCGGCCGGTAGTCTGCTTGACGAGATGCCTCTCGATCCTTCACGCGGCACGGACCGCGACACCCAGATGTCCCCCGCCGAGCGCTACGCGGCCTCGCGCCGCCAGGCCGCCGACGAACGGACGAGTCTGCACGCGTTCCGCGAGCAGTACCCCTTCGGCCTAGACCCCTTCCAGGTCGAGGCGTGCCGCGCGTTGGAAAGCGGCAAGGGGGTCCTGGTCGCGGCGCCGACCGGTTCCGGCAAGACGGTGGTCGGCGAGTTCGCCGTGCACCTCGCGCTCGAACAGGGCCGCAAGTGCTTCTACACGACGCCCATCAAGGCGCTGTCGAACCAGAAGTTCGCCGACTTCCAGAAGCTCTACGGCGTGGCGAACGTGGGCCTGCTCACCGGGGACAACTCGGTCAACAGCGACGCCCCGGTGATCGTGATGACCACCGAGGTGCTGCGGAACATGCTCTACGCGTCCTCGAACGCGTTGAACGGCCTGGGCTACGTGGTGATGGACGAGGTGCACTACCTCTCCGACCGCTTCCGCGGCGCGGTGTGGGAAGAGGTGATCATCCACCTCTCCGAATCGGTCACCCTGGTCTCGCTCTCGGCGACCGTCAGCAACGCCGAGGAGTTCGGCGACTGGCTGGGCACCGTGCGCGGCGACACCGCCGTCGTGGTCTCCGAGCACCGCCCGGTGCCGCTGTGGCAGCACGTGATCGCGGGCAACCGCACCTACGACCTGTTCACCGACGAGAACCGCACCGAGGTCAACCCCGAGCTGATCCGGCTGGGCCGGATGGAGAGCGAGCGGGCGGGCCGACCGCAGGACCGCTACCGGCGCAACCGCGGTCAGGAGACCCGGCCGGTGCGCAGCCGGATCTGGACGCCCAGCCGGGCCGATGTGATCGACCGGCTCGACGCCGAGGGCCTGCTGCCCGCGATCACCTTCATCTTCAGCCGCAAGGGCTGCGAGGCGGCCGTCCAGCAGTGCCTGCACGCGGGCCTGCGGCTCAACGGCGAGGCGGAGCGGGCCGAGGTGCGCGCGATCGTGGAGGCGCGCACCACCGGGATCCCGGACGAGGACCGGCACGTGCTGGGCTACCACTCGTGGCTGGAGGCGCTCCAGCGCGGCATCGCGGCGCACCACGCGGGCATGTTGCCGACCTTCAAGGAGGTCGTCGAGGAGCTGTTCGTCAAGGGCCTGGTCAAGGCGGTGTTCGCGACCGAGACGCTGGCGCTGGGGATCAACATGCCTGCCCGCTCGGTGGTGCTGGAGAAGCTGGTCAAGTGGAACGGCGAGACGCACGCCGACCTGACGGCCGGCGAGTACACCCAGCTCACCGGGCGCGCCGGGCGCCGCGGCATCGACGTGGAGGGCCACGCGGTGGTGTTGTGGCACCAGGGCTTCGACGCGGGCCACCTGGCCGGCCTCGCGGGCACCCGCACCTATCCGCTGCGCTCGTCCTTCAAGCCGTCCTACAACATGGCGGTCAACCTGGTCGGCCAGGTCGGCCGGCACCGCTCGCGCGAGCTCCTGGAGACCTCGTTCGCGCAGTTCCAGGCGGACCGCTCGGTGGTCGGGCTGACCCGTCAGGTGCAGCGCAACGAGGAGGGGCTGGCCGGGTACCACGAGGCGATGACCTGCCATCTGGGCGACTTCGCCGAGTACGGGCAACTGCGCCGTGCGCTCAAGGACCGCGAGACCGAGCTGGCCCGCGAGGGCGCCTCGCAGCGTCGGGCGCAGGCCGCGGCGTCGCTGGAGAAGCTCAGGCCGGGTGACATCATCGTGGTGCCCACCGGCAAGTACGCGGGCCTCGCGGTGGTCCTGGACCCGGGCACCGACCAGGGTCCGGAGGGGCCGCGCCCGTTCGTGCTCACCTCGGACCGGCAGGCCCGCCGACTGGCCGGGATCGACTTCCCCGTGCCGGTCGCCGCGATCGACCGGCTGCGCATCCCGCGCTCGTTCAACGCGCGCAATCCGCAGTCCCGCCGCGACCTGGCGTCCTCGCTGCGCAGCAAGGCCGGCCACGTGGACCAGCCGCGGGCCCGCAAGCAGCGTTCGCCGGCGGCCGACGACCCGGAGATC
The DNA here is from genome assembly GCF_044458105.1 of Embleya sp. NPDC050493. NCBI lineage: Bacteria > Bacillati > Actinomycetota > Actinomycetes > Kitasatosporales > Streptomycetaceae > Embleya > Embleya sp. NPDC050493. The sequence goes on from NZ_JBITHP010000001.1 coordinate 331,674, forward strand.
ACCCGGCTGCGGCAGGCCATCCGGCAACACCCGTGCCACGGCTGCGACGAGCGCGAGGAACACGCGCGGTGGGCCGAGCGCTACTACCGGCTGCTGCGCGACACCCAGGTGATCGAGAATCGGATGAAGGGCCGCACGCACACCATCGCGCGCACCTTCGACCGGGTCTGCGCGATGCTCACCGACCTGGACTACCTCGAGGGCGACACGGTCACCGAGGACGGGCGCCGACTCGCGCGGATCTACGCCGAGCTGGACCTGCTCACCGCCGAGTGCCTGCGCGAGGGCCTGTGGGAGGAGCTGACCCCGGCCGAGCTGGCCGCGTGCGCCTCCGCGCTGGTGTACGAGTCACGGCAGCCGGACGACGCGATGGCCCCCAAGTTGCCGGGCGGTGCGGCGCACGCCGCGCTGGCCGACATGGTGCGGCTGTGGGGTCACCTGGACGCGCTGGAGGGGCAGCACCACCTCGACTTCCTGCGCGAGCCGGACCTGGGCTTCGCCTGGACGGCGTACTCGTGGGCCTCGGGGCTGAGTCTGGACGCGGTGCTCGGCGAAGCGGACCTGCCGGCCGGTGACTTCGTCCGTTGGATCAAGCAACTCGTCGACGTGCTGGGCCAGATCGCCGCGGCGGCCCCCGACGACAGCAAGGTCGGCGGGACCGCGCGCAAGGCGGTCGAGGGGCTGCGCCGAGGCGTGGTCGCGTACTCGTCGGTGGGCTGAGCAAACGACCGCTCGGCACCTTCGGTGACCGGTGCGGGGCCGGTCGCGGTGCCGCGCGCCGGATTTTGCCGATCCGCCCACGGGGCGGACGGCGCCGGGCAACCGTCGCGTACGGTGCTGGGCGGACGTGTTCACCAGCGCTGGAGGTCGTGCCGTGCGGATCGACGAGTATCAGTCCTATGACGCCACCGGGCTCGCGGGCCTGATCGCCCGCGGCGAGGTGACCGCGGACGAGGTGCTCGACGTCACCTTCGAGGCGATCAAGGAGCGCGAACCGGCCCTGGGCGCGGTGGTCGCGTTGTGCGAGGAGCAGGCCCGGGCCGCGGTCGCCGGGTTGCTGCCGGGCGTGCTCGCGGGCGTGCCGTATCTGATCAAGGACCTCGAATGCGACGTGGCCGGGATGACCACGAGCAACGGGTCGCGGTTGTTCGCGGGTTCGGTCGCCGCGCGCGACAGCACGCTGGTGACCCGGTTGCGGGCGGCCGGTGTGCTGATCGTGGGCAAGACCAACACCCCCGAGTTCGGGCTCGGTACGAGCACCGAGTCCGGCCTGTTCGGGCCCGCGCACAACCCGTGGCATCTCGACCGCAGCGCGGGCGGCTCCAGCGGCGGGTCGGCGGCGGCGGTCGCGGCGGGCATGGTGCCGGTCGCGCACGCCACCGACGGCGGCGGTTCGATCCGGATCCCGGCCGCGTGTTGTGGGGTGTTCGGGCTCAAGCCGAGTCGCGGCCGGGTCACTCCCGGCCCGGAGCACGGCGAGTCGTGGGGCGGTCTGGCGGTCGCGCACGCGGTCACCCGCACGGTGCGCGACAGCGCGACGCTGCTCGACGTCACCGGCACCCCGGAGCCGGGCGACCCGTATCACGCGCCGCCGCCGGTGGGCCCGTACGCCGCCGAGGTGGGCGCGGATCCCGGGCGGCTGCGGATCGGGCTGATCCTGACGCCGGTGGACGCGGACGTGCTGGTGGACCCCGAGTGTGTGCGGGTCGCCGAGGAGGCCGCCGCGCTGTGTGTCGCACTGGGGCACGACGTGGAGCCGGTGACCTGGCCGGACACGCTGACCCGGCCGGGCGAGGTGATCGCGCCGATCAGCGCCGCGCACATGGCGCGCATGGTGGATCTGCGCCTGGCCGAGTTGGGGCGCGAGCTTCAGGCGGACGATCTGGACGGGGCCACCCGGCTGATCGTGGACAAGGGCCGCGGGTTGTCGCTGGCCCGCTACCTGGCCGCGGTCGACAAGATGCATGCGATCGGGCGGGCGGTGACCCGGCTGACCGGGCGCTTCGACGTGCTGCTGACGCCGACGATGGCGGTGGTGCCGCCGCTGCTGGGCGAGTTGGACCCCAACCGCGATCCGCGGGCCGCGCTGAGCGGGATGCGCGGGATGGCCGCGTTCACGAGCCTGTTCAACGTGACCGGGCAGCCGGCCATGTCGGTGCCGCTGGGGCACACCTCGGACGGGCTGCCGCTGGGTGTGCAGTTCGCCGGCCGCTACGGCGACGAGAGCACGCTGTTCCGCCTCGCCGGACAACTGGAGGCGGCGGCCCCGTGGGCGGGCACCGCGGGCGCGGCCTAGGCCGGCCGGGGCGGGTCAGCGCCGGCACAGGGTGTAGTGCGAGCCGTTCTTGCCCTGGACTTCGGTGCACTGGGCGGTGGAGCCGGGCCGCATCAGGGGTGCGGCCAGTGCGCTGGGCACGGTGATGGTCGGGTTCTCGCACCATTTGCCGGCGCCGTTGTCGCATTTGAAGCCGACCTTGCCGTCGTCGGCGCGGAACTCCTTGTTGTCGGCCACCAGGGTCGGACTCGACCGGGTCGGCTTGGTCCTGGTCGGGGCGGGCCGGGTCGGCGGGTACTTGGTGGGCGTGGGTCGGGGCGGCGGCGGGGTCGCGGCCGGCTCGGCGGCCGGCTCGGCGGCCGGCTCGACCTCCGGCTTGGGCGGCGAGGGTTGCGGGGGAGGCGTCTGGGCGGTGGACGGCGCGGGCAGGGGGGCGGGCGCGGAGGCCGCCGCCGGCGGAGCGGGGTGCTTCGGCTTGGGCTTGTCGGTGTCCACGAGGGCGAAGGCGGCCACCGCCACGGCCACCACCACGCCGCCCGCGATCAGCGACGAGCGGCCGGCGGTCCGGCCGGCCTGGCTCGCGCCCTTGACCGCGGCCGTGCCCACGCCCGCGCCGGCTGCCGCGCTCCCGGCCGCGGCGGCGCCCGCGGCCACGCCGCTCGCGACGCCGCCCGCGCCGGAGGCGCCCACGGCCAGGCCCATGCCGCCGGCCACGGCCGTGGCCGCCGCGGCGGTGCCCGCGGCCACGGCGGTGCCGCTGAGGAAGATCGGCGCGGTGATGCCGATCAGTGCCAGCGCGATCGGCCCGTACCGGTCGCGGACGTCGACCATCTCCGCGTAGGTCTCGTTGCACCGGCTGCACTTCCTCAGGTGCGCGTCGATGCTTTCCCGGCGCTTCTCGGAGTCCATCCGGTTGCGGATGTGCCGGCCGTAGTGCCGGGTGAACTTCTTGCAGTTCTCGTCCCTGACGCCGCCGGTGGCGAACGCCACGAAGTAGTTGTCACGCAGTTCCTGGCGGGCCCGCTCGAGGATCTTGCGCACGTTGTCCGGGTTCTCGCCGACCAGCGGGGCGACCTGGACGGCCTGCTCGCCCTCGATGTCCACGTGCCACAGCACCATCCGGGACCGCTCGGGCAGGTCCTGGAACGCCTGGAGCGCGAGCCGGGCGTCGTCGGCCTTCACCATCCGGTCCTGGTTCTCCCAGGCGGACTCGAAGACGGTGAAGTCCTCGGTGAGCCATTCGCGGCGGTTGCTCCCGGTCCAGTCGCCGGCGACGCGGCGCACGGTGGTGAGCAGGTAGGCCCGGAACGCCTCCTTCGGCCCCTGGCCCGAGCGCAACGCCTGGAGCGTGCGGGCGAACGCCTCGGCGCACAGGTCGTCGGCGGCCTCGGGGGTGCGGGTGCAGGTGCGCGCGAAGCGGCGGACCGAGCCGACGTGGCGCTGATAGAGCAGGCCGTAGGCGTCGCCGTCGCCGGCGCGCACCAGGTCGGCCAGTTCGCCGTCCGGGGGGCCCTCGGGTGCGGGCGCCCGGCCGGTGTCGGCGTCCGGTGCCGCGTCGGGGTGCGGGCCGCCCCGGCCGGTCGCGAAGGGGTGGGGCGCTGCGGCGTCGGCCGGCCCGGGCTGGGCCGGTTCGGCTGCGGTCGGCTCGGGCCGGAACTCGCCGTCGTACACCCGAGGGTGATGCACGCCGCGCTGGCCGGGGACGAACGGGGGACGTGCGCCCGAGCCGGTCGTCTCGGCGGCGGCGCCGTTCCCGTCGCCGCTGGGGTCGGGGGTCGCCGCGTCGTCCTCGCGTGCCACCGTTTGCCCCCTTGTTCCCGTGCCGTACCCGATCGTCCGGACAGCATCGTGACCATCCGGACACGGTCTGTCCAGAAGCGGTGGGGCCCGGCAAGGCACCCGGAGTGCGCTCCGGCGCGGGTGGTGTGGCACGGGCGCGGGGGCAGAAGGCCCGCGCCCGTGCCGGTGGGTGGTTCGCAGCGGGTGTGACGCTGCGTCATTCGGGTGACGAACGTGCGTACGTAGAGCCTGTTCATCGGGTGCTACCGGCCCGTCGTGCCCGGCGCGATGGTCAAACGCACGCTCGAACGCGGGATGCGCGGGGCGCCGCCGGGCACTCCGCCGGGGCCGTCCAGCGGGTCGACCGGTGCCCGGCACAGCCGGTCCAGGCGGTCCGGCAGCTCCGGGTCGTCGCCGTCGAGCAGGGCCATCAGTCGCCCGGGCGGTACCGCGTGGGCCTGGTCGCCGAGTGCGCGTTCCAGGTGTCGGGCGGTCAGCAGCAGGTGGCGCAGGTGGCCCCACAGCAGCGACTCGGGCACCTCCAGGCGCACCACCACGATCCGTACGTGCTCGCCGGCGGCGGCGCGCCGGGCCAGTCGTTGCTGGAGGAGTGCGGCGGAGGGGAGTTCGGTGATCGGGTCGGTGCCGGGCGGCAGGGTGCCGGGCGGGTTGGCCCGGGCGCGGGTGCCCAGGTAGGCCTGCACGAGCGGGCCGGGGGTGCTGTGGGCGAGGGCGCACAGGAACAGTGCGTCCAGTTCGGCCAGCGCCACCTCCAGCGGGATCTCGGCGGCGGCCCGGTCGCGGGCCAGGGCCAGGCACGCGGAGTGCAGGTGGTCGCCGCGGACGAAGGCGTCCAGGCATTGCTCGACGGCGTCGCTGTGCCAGGCGACCCGGGCCGGCCACCCGGCCCGCAGGGTCACCCGTTGCCACTCGCCGCGGAGCCGATCGCGGTCGGGTCGGTCTGTGATCGTGGTGTCACACTCGGTACGCATGCCTGGGGAGACATGGCTTCACGGTGAACGTGACAGATTTCCCCGGAACTTTCCGATGTGACCTGGGTCACATCGGCGCCCGTGCGCCCGGCGCGTTCGGGAGCGACCCTTTCGAGTGGCCGGCCGCCGTCCTCAGGTGGAGATTTCGGGCATCAGCGACCGGGGGTGAGCACCTCGAGCAAGCGGTGTACCGGACCGCTCAGGCCCCACTGCCGGCGCAGCGCGTCGAGCGCGACCGGGTCGGCCGGCTCGGTGGGCAGCGGCCGATCCCACGCGGCCGGCGGCGGCAGCGGCACATCCCGCACCACCCGCACCACGCCCGGGGCCACGTCCAGGTAGTCGCCCGCCTCCAGGATCCGGGCCCGTCGTGCCGGGGTCAGCCTGGCCGCCGGGTCGGCCGCGGCCGCGCGCACGCCCGCCAGGTCGCCGTACTCGCCGATCAACTGCGCGGCGGTCTTGTCCCCGATGCCCTTGACCCCGGGCAGTCCGTCGCTGGCGTCGCCGCGCAGCGTGGCGAAGTCCGCGTAGGCCGAGGCGGGTACGCCGTAGCGGGCGAGCACGGCGGCCTCGTCGATCACCTCGTGCGCGGCCACCCCCTTGACGGTGTAGAGCACCCGGATCGCGCGTGCGTCGTCGACGAGTTGGAACAGGTCCCGGTCGCCGGTGACGATGTCCACCGCGATGCCCGCCCGTTCGGCCAGCGTGCCGATCACGTCGTCCGCCTCGAAGCCCGGCACGCCCACGCGCGGGATGCCCAGCGCGTCCAACACCTGTTCGATCACCGGTACCTGGGGGGCGAGCGTGTCCGGGATCTCCTCCTCGTCCGGCCCGGCCTCCTCGGCGACCCGGTGCGCCTTGTAGGAGGGAATCGCGTCGACCCGGAACTGCGGTCGCCAGTCCGCGTCCATGCACGCCACCAGTCGGGTGGGCCGGCGGTCCTCGACCAGGCGTGTGATGAAGTCGACCAGGCCGCGCACGGCGTTGACCGGTGTGCCGTCGGGAGCCTTGACCGATTCCGGGACGCCGAAGTAGGCGCGGAAGTACAGGGACGCGGTGTCGAGGAGCATCAGACGTTCAGTCACCCGCCCGATCATGCCGCACCGGACCGACGCCGGCCCGCGCGCGGGACCATAGTCAGTCGGCGAACTCGTCGAGCACTTCCTGCAGGGTGTCCCGCACGCCCAGCACATCGATCAGGCCGGTCATCCGCAGCGTCGCGCGGACGTTGCGATCGGGCGCGGCCAGGCGCAGTTCGCCGGAGAAGGCGTGCATCGACTTGAACGCGTCTATCAGCACACCCAGGCCGACCGAGTCGCAGAAGTTCAGGCCGGTGGCGTCCACGACCACCCGGCGACATCCGCCGTCGATCAGCTCGATCAGCGTGCGATGCAGCAACGGGGCGTTGTGCAGGTCCAGTTCGCCGGCCAGGTGGACGACCGCACAGCCGCGCCAGATCGTCACCCCGGTGACGGGGTGTTCCTGCCCGAGCGTGCCCAAGCGCGCGATCATGGCTGCGACCTTTCAGCGGCCGGACGTACCGCCGCGCCGATACGGCGCCGGCAAGGGCATTGTGGGCCATCCGCGGTGGTGCCGGACAGTCCCTCGACGGGTCGTTTTTTGCGCGGTGGGCCGAACGGGTGGGTCTTGTCCGGGTAACGGCCGGTCGGTCCCCGTCGCCGCCGCACGCCACGTGCCCCCGCGGTCACCGGAGGGGGCCCTGTGGTCACCGCGAGAGGCCGGCGCGGGATTGCCCCGTGTCCACCGAGGCGGTGGTCGCTCACCGGGAACCGCCCGGTGGTCACCGGAGAGGGCGGGTGCCCACCGGAAGCCGCTTCGTGCTCACAGGAACGTGTGGCCCTCGCCCCGGTAGGTGGGCACCGTACGCACCACCCGATCGCCCTCGACCAGATGCAACGCGTCGAAGCGCTCGCACAGTTCGCCCGCCTTGGCGTGTCGGAACCACACCGAGTCGCCGATCCGCAGGTCGTCCGCCGGTGCGCCGCGCAGCGGCGTCTGCACCTCTCCCGCCGCCTCCTGCGGCTGGTACGACAGGCCCTGCGGCAGGTACGGCTGGGGCAGCCGGTCGGCCGCGGGCACTCCCGACGCCGGGTAGCCGCCGCCGAGCACGGTCACGCAGCCGTGTCCGGCGCGGCGCACCACGGGCAGTGCGAACAGCGCGGCGGGGCGGCCCCGGAAGCAGGTGTAGTGGTCGAACAGGCGCGGTTGGAAGAGCCCGGACCCGGCCGCGACCTCGGTGATCGAGGACTCCGCTGCGGTGCGCTCGACGCTGCCGGTGCCGCCGCCGTTGACGAACTCCAGCGGAGCGATCGCGCGCACCGCACGGACGATCTCGGCCCGGCGCCGGCTCAGTTCGGCACCGGCCCCGGCCTGCATCGCGCGCAGGATCCGGCCGTAGAGCGCGCGGCCCTCGGGTGCGTCGCCGACGCCCGCGATGTGCGCCTCGTAGGCCATCAGCCCCACGAGGCGAAAGCCCGGCCGGCGGGTGACCGCCTCGGCGACCGCGACCACCTGTTCCGGTGTGTGCAGCGGCGAGCGGTGTGCGCCGATGTGCACCCGGCCGCCGAGCGGTTGCCAGGAGGTGTCGATGTCCACGCACACCCGCAGCTCGGCGCGGGGCCGCACGTCCGCGATCGCGCGCTCGATCAGGTCCAGTTGGGCCGGGTCGTCGATCATGATCGTCACCCGCGCGGCGGCCTCGGCGTCCGCCGCCAGCCGGCGATAGCCGGCGCGGTCCGTCGAGGGATAGGCCACCAGGATGTCGGTGATTCCCTCGCTCGCCAGCCACAGTCCCTCGGGCAGGGTGAACGCCATCACGCCGCGGAAGCCGTCCAGCGCCAACACCTCGTGCAGCAGCGGCAGGCAGCGCACCGACTTGCTCGCCACGCGCACCGGCGTGCCGCCCGCGCGGCGCACCAGATCCGCGGCGTTGGCCCGGTAGGCGGCCAGGTCCACGATCGCGAACGGCGCGTCCAGGTGCGCGGTGGCCCGGTCGTAGCGGGAACGATCGGCGCCGAGGGTGGGCGGCGCGGCGGGAGCGGGCGCGGGCGGCGCGGCGGTGAGAGGAGCCATTCCCGCAGCCTGCCAGATCGGCGTACCGACCGGTAGGACTCATCGGCGGCGGGGTGAACGTTGCCGGGTGTGGCATTAGCTTGATCGTATGAGTCACCCCGAGCGAGTGCGGGCCCTCGATCTGATCGAACGTGTCCTGGATCCGGGCAGTTTCCGGGCCTGGAACGACCCGCTGCCCACGCTCGCGGCACCGGATCCGGCGTACGCGGCGGAGTTGGCGGCGGCCCGCGCCCGGACCGGCCTGGACGAGGCGCTGGTCACCGGGGAGGGCCGGATCCACGGCCGCCGGGTGGCGGTGGCCGCGTGCGAGTTCGACTTCCTGGCCGGCTCGATCGGTGTGGCGGGCGCCGAACGGCTCACCCTCGCGGTGGAGCGGGCCACTGCCGAGGGCCTGCCGCTGGTCGCCTCGCCCACCTCCGGCGGTACCCGCATGCAGGAGGGCACGGTCGCGTTCCTGCAGATGGTCAAGATCTCCGCCGCGGTGGCCGCACACCGCGCCGCGGGCCTGCCCTACCTCGTCTACCTGCGCCACCCCACCACGGGCGGCGTGTTCGCCTCGTGGGGCTCGCTCGGGCACGTCACCGCGGCCCAGCCCGGTGCGCTGATCGGCTTCCTCGGCCCGCGCGTGTACGAGGCGCTGCACGAGCAGCCGTTCCCGACCGGCGTCCAGGTCGCGGAGAACCTGTACGAACACGGTCTGATCGACGCGGTGGTGCCGCCGGAGGAACTGCGTCAGGTCGCGATCCGGGTCTTCGACGTGCTCGACTCGGGCACGGCGGCGTCGGGGCTTTCGGCCGGTGCGGCGGCGTGGGGCCGGCCGGTCGGTACCGCGGCGGCCGGGGGTGCGCCGTCGGGCCCGTTGCCCGGTGCCGCGGCGTCCGGTGGAGGGCCGCCCGATGCTGCGCGGTCCGGTGCCGCGCCGTCGGGCCCGCTGTCCGGTGTCGCGCCGTCCGGGACCGCGCTCTCGGAGTCGCCGTCCGGTGGCGTGGCGTTCGATACCGCGCCGTTGCCGCCGGGCGAGCCGGCGGTCGGCTCGTCGCCCGGTACGCAGCCGGGGCCGGTGCCCGAGGACCGTGTCGGGCCGCCGACCGACGTGCCGGCGTGGACGTCGGTGGAGCGGTCGCGCGATCCGCGCCGTCCGGGACTGCGCACGCTGTTGCGGCACGGCGCGCGCTCGGTCACCCCGCTGCGTGGGACCGGCGAGGGGGAGAGCGAGCCGGCGCTGCGCCTGGTGCTGGCCCGGTTCGGGGCCGGTCCGGGACCCGGTGCGCCGTGCGTGGTGCTGGGCCAGGACCGTACCCGGCAGAGCGAGCACGGTCCGTTCGGCCCGGCCGGGTTGCGTCAGGCCCGGCGGGGCATGCGGCTGGCCGCCGAATTGGGGCTTCCGTTGGTGACGGTGGTGGACACCGCCGGCGCCGCGCTCTCGCGCGAGGCCGAGGAGGGCGGTCTGGCCGGCGAGATCGCCCGCTGCCTGGCCGAGTTGGTGCTGTTGCGCGCGCCGACCGTGTGCCTGCTGCTCGGCCAGGGCTCCGGCGGCGGTGCGCTCGCGCTGCTCCCCGCCGACCGGGTGATCTGCGCGCGGCACGGCTGGTTGTCGCCGCTGCCTCCGGAGGGCGCGGCGGCGATCCTGTACCGCAGTACCGAGCGGGCCGCCGAGATCGCCGGGCGGCAGGGGATCCGCTCCGCCGACCTGTATCGGGACCGGATCGTGAACCGGGTGGTGCCCGAGTACCCGGACGCCGCCGAGGAGCCCGAGGCGTTCGTGCGCCGGGTGGCGGCCGTGCTCGACCACGAGCTGAGCACATTGCGGGCCCTGGACGCGGACGAGCGGCTGGCCGCGCGGATGGCCCGCTATCGGCGTCTCGGCCTCCCGTGAGTGATCCGGGTGTCACTCGAACGGGTGAGGTTGCTGGGAGTCCCGGACGGCAAATCCCGCCGGTTCCTACGCTGAACCCGGTTCGGGAACCGGACCGGTCACAGCCCACCCGTCCGAGCACGGGCCAGGACGGGCCGGCTCGGCCCGGCGCTCGGCCCGTTCGGGACGCGACGCCTCGAGGAAGCCGTCGTGGCTCGATCCGGTTCGGGCGAGCCGGACCTCGGTAGGGGTCGCGGGTCGGCAAGTGGTCGTCGACCCGCGTCCTTACCGTGGCGGTGCGGCAGCGGCGGGGCGGGAGGTCGGAGCGGTATCGGGGCCGGGCGTTCGAGGGGTGTGGCCGGGGGCGGGGTGGGCGCCTCGCGGGATGAGGTTCGTCGGGGGCGGGACTAGAGTCGACGGGTGGATTTCAGCGGCAAGAGCATTCCCGACACCGGTTTTCCCGACGACGACGGCAGCGCGGATCCGGCGCTGGCCGAGGCCCTGGCGGCTCGGGAGGTGGACGACGAGGCGGTCTCGCTGGCGTTGCGCGAGGCGCGGCTGCTGGTACCGGTCGTGGCGATCCTGACCGAGGAGGAGGACGTGGCGCCGGGGGAGCTGCGCCGGGAGAAGTCCAGCGACATGGCGGTGCCCACGATCCAGGGGCCGGACGGGCGCCGGGCGCTGCCCGCGTTCACCTCGGTGGCGGCGCTGGCCCGCTGGCGGTCGGACGCGCGGCCGATCCCGGTCGAGGCCGCGCGCGCCGCGCACGCCGCGTACGCGGAGGAGGCGGACACGCTGCTGCTGGACCTGGCCGGGCCGCATCCGTACGAGCTCAGCGGGAGTCGGCTGCGGGCGGTGGCCGAGGGGCGCGCACACGTGGCGCCGCATCGGGATCCGGACGTCCTGGGCGCGGTGCGGGCGGCGGTGGTGCCGGAGGGGGCCGTCTCGGCGGTCTACCTGACCGAGGGCGGCGGACACGAGCTGACCCTGAGCCTGGTCGCGGCGGCCTCACCGACCGAGGTCACCGAGGCCGCGCGGCGGATCGTGGGACGACTGGCCGAGGACGACGTGGTGCGGGCGCGGTTGGACCGCGGCCTGGACCTGGAGATGTTGCCTCCCGGCAGCGCACTCGACGTGGAACCGCTGTACGTGCGCTGAGCACTCGGGCGCTCGTGCGCGGAGCGCGCGGGTGGTGACGGACCAGGCCCGGAGCCCACATGTGTCGGACGGGCCGGGTCGGGCCGAGCCGGCCTGCGGCCTGCTCGTCGTCGAACGCCGGATGGGCTGGATGGCCTGGATTGCTGTGGATCGGGCGTACGGCTCCGGGCCGGGGCGGATGGCTTCGAACCGGCTGCATGACCTCGGATCGGGCCTACGGTTTCGAGTCGGGCGGCGCCGGAGGAACTGTCGGATGGAACCGCCATCCGGGGGTTTCTCCGGCGCGCCGAGCCGGGGCGCCGGGGGACGCGATCCGATGCCCCCGGAGCCGCGGGTGCGGATCAGGCGTGGACCGGGCCGGTGAGTTTTTCGCCGGGGCCCTTGCCTGCCTGGTCGGGGTGTGTGGAGGCCTCGCGGAAGGCGAGTTGCAGGGTCTTCAGGCCGTCCCGGAGCGGGCCCGCGTGGTAGGAGCCGACCTCGGGGGCGGCCGCGGTGACCAGGCCCGCGAGGGCGGTGATCAGCTTGCGGGCCTCGTCCAGGTCCTTGTGCGCCTCGCCGTCCTCGGCCAGGCCGAGTTTGACCGCCGCCGCGCTCATCAGGTGCACGGACAAGGTGGTGATGACCTCGACGGCCGGCACGTCTGCGATGTCCCGGGTCATCGTCTCGACCCCATCGGGGCGGTCGGCGACGTCGTCGGAGGGGTCGGGTGACAGGGGTGGGGCGCTCTCGCTCATGTGCCCAGTCTCGGGTATGCCCCGGAATCGGGGAACAACGGGGCCCTTCGGCATGTTCGAGCCAGTGGTAGAGTGGTGTATCGACCGACCGGGCATCTGCATGCCCGGCCTGCAAGCGGAGGCTCCGTCTCCCACCCGATCGACCTCACGGACGACGGGTACCGGTCCGGCGTGACGCACTTCGTGTGCGTTCGTTTCACGTTCGCCGCCCCTGGGCGGCTTCGTTGCCGGTGGTGGAGCCTCGCATGCAACCGTGCGAGGCTTTTTCGCGTTGCCTGGATGGCTTTGCGAGGGTCTGGCTCGGGGGGAAGTTACACCGAGACAAATGTGGCCGCTTCGCCCGCGGTCGCTTCAGGTATGAGGAGGCCCCATCAGCGCCGAGCCCCGCATCAACGACCGGATTCGCGTCCCCGAGGTGCGACTCGTTGGTCCTGGCGGCGAGCAGGTCGGAATCGTCCCGCTGGCCAAGGCCATGGAACTTGCCCAGGAGTACGACCTCGACCTCGTCGAGGTCGCGGCCAACGCCCGGCCGCCGGTCTGCAAGCTCATGGACTACGGCAAGTTCAAGTACGAGTCGGCCATGAAGGCCCGTGAAGCGCGCAAGAACCAGGCGCACACGGTCATCAAGGAGATGAAGCTCCGGCCGAAGATCGACCCGCACGACTATGACACCAAGAAGGGTCACGTCGAGCGGTTCCTGAAGCAGGGCGACAAGGTCAAGATCACGATCATGTTCCGTGGTCGCGAGCAGTCCCGGCCCGAGTTGGGCTACCGACTGCTGCAGCGCCTCGCGACGGACGTCCAGGACCTCGGGTTCATCGAGTCGAACCCGAAGCAGGACGGCCGCAACATGATCATGGTTCTCGGCCCGCACAAGAAGAAGACCGAGGCCATGGCCGAGGCCCGCGAGGCCCAGGCGGCTCGCAAGGACGCTCGCCGTGTTGCCGTCGAGGCCGGGGACGATCACCCCGACGAGACGGAAACCGCGGACGCTCCCGAGGCTGCCGAAGCCGAGGCCGCACCGGCCGAAGCCGCTCCGGCCGCCGAGGCCCCCGTCGCGAGCGACGCGGAGCCGAAGGCCGACGAGCAGGTCTGACCCGGAACGGGTCGCCCCGCGCCCGATATGCACACACACCTGTGCCTGCCCGGTCCCCACCGGGCGGGTGCGGCACGACGAGGAGACTGCGGCGACATGCCGAAGAACAAGACCCACAGCGGTGCCAGCAAGCGCTTTCGTATCACCGGCTCCGGCAAGGTGCTGCGTCAGCGTGCGGGTCGCCGTCACCTTCTCGAACACAAGCCCTCGACCCTGACCCGGCGGCTCGCCGGTGTCGTCGAGGTGGCCCCGGCCGACGCCAAGAAGATCAAGAAGCTGCTCAAGAAGTAGTAGGCAGCAGTCGTCGCACCGGCTGACGAGAACCCACCGGTCGGCGACCGGCGACGGTCCCAGACTTACCCGGGCCGCGGTCGATACACCGCGGTCTGACATCAAGGAGTTCATCAAGTGGCACGCGTCAAGCGGTCAGTCAACGCCCACAAGAAGCGTCGCGTCATCCTCGAGCGGGCGTCCGGCTACCGCGGCCAGCGGTCCCGTCTGTACAGGAAGGCCAAGGAGCAGGTCACCCACTCCATGGTCTACAACTACAACGACCGCAAGAAGCGGAAGGGGGACTTCCGTCAGCTGTGGATCCAGCGCATCAACGCCGCTGCCCGCCTGAACGGAATGACCTACAACCGCTTCGTGCAGGGCCTCAAGGCCGCCGGTGTGGAGATCGACCGCAAGATGCTCGCCGAGCTCGCGGTCAACGACGCCCCGGCGTTCGCCGCCCTCGTCGAGGTGGCGCAGAAGGCCCTCCCGGCCGATGTCAACGCGAAGAAGGAAGACGCCGCGGCCTGATCGTCGACTCACGTCGTCGATGTCGCGGTACTTCTTACGTCGTTACAGGCCGAGAGCAAAGAACGGTAACGCGATGGCGAGCCCCGAGCTGACGTCCACCCGATCACCACGAGTGGCGGCGGCCCGGCGGCTCGCCAAACGCGCTTTCCGGGCCCGTGAACGCCTGTTCCTGGCCGAGGGGCCGCAGGCGGTCCGCGAGGCGGTGGCGCTGCCGGGGACGTTGCGCGAGCTGTACATCACCCCCGAGGTGGCCGAGCGCTACCCCGATCTGGTCGCGGGCGCGCACGAGGCCCGCGTCCCGGTGTTCACCGCCACCGACGAGGTGGTCGCGGCGATCAGCCAGACCGTGACGCCGCAGGGCGTGGTCGCGCTGTGCCGGTTCGTGGACGTGCCGCTGGAGAGCGCGATGGCCGCGCGGCCGGAGCTGGTCGCGGTGCTCGCGAACGTGCGCGACCCCGGCAACGCCGGCACCGTGCTGCGCGCCGCGGACGCGGCCGGCGCCGAGGCGGTCGTGCTCACCGACGCTTCGGTGGACCCGTACAACCCCAAGGCCGTGCGTGCCTCGGTGGGCAGTCTCTTCCACCTGCCGGTGGTCACCGGCGCCCGGATCGAGGACACCGTCGCCGCGCTGCGCGCCGCCGGGTTGCGCATCCTGGCCGCGGACGGCGCCGGAGACGCGGACCTGGACGGGGAGTTGGACGCGGGCGGGCTCAGCGGGCCCACCGCGTGGATATTCGGCAACGAGGCGTGGGGGCTGCCCGAGGAGACCCGGGCGCTGGCCGACGCCGTGGTGCGGGTGCCGATCCACGGGCGGGCCGAGAGTTTGAACCTGGCGACCGCCGCAGCCGTGTGTCTGTACGCGTCCGCCCGCGCGCAACGCGGGCACGGGGGCTGTCGCTGCGGCGCGCGAAGCGCACGATGACCCCGGCGCACCCGGCTTGACCACCGGTGGCCGGGGAACGAGTCCGTTGCGTCCGCCGCATCCGGACGGCACGTCGTGCGTTGGGATAGTGTGTCCGGCCCGGAACTCCCTCGGGCCCGAAACGGGAAGGGGGCCGATGGACGCCGACATGCTGCCCGACGGCCTGGTGATCGCGGACGAGAACGGCACGGTGGTCACGTTCAACACCGCCGCCGCCCGGATCACCGGGACGCGTCCCGAGGACGCGCTCGGCAAACACATCGCGGACGCGCTGCCGCTGGAGGACCTCGAGGGCAGACGCTGGTGGGTGTGCACCGACCCGTACGGCGGCCTGGGCACCCGGACCCGGCAGCCGGAGCGCAATCTGCTCCTGGCCGGCCGGGAGATCCTGGTCACCGCGTCCTTCGTACGCACCGACGGACCGCACAGCCCGCTGGCCAGGCTCGTGGTGTCGCTGCGCTGCACCGACGCGCGCAGGCGGATCGAGCGCGGCCACTCCGATCTGATCGCCACCGTCGCGCACGAACTGCGTTCGCCGCTGACCTCGGTCAAGGGCTTCACCGCGACGCTGCTGGCCAAGTGGGAGCGGTTCACCGACGAGCAGAAGCGGCTGATGCTGGAGACGGTGGACGCGGACGCGGACCGGGTCACCCGGCTGATCACCGAACTCCTGGACATCTCCCGGATCGACGCGGGCCGGCTGCAACTGAACCGGCAGGTCGTCGACATGGAGGAGGCGGTCCACCGGCACCTGCGCGCGATGGAGTGCAACGGGCTGCCCGACGAGCGGTTCGTGGTCGTGGTGGACGGTCCGCTGCCCAGCATGTGGCTGGACGCCGACAAGCTCGACCAGATCCTCGGCAATCTGCTGGAAAACGCGGTGCGCCACGGCGCCGGAACCGTCACCATCGAGATGCGCGCGGTCTCCATCGGGTCCGCGCCCGGTGCGCAGGGGACGGAGATCACGGTGAGCGACGAGGGCCCGGGCATCCCGGACGAACTCCTCGACCGCGTCTTCACCCGTTTCTGGCGCGGCAACCGCCGCGGCGGCACCGGCCTGGGGCTGTACATCGTCAAGGGCCTGGTGCAGGCACACGCGGGCAGCATCGGCGTGGATCGCGCCGAGTGCGGCGGGGCCCGATTTCGATTCACCCTGCCGGCCGCGATGCCGGACGTCCTGATGTAGCACGCCGTCGAAGCGGCGAGCCGGGACGCTCCACCACACGTCGTCGCGGTCCGGCCGAAACACGCACGCCCATGCGGCGTCAGTAAACTCGGAGCGCGGACGTCGCAGGACGTCGTTGCCGCCTCCACCACCGGCGGATCCCCCACAGGAGCACTGGACACAGATGTCGGCACCGAACAAGTCGTACGACCCGGTCGAGGTCGAGGCGTTGAAACCAGAGGAAGTCGAGCGGGCCCGCGACGCGGCGCTCGCGGCGGTCGCCGCCGCGAGCGATCTCGCCGAGCTGCAGGAGGCGAAGGTCGCGCACACCGGCGACCGATCGCCGCTCGCGCTCGCCAACCGCGAGATCGGCGCGCTCCCGCCGCAGGCCAAGGCCGAGGCCGGCAAGCGGGTCGGGCAGGCGCGCGGCGCGGTGAAGAAGGCCCTGGAGCAGCGCCAGGTCGAGCTGGAGGCCGAGCGTGACGCGCGCGTGCTGGTCGAGGAGGCGGTCGACGTCACGCTGCCGTGGGACCGCGCCCCGCGCGGCGCGCGGCATCCGCTGACCACGCTGTCCGAGCGGATCGAGGACCTCTTCGTCGCGATGGGCTACGAGGTCGCCGAGGGCCCGCAGGTCGAGGCGGAGTGGTACAACTTCGACGCGCTCAACATCCTGCCGGACCACCCCGCGCGGACCATGCAGGACACGTTCTTCGTGCGCGCCGAGGACGGCTCGGCGGATTCGGGTGTGGTGCTGCGCACGCACACCTCGCCGGTGCAGATCCGCACGATGCTGACCCGGACCCCGCCGATCTACGTGGTCTGCCCGGGCCGGGTCTACCGCACCGACGAGCTGGACGCCACGCACACCCCGGTCTTCGGTCAGATCGAGGGCCTGGCCGTGGACAAGGGCCTGACGATGGGCGACCTCAAGGGCACGCTCGACCACTTCGTGCAGGCGATGTTCGGCGAGGGCATCGTCACCCGACTGCGCCCGTCGTACTTCCCGTTCACCGAGCCCTCCGCCGAGCTCGACCTCAAGTGCTTCGTGTGTCGCGGTGCTTCGGTGGGCGACCCGGAGCGGCCGTGTCGGACCTGCCGGTCCGAGGGCTGGATCGAGTGGGGCGGCTGCGGCATGGTCAACCCGCGCGTGCTGATCGCGTGCGGCATCGACCCCGAGGTGTACAGCGGCTTCGCGTTCGGCGTGGGCCTGGAGCGTGCGCTGATGTTCCGGCACAACGTCGAGGACATGCGAGACATGGTCGAGGGTGACGTCCGGTTCACCCTTCCGTTCGGGATGGAGATCTGATGCGGGTCCCGCTTTCTTGGCTGCGGGAGTACGTCGACCTCCCCGCCGGCGAGTCCGGGCGCGACGTCGCCGACAAGCTCGTGGCGCTGGGCCTGGAGGTCGAGACGGTCGAGCAGCTCGGCGCGGACCTCAAGGGTCCGCTCGTGGTCGGCCGGGTGCTGGAGATCGAGGAGCTGGAGGGCTTCAAGAAGCCGATCCGGTTCTGCAAGGTCGACGTCGGCGACGCCAACGGTACCGGTGAGCCGCAGGAAATCGTCTGCGGCGCGCGCAACTTCGAGGTCGACGACAAGGTCGTGGTGATCCTGCCGGGCGGGGTGCTGCCCGGCCCGTTCGAGATCGCCGAGCGCAAGACCTACGGCCACGTCTCGCGGGGGATGATCTGCTCGGCCCGTGAACTGGGCATGGGCGACGACCACGACGGCATCATCGTGCTGCCGATCGAGGCCCAGGTCGGCGCGGACGCGATCGAACTGCTCGGCCTGATCGACGAGGTGCTCGACATCGCGGTGACCCCGGACCGGGGCTACTGCCTGTCGATGCGCGGCGTCGCCCGCGAGGCGGCGATCGCCTACGGGCAGCCGCTGCGCGACCCGGCGCTGCTGGACGTGCCGGGCGCGAACTCGTACGGCTACCCGGTCCTGGTCGAGGACGCGGCCGGTTGCGACCGGTTCGTCGCGCGCACCGTGGTCGGCATCGACCCCGAGGCGCCGTCCCCGCTGTGGTTGCAGCGCCGGGTGCAGATGGGCGGCATGCGGCCGATCTCGCTCGTCGTGGACGTCACCAACTACGTGATGCTCGAACTGGGCCAGCCGCTGCACGCCTACGACCGGTCCCGGTTGCAGGGCGCGATCGTGGTGCGCCGCGCGCACGAGGGCGAGACGCTGACCACGCTCGACGACGCCGAGCGCAAGCTCGACCCCGAGGACCTGCTGATCTGCGACAACCGTGGGCCGATCGGCCTCGCGGGCGTGATGGGCGGGGCGAGTACCGAGATCGGCGAGGACACCGCCGACATCGTGATCGAGGCCGCGCACTTCGACCCGGTGGCCATCGCGCGCACCGCGCGCCGGCACAAGCTGGGTTCGGAGGCGTCGCGCCGGTTCGAGCGCGGCGTGGACCCGGAGGCGGCCCGGGCCGCGGCGCAGCGCGCGGTGGACCTGCTGGCCGCGCTCGGCGGCGAGCGGGCCCAGGCCGAGGCGGGCGTGACCGAGGTGGACGCGCCGCGCGAGGTGGTGCGGATCGTGCTCGCGGCGGACCACGCGGCGAAGGTCGCGGGTGTTCCCTACCCCCGCGAGACGGTCGCCCAGCGGTTGCAGGAGGTGGGCTGCTCGGTCGAGGGCATCGACGAGCTGACCGTGGTGCCGCCGACCTGGCGGCCCGACCTGACCGACCCGAACGACCTGGCCGAAGAGGTCATCCGGTTGGAGGGCTACGAGCAGGTTCCCTCCACGCTGCCGCAGGTGCCGGCCGGCCGCGGGTTGACCGTCGACCAGCGGCGCAGGCGTCGGATCGGGCGCGGGCTCGCGGGCGCGGGCTACACCGAGGTGCTCGACTACCCGTTCGTGGGGCAGGGCGCGTTCGACGATCTCGGGCTGGCCGAGGACGACGCGCGGCGGCGCACGGTGGTGCTGGTGAACCCGATCTCCGAGGAGGAGCCGGCGCTGCGCACCACGCTGCTCCCGGGCCTGCTCGGGACGCTGCGCCGCAACCTCGGGCGCGGCAACGGCGACCTGGCGCTGTTCGAGTCGGGAGTGGTCTTCCTGCCGAACGCCTCGACTCCGCGCGCGCCGCAGCTTGCCGTGGATCGGCGGCCGACCGACGAGGAACTGGCTTCGCTGGCGGCGGCGTTGCCCGATCAGCCGCAGCGGGTCGCGGTGGTGCTGGCCGGGGAGCGCGAGCACTCCGGCTGGTGGGGCAAGGGTCGGCCGCAGAACTGGGCGGACGCGATCGAGGCCGCGCGGGTGGTCGCGGACGCCGTCGGTGTCGAACTGACGGTGCGCCAGGACCAGTACGAGCCGTGGCATCCCGGGCGCTGTGCGGCGCTCGTGGTGACCGCGCCGGACGGGACCGAGCGGGTCGTGGGGCACGCGGGCGAGCTGCACCCCCGGGTGCTCAAGACGCTGCACCTGCCCGAGCGGGTGTCCGCGATGGAACTGGACCTGGATCTGCTGACCGCCGACCTGGAGGGGGAGCACCTGCCGCAGACCGGGCACATCTCCTCGTACCCGGTGGCCACGCAGGACGTCGCGTTGGTCGTGGACGCCTCGGTGCCGGCCGCGACGGTGGAGGCGGCGCTGATCGAGGGCGCGGGCGCACTGTTGGAGTCGGTGCGACTGTTCGACGTGTACACGGGCGCGCAGGTCGCGGAGGGCCACAAGTCGTTGGCCTACGCGCTGCGTTTCCGGGCGCCGGACCGCACGCTCACGGTCGAGGAGGCGACGGCCGCGCGCGACGCGGCGGTGGCGCTCGCGGCCGAGCGGACCGGGGCGGTACTGCGCGGGGCGTGACGCCCGATCGCATGCCGTCAGGCTGCGGCCCGCACACCTTCGGGGGTGCGGGCCGCAGCCGTGTCAGGGCAGGGGATCCGGGGCCGGGGTCGCATCCGGGGCGGGGGCCGGGGCCGGATCCAGGGTGGGAGCCGGGGCGGGCGCGGTGGGCAGCACGCCCGGTTTCAGGACGTCGACGCCGCAGATCTGTCGGGCGGCGGCGATCGGGTCGTTGGGGAAGCGGAAGGCCGTGCGGTCCAGGGCGCCGATCAGGTTGGCGGTGAAGCGCCGCCAGGACATCGGGGCGTGCACCGAGTCGCGCAGTTCCTTGAGTCGACCGCGGTCGGTCGGGCCGCAGGTGAGCGTGTAGCGGGCGGCGGCGATCCGGATCGGGTCGATGCCCGGGGGCGCCGGCGCGGCCGGGTCGGCGTACTCGGCGAGTACCCAGGCGGGGTCGATGCGCTTCTCGTGTCCGGGTCGGCCGCGGGTGGTCAGTCGGATGTGTGCGCCGAGCGGGTAGGCCAGGCCCAGGTCGTCGATGGCGATCCCGGTCGTCGGGGTGGCCGCGCCGTTCGTGCCCAGCGAGGACCACATCACCACGATCGACGCGTGCAGGTCCGGGCGCAGCGGAACCACGAAGGAGTGGGTCGTCGATCGGCCGACCAGGGTGTGGCGATATGCCGGGTGCGGGCCCCGGATCATCGTCCGGAAGCCGGGGGAGCCGTTGACGAACGCGTCGGCGGTGACCGGGTTGGCCACGCCCAGGGCCGACGTGTAGAAGCCGCGTTCGTCGGCGATGCCGCGCGGGCCGATGCCGGCGTAGGGCACCCGGAAGACGACCGCGGTCAGCAGTGACCAGGCCAGCAGCGCGCCCACGGCGGGCACCGCGAGCCGGCTCGCCGGGACCAGCAGGATCGGCAGGAGCAGCAGGAACAGGCCGGGGAGCAACATCCGGGCGTGCATGAAGTCGCCGCCGACGCGGACCACGTAGAGCAGCATCACCAGGCCGGACAGCACCGGCGTGGCGTACAGGACGCGTCGGCTTCGGGCGGCGGGCGCGGGTCGGTCGGGTCCGGCCGGGCGCAGTCGGCCGGCCGCGGCGCCCACGGCCGCCGCGGCCGCCACCAGGAGCGGCAGCCACAGGTGGTACGCGTCGGTCAGGTCGCGGGCGTAGGCCCAGCCCCGGGCCCAGTCGGCGGCGGAGGCCTCCTTGGTGATCGCGGGGAGCGGGAGCAGGACCCCGTAGTAGCCCATCCGGAAGATCTCGTAGGCCAGCGGGAGGGCGCCGGCGGTGCCGAGCAGGGCGAGCGCGCGGCCTGCGCGGGGGCGGTGCGTCAGGGCCAGGGCGATCAGGAAGCCGAGGGCGGCGACGGCCAGGTCGGGGCGGACCAGCGGGCCCAGGCCGGCGAGCAGGGCCAGGGCGTACGCGGTGCGGGCGCGCGGGGTGTACGGGAGGCGGACCAGCAGCCACCAGCAGCCGGCGGTCCACAGCGTGGTCAGGCCGGTTTCCAGGCCGGACGTGGCGAAGTCCCACACCGGCGGCAGCGCGAGCAGGACCAGTGCGCCGCACGGGAGCAGGAAGGCGCTGCCGGACGTGGTCACGTGCAGCCTGCGGCAGGCGTCGGCGGCCAGGAACCAGCCGATCACGCTGCACAGCAGGCCCAGGCGTACGGCCAGCGGCGCGGGATCCTGGCCGGTGAGCCGGGTGCCGGCGACCAGCAGCCACTGCCACAGCGTGCTGGTCGCCGCCTCGGCGCGCTCGCCGGGGTTGAACACGGGGCCGCGGCCGGCCAGGATCTGCCGGACCGGTCGGATGAAGATCAGGCCGTCGTCGCAGAGCCAGCTGCGCCGGCCTCCCAGGACGGCGACGAACACGGCGGGCAGCAGCACCATCGCGACGTTCCAGCGCGCGGCCGGGCGCGGTGACTCGGGGGGTGGGTCGGCCGGATCGGTGGGCGGGGGGCCCTGTCCGGGCAGCGTGGTGGTCAAGGTCATCGTCAGCGGGCTCCAGTCGGGCCGGGCGCGGCCGCACGAGATCGTCGGTCTCGGTGCTCGCGCACCTCGTAGGGTGGCGGGATGAGTACTTACGTGATCACCGGTGCGGGCAGCGGTATCGGTGCGGAGATTGCCCGCCGGCTGCGGGAGAGCGGCCACGACCTGGTCGCGATCGTGCGGTCGGAGCGGCGGGCCGCGGAGTTGACCGGGCCCGGGGTGCGGACCGTGGTCGCGGACCTGGAGCGTCCCGAGACGATCGCGGACGCGTTGGCGCCGCTTGCAAAGGAGACGTTCGCGGGCCTGGTGCACAGTGCGGGCATCGCGGAACTGGGCACGGTGGCGGAGACGGCCGAGGTGGTGTGGTCGCGCACACTGACCGTCAACGTGGTTGCGGTCGCGGAGGTTACGCGCGTGCTGTTGCCGGCGTTGCGGCGCGGCCGGGCCGACGTGGTCCTGCTCAACAGTGGGGCGGGGCTGCGGACCAACCCGGGCTGGGCGGCGTACGCGGCGAGCAAGCACGCGCTGAAGGCGCTGGCCGACGGGCTGCGGGAGGAGGAGCCGGCGCTGCGGGTGACCAGCGTGTATCCGGGGCGCACGGCCACGGCGATGCAGCGTGGGGTGCGGGAGCAGGAGGGTGGGGAGTTCGAGCCCGAGCGCTACAGCGATCCCGCGACGGTGGCGGGGGTCGTGGTGTCGACGCTCACGCTGCCGGGCGATTCGCGGATCGATGACGTGACGGTGCGCTCACGGGGGTGATGCCGGGGCGCGGGCGTGGCGAGCGGGCCGGGGTGGGGGTCAGCGGTTGGGGTTGTCCTCGGGGAGGACGCCTTTGGCGAGGACGTCGACGCCGCAGATCTCCTTGGCGGCGGTGACCGGGTCGACCGGGAAGCGGAACGAGGTGCGCTCGAAGGCGCCGGTGAAGTTCTTCTTGAAGCGGCTCCAGGACATCGGTTCGTGGACCGAGTCCTGGAGCTCCTTGAGCTTGCCCCGGTTGGCGTCGCCGCAGGTGAGGGCGTAGCGGGCGGCCTTGACCCGGACCGGGTCGATGCCCGGCGGCAGGACGGCGTCGGGGGAGGCGTACTGGGCGAAGACCCAGGCGATGTCGATCGCCTTCTCGTGGCCGGGGCGACCGCGGGATGTGAGTTCGACGTGGGCGGCGAGCGGATAGGCCAGGCCCAGGATGTCGACGGAGACGCCGTCGAGCGGGGTGTTGGCGCCGTTCATGCCCAGGTTGCTCCAGACGGTGGCGACCGGGGCGGGCAGGTCGGGGTCGAGCGCGGTGACGTAGAAGCCGTCGTACCAGGGGTAGACGATCACGTGCGTGTGGTCGGCGCGGGCGGCTTTCGCGGCGGCGGGGAAGCGTGGGTAGTTGGCCACGTAGGAGTACGCGGTGACCGGGTTGGCGACCTTGAGCGCGCCGATGTAGAAGGCGCGTTCGTCGGCGATGCCGCGCGGGCCGATGCCCTCGTAGGGCACCCGGAAGCTGATCGCGCAGACCGTGGCCCAGCCGATCAGGATCGTGGCCGCCGGGATCACGAGCCGGTTCGCGGGGACCAGCAGGATCGGCAGGAGCAGCATGAACAGCCCCGGCAGCAACATTCGGGCGTGCATGAAGTCGCCGCCGACGCGGATCACGTAGAGCAGCATGGCCAGGCCGCACAGGGCGGGCACCGCGAACACGGTGATCCGGGCCCGACCGGCCCGGTCGATCGCGCGCAGGCGCGCACCGGCGCCGGCGGGGTCGCGCAGACGGGGTGCGGACAGGCCGATCAGGACGGCCAGGAGCACGAGGAACGGGATCCACAGGTGGTACGGGTCGGTCAGGTCGCGGACGTAGTTCCAGCCTCGGGACCAGTCGGCGGCGGAGGCTTCCTTGGTGACGGCCGGCAGCGGGAGCAGGACGCCGTAGTAGCCCATCCGGAAGATCTCGTACAGCAGCGGCACGGTGAATGCGGTGCCGAGCAGAGCCAGGGCGTGCGGTAGGCGCGGACGGCGGATGAGCGCGAGCGCGATCAGGAAGCCGAGCGTCGCGATGGCCAGGTCGGGCCGCACCATCGGGCCCAGGCCGGCCAGGAAGGCCAGGCCGTAGGTGACCCGGGCGCGTGGGTCGTGCGGGAGGCGGACCAGCAGCCACCAGCAGCCGGCGGTCCACAGGGTGGTCAGGCCGGTTTCCAGGCCGGAGGTGGCGAAGTCCCACACCGGCGGCAGCGCGAGCATGGCGATCACGCCGAGGGGCACCAGCCGGATCGTTGTGGTGCTGCCGGTGTACAGCCGGCGGGTGGTGTGCAGGGCCAGCGCGTAGCCGGCGGTGGTGCACAGCAGGCCGAGGTGGACCGCGAGCCGGCCCACGTCCATCTGGGTGATCCACGAGGCCAGCACCAGGATCCATTGCCACAGTGTGCTCGTGGACGCCTCGGCGCGTTCGCCGACGTTGAACACGGGGCCGTGGCCGGCCAGGATCTGGCGGACCGTGCGGGTGAAGATCAGGCCGTCGTCGCTGATCCAGCGTCGATGCCAGCCCAGGACCAGCAGGATCAGCGTGGGCACCAGCACCATCGCGGTGTTCCAGCGGGTGATGCCGCGGGGCTGCGGGCCGTCCGTCGAGGGATGGGCCCGCCGCCCGGAGCGCGAGCGCCCGGAAAGCACACTCACGAGGCTCATGGTTCGTTGACTCCAGACGGGGCGGGCGGGCCGACCACACCATAACCACTGATGATCGCCTGCCGGGCCGATGGCGGGCTCAGGAGGGGGTGCAGAATTTCTTCTCGGCCTCGATCGGGTTGGCCGGGATCCGCAGTTCGGTGCGGCCCGCGGCGCCGGTCAGGTTCTTCCAGAAGCGTGACGCGGACATCGGCTCGGTGACCGAGTCGACGAGTTCCTTGAGGTCGCCGCAGCGCAGCGCGGCCCGGGCGGCCCGGATCTCCGCGGCGGGCGCGGCGTCCTCGGGCACCAGTGCGTCGCCGGCCGGGTCCACGTACAGCGCGACGTTCCAGGCGAAGGGCAGCAGTTTCTTGTGGCCCGCCGCGGTGTGCTGGGTCTCGGTGATGTGCGCGCCGACCGTGTTGGACAGGCCCCACACGTCGACCACGATGCCGCCGGGCGGGGTGATCGAGCCGCCCACGCCCAAGCGGCCGATGACCAGGCCCTTGTCGAAGGGCAGATCACGGCGCAGCGGCAGCGGTGGGAGCTTCATGTAGTTGGGGTCCACGAACAACAAACGCTCGCCGGTGGCCTTTTCGTTGCGGAAGGCCTCTTTTATCGTCGGCAGCGTCCGGATGTGCGCTTCCTCGGTGGTGGGGTTGTCGGTCCGGGTCCAGGCGGCGTAGGTGTCGCGTTCGTTCCAGACCTGGTTGCCGTGGCCGTCGGGGGCGGGCGTGGTGATCACGCCGGAGCGCAGTGTGGTGCCGCAGACGACGGCCCAGACGGCGACGAGCACGATCGCCGGGGTGACCAGCCGGTCCAGCGGCGCGAGCAGGAGCGGGAGCAGCACCAGGAGCAGGATCGGCAGCCACATTCGGCCGTGCATGAAGTCGCCGCCGACCTTGAGCACGTAGACGGTCTGGCCAAGGGCGGCGACCAGGGGGGTGGCGATGACGATCCAGGTGCGTCGGTCGGCCGGGCGGCGCCGGGTGAGGGCGACCGCGGCGGCGACCAGGATCAGGATCATCGGGATCCACAGGTGGTACGGCCGCATGTAGTCGGTCAGGTAGTCCCAGCCGCGACCCCACAACGAGCCCGATGCCTCCTTGGTGAGCGCGGGCATCGGGAAGATCAGGCCGTAGTAGCCCATCCGGAAGATCTCGTACGCGGCGGGCAGGAAGCCGGCGCAGGCCAGCATCGCCAGGGCCTTGGGCCAGCGCGCGCGGATCAGCAGGAACTGGGCGACGAGCAGGACCACCATGGTCAGGCCCAGGTCGGGGCGGACCAGCGGGCCCAGGCCGAACCACAGGGAGAGCGCGAGGGTGCGGCGGGTGGTGTGGGTGTCGACCGGGCGCAGCCAGGTGCCGATCAGCAACCACCAGGACAGGCCGATCCAGAACAGGATCAGGCCGGTCTCCATGCCGGCGGTGGCGAAGTCCCACACGGAGGGGACGGCGATGAACACGAGCACGCCGGCGGGCAGCAGCAGTCGGGTGACGGCCATGCCGCGGAAGAGTCGGCGGGTGCCGTCCAGGGACAGCCACAGCCCGATCACGGCCAGGATCAGGCCGGTGTAGACGGCCGTGGGCGCGTAGTCGAACGGGGTGATCCACCCGAGCAGCGCGAGCAGCCACTGCCACAGCGTGCTGGTGGACGTCTCGACTCGTTCGCCGGAGCTGTACACCGGGCCGTTGCCGGCCAGGATCTCGCGGACCGCGCGGGTGAAGATCAGGCCGTCGTCGGTGATCCAGCGCTGATGCCAGCCCATGATCGCGAACACCAGTGTCGGCAGCCCCAGGGCGAGCAGGTCCGGCAACGGGACGCGCGGGTGCCGGCGCCGTGCCGAGGACGGATCCGTCGACGCGTCGGCGGGGTCCGGCTCGGGAGCCGAGTGCGGCTCGCCGGTCGGGGACTGTAGGTCCGTGCCGGTGGCGCCCGAGGCGCCGGCGGGCCCGGAGGTGCCGGGGGGAGGGGTCACGTGGTCTCGTTCGTTTCCTGGGCGGGGGCGCCCGCCGTCTGC
Organism: Embleya sp. NPDC050493; assembly: GCF_044458105.1. NCBI lineage: Bacteria > Bacillati > Actinomycetota > Actinomycetes > Kitasatosporales > Streptomycetaceae > Embleya > Embleya sp. NPDC050493. The sequence continues at coordinate 357,988 of NZ_JBITHP010000001.1, forward strand.
TGCGCGTCGCTGCCGTCCCGCCGGCGGTCGACTGCCCACTGGGGAGCGCGTATCGGAAGTCGGCTGATCCTAACGCACCTGCCATGCGCCCTACTGGGGTGGCGGCAACGGGCGGCAGGCTTGCCCGGAACGGGGGCCGGTCCCGGCGGTCACGCACCGTACTTGCATAGAGATTCGCATATCCGTATAGTCATGCTCCTCACGAGGAGGCGGTAATGGGGGCCAAGGCGGCACTGGCCGGGGCGAGCGGTTACGCGGGCGGGGAAATCCTGCGCCTGCTGCTCGCGCACCCGGAGATCGAGATCGGCACGCTCACGGCGGGGTCCAACGCGGGCCGACGCCTGGGCGAGCTGCAGCCGCACCTGTTGCCGCTGGCCGACCGGGTGCTCGCCGAGACCACCGCCGAGAACCTCGCCGGTCACGACGTGGTCTTCCTGGCCCTGCCGCACGGACAGTCCGGTGCGCTGGCCGCGCAGCTGGGCGCGGACGTGCTCGTGGTGGACTGCGGTGCGGACTACCGCCTGCGGGAGGCGACGGACTGGGAGGAGTTCTACGGATCATCCCATGCCGGGACATGGCCGTACGGACTGCCCGAGCTGCCGGGCGGCCGGGCCGCGCTGGCGGGCACCAGGCGGATCGCCGTGCCGGGCTGCTATCCGACCGTCTCGCTGCTGTGCACGGTGCCCGCGCTGGCCGCCGGCCTGGTCGAACCCGACTGGGTCGTGGTGGCCGCCTCCGGCACCTCCGGAGCGGGCAAGGCACCCAAGACGCACCTGCTCGGCAGCGAGGTGATGGGCTCCGCGAGCGCGTACGGCGTGGGCGGGGTGCATCGGCACACGCCCGAGATCATCCAGGGCCTGCGCGCGGTCACCGACGCGGACGTCACGGTCTCCTTCACCCCGACCCTGGTGCCGATGTCGCGCGGCATCCTGGCCACCTGCACCGCCCGGCTGAGGCCCGGTGTCGGCGCCGAGACGGTGCGCGCGGCGTATGCCGCGGCCTACGCCGACGAGCCCTTCGTGCACCTGCTGGCCGAGGGGCAGTGGCCGGCGACCGCGATGGTCTACGGCGCGAACACCGCCGTGTTGCAGGTCGCCGTCGACGAGCGGGCCGGCCGAGTGGTCGTGGTCGGCGCGATCGACAACCTCGCCAAGGGCACCGCCGGCGGCGCCATCCAGAGCACCAACATCGCCCTCGGCCTGGCCGAGGACCTGGGACTGAGCAAGACGGGGGTAGCACCGTGAGCGTCACCGCAGCAAAGGGCTTCCGGGCCTCGGGCGTGGCCGCCGGCCTCAAGAGCACGGGCCTGCCGGACGTGGCCCTGGTCGTCAACGACGGCCCCTCGATCGCCGGCGCGGCCGTGTTCACCTCGAACCGGGTCAAGGCCGCACCGGTGGTGTGGTCGGAGCAGGTGGTCAAGGCCGGCCAGGTGCAGGCGGTGGTGCTCAACTCCGGCGGCGCCAACGCGTGTACCGGCAGCGAGGGCTTCGCCAACACGCACGCCACCGCCGAGCGGGTGGCCGAGCTGCTCGGGCTCAACGCGGGCGAGATCGTGGTGGCCTCCACCGGTCTGATCGGCCTGCAACTGCCGATGGACAAACTGCTGCCGGGCGTGGCCAAGGCCGCCGCGGCGCTGAGCGCGGACGGCGGCGAGGACGCGGCGATCGCGATCAAGACCACCGACACCGTGCACAAGCAGTCCGTCGTCACCGACCCCGCGGGGTGGACGGTCGGCGGGATGGCCAAGGGCGCGGGCATGCTGGCGCCGGGCCTGGCCACGATGCTCGTCGTGCTCACCACCGACGCCGCGGTCGACGCCGAGACGCTGGACGCGGTGCTGCGCGGCGCCACGCACACCACGTTCGACCGGATCGACTCCGACGGCTGCATGTCCACCAACGACACCGTGCTGCTGATGGCCTCCGGCGCCTCCGGCGTCGAGCCCGACCTCGCCGCGTTCGCCGAGGCGGTGCGCACCGTCGCCGGGGACCTGGCCCGGCAGCTGATCGGCGACGCCGAAGGCGCGAGCAAGGACATCCGGATCGACGTCGTGGGCGGTGCGACCGAGGCGGACGCGCTGGAGGTGGCCCGCTCGATCGCCCGGAACAACCTGTTCAAGTGCGCCGTGCACGGCGAGGACGCCAACTGGGGCCGGGTGCTGGCCGCGATCGGCACCACCGCCGCGGCGTTCGACCCGGATCGGCTCGACGTCGCGTTCAACGGCGTATGGGTGTGTCGCAACGGCTTCGTGGGCGAGGACCGCGAGTTGGTCGACATGACCCCGCGCGAGACGCACATCGTGGCCGACCTGAACGCGGGCGACGCCGCCGTGACCGTGTGGACCAACGACCTCACGGCCGAATACGTGCACGAGAACTCGGCCTACTCGTCATGACCGGTACGGACAGCCAGACGAGGGGGAGCGGGATGCGGACGGAATCGGCCGGCAAACAGGGCCGCAACAATGCGGCACTGACCAAGGCGCGCACGCTGATCGAGGCGCTGCCGTGGTTGGAGCGCTTCTACGGCAAGACCGTGGTGATCAAGTTCGGCGGCAACGCCATGGTCGACGACGCCCTCAAGCGCGCCTTCGCCCAGGACCTGGTGTTCCTGCGCTTCGCCGGGCTGCGCCCGGTGATCGTGCACGGCGGCGGCCCGCAGATCAGCGCGCAGCTGGACCGGCTGGGCATCGAGTCCTCGTTCGCGGGCGGCCTGCGGGTGACCACGCCCGAGGCGATGGACGTGGTGCGCATGGTGCTCGCGGGCCAGGTGCAGCGCGAGATCGTCGGCCTGATCAACGCACACGGCCCGTTCGCCGTCGGGATGACCGGCGAGGACGCGCACACGATGACCGCCGAGAAGCGGCACGCGATCGTGGACGGCGAGGCGGTCGACATCGGCCTGGTCGGCGACATCGTCGAGGTCGACCCGGGCGCGATCAAGGCACTGCTGCACGACAACCGCATCCCGGTGATCTCCTCGATCGCACGCGGCGCCGACGGGCACGTCTACAACGTCAACGCGGACACCGCGGCCTCCGCGCTGGCGGTCGCGCTGGGCGCGGAGAAACTGGTCGTGCTCACCGACGTCGAGGGGCTGTACGCGAACTGGCCCACCAGCGACGAGGTGATATCCAGCCTGGACGCCGACGAGTTGGCGACGCTGATGCCGACGCTCTCCAGCGGCATGCTCCCCAAGATGGAGGCGTGCCTGCGGGCGGTGCGGGCCGGGGTGCCGGCCGCGCACGTCCTGGACGGGCGGGTCGCGCACTCGTTGCTGCTGGAAGTGTTCACCGACGAGGGGATCGGGACCATGGTGGTCCCGGCCCGGCAGTCCGGCGCGTTCGCCGGACACGACGACGAGGCGGAGGGGGCGGCATGACGAACACCGGGACCGGTGCGCTGACACAGCGGTGGAACCGGTCGCTGATGAACAACTACGGCACGCCCTCGATCGAGCTGGTCAGCGGCTCCGGGGCGCGGGTCGTGGACAGCGCCGGCAACACCTACGTCGACTTCCTCGGCGGCATCGCGGTCAACTCGCTCGGCCACGCCCACCCGGCGATCGCCGCCGCGGTGAGCGAGCAGCTGGGCCGGCTGGGCCACGTGTCCAACCTCTACATCGCCGAGCCGCCGGTCGCGCTCGCCGAACGGCTGCTCGACCTGTTCGGCCGACCCGGCCGGGTCTACTTCGGCAACTCGGGCGCCGAGGCCAACGAGGCCGCGTTCAAGCTCGCCCGGCGCACCGGCCGGCCGCAGATCATCGCGGCCGAGGGCGGCTTCCACGGCCGCACCATGGGCGCGCTGGCGATGACCGGCCAGCCCGCCAAGCGCGAGCCGTTCGCCCCGCTGCCCGGCGGCGTCGACTTCGTGCCCTACGGCGACATCGAGGCGCTGCGCGCCGCGGTCGGACCGCAGACGGCCGCGGTGATCCTGGAGCCCATCCAGGGCGAGAACGGCGTGGTCATGCCCGGCGAGGGCTACCTGGTCGCGGCCCGGGAGATCACCGCCGCGCACGGCGCGCTGCTGATCCTGGACGAGATCCAGACCGGCATAGCCCGCACCGGCGCGTGGTTCGCACACCAGCCACTGGGCATCGAACCCGACGTGGTCACCCTGGCCAAGGGCCTGGGCGGCGGCCTGCCGATCGGCGCCTGTGTGGCGTTCGGCGCGGCGGCGCAGCTGTTGCAACCGGGCCAGCACGGCACCACGTTCGGCGGCAATCCGGTGTGCTGCGCCGCGGCGCTCGCGGTGCTGGACACCATCGAGAACCAGGACCTGTGCGGGCGCTCGGCGCGCTTGGGCGAGCAGCTGCGGGCGGGAATCGAAAAGATCGCCCATCCGCTGGTCGCACGGGTCAGCGGAGCAGGGCTGTTGATCGGTATCGTGCTCACCGCACCGGTGGCGCCGGCCGTGCAAAAGGCGGCGCAGGACGCGGGCTTCCTCGTCAACGCCGCAGTGCCCACCCGGGTCAGGCTCGCCCCGCCGCTCGTCGTCGACGACGCGGATGTGGACGCGCTGCTCGGGGCCCTGCCCGCCATCCTGGACGCCGGCCTCGCCGCCGCACCCGCCGGAGGAACACCGTGACCCACACCCGACGACGAGTCCGACGCTAGGCGAGGTCGTCCCATGAGCAGCGAGCACGGCAGCGAAGCGACCCCGGTCGAGGGCGTGTACGCGGTGCCCAGCACCCGGATCGCCCGGCACCGGCGGATCGTCGACATCCTGACCCGGCACCGGGTCCGGTCGCAGAACCAACTCGCCCGGCTGCTCGCCGAGGACGGCCTTGCCGTCACCCAGGCCACGCTCTCCCGGGACCTCGACGAGCTCGGCGCGGTCAAGATCCGCGACGGGGAGGGATCGCTCATCTACGCCGTACCGGCGGAAGGCGGCGATCGCACCCCCCGGGCGCCGCTGGAGGATTCCGCGGTCGAGGGCCGGCTGTCGCGCCTGGCCGGCGAACTGCTGGTGTCGGCCGAGGCGTCGGGCAACCTCGTGGTGGTGCGCACGCCGCCCGGGGCGGCCCAGTTCCTGGCCTCGGCCATGGATCACGCCGAGTCCCGGCTGATCCTGGGCACCATCGCCGGCGACGACACCATCCTGATGGTCTCGCGCGACCCCGAGGGAGGCGCGGCGCTCGCCGCCCACCTCCTGGCGCTCGCCGAGAACAAGGCCTAGGCCGTGTCCGGCGGATCTTGGTGGGGTCGCGCCGCCCGGCACCGCACCTCGCCGCACCGGAGAAACAGCCGAATAGAACCACTATGCGGCTGCTTCTCCGGCACGCCGAGCCACGGCACCGGACGACGCGACCTCATCCACCAAGATCCACCGGACCCGGCCTAGGCGACACGGGTCCGGCCACCCACACTTCCGCACCCCGCTAGAGCGCTCGGCTCCGGCGAAACACCGCACCAGATCCGCCCGATCACTCTTCGAAGGAGCACGCTCGTGACCGAGCGCGTCGTACTCGCCTACTCCGGAGGTCTCGACACCTCCGTCTGTATTCAGTGGATCGCCGAGGAAACCGGCGCCGAGGTCATCGCGGTGGCCGTCGACGTCGGCCAGAACGGCGAGGACCTGGACATCATCCGCAAGCGGGCGCTGGCCTGCGGCGCGGTCGAGGCCGAGGTCGCGGACGCCCGCGAGGAGTTCGCCGACGGCTACTGCCTCCCGGCGATCCGGGCCAACGCGCTCTACATGGACCGCTACCCGCTGGTCTCCTCGCTCTCGCGCCCGGTGATCGTCAAGCACCTGGTCGCCGCCGCGAAGAAGCACGGCGCCGACACGGTCGCGCACGGCTGCACCGGCAAGGGCAACGACCAGGTCCGGTTCGAGGTCGGCATCTCCTCGCTGGCCCCCGAGCTCAAGTGCATCGCCCCGGTCCGCGACTACGCGATGACCCGGGACAAGGCGATCGCGTTCGCCGAGGCGAAGAACCTGCCGATCGCCACCACCAAGAAGTCGCCGTACTCGATCGACCAGAACGTCTTCGGGCGGGCCGTGGAGACCGGGTTCCTGGAGGACATCTGGAACGCGCCGATCGAGGACGTGTACGAGTACACCCAGAATCCGGCCACGCCGCGGGACGCGGACGAGGTCGTGATCACCTTCGAGCGCGGTGTGCCGGTCGCCATCGACGGCCGCGCGGTGAGCGTGCTCCAGGCGATCGAGGAGCTGAACCGGCGGGCCGGCACCCAGGGCATCGGCCGGATCGACATGGTCGAGGACCGGCTCGTGGGCATCAAGAGCCGCGAGGTGTACGAGGCCCCGGGCGCGATCGCGTTGATCACCGCGCACCAGGAGCTGGAGAACGTCACCGTCGAGCGCGAACTGGCCCGCTACAAGCGCACGGTCGAGCAGCGCTGGGCCGAACTGGTCTACGACGGCCTGTGGTTCTCCCCGCTCAAGCGGGCCCTGGACGGCTTCATCGCCGAGGCCAACGAGCACGTGTCCGGCGACATCCGGATGACCCTGCACGGCGGTCGGGCCGTGGTCACCGGTCGGCGCAGCGACGAGTCGCTCTACGACTTCAACCTGGCCACCTACGACACGGGCGACACGTTCGACCAGTCGCAGGCCAAGGGCTTCATCGAGCTGTTCGGCCTGTCCAGCAAGATTGCCGCACGGCGGGACAACGATCAGTCGTGACCAACAACCCCGATCGGGTGAGCCTGTGGGGCGGCCGCTTCTCCGGCGGCCCCTCCGAAGCCCTCGCCCTGCTCTCCGCCAGCGTGCACTTCGACTGGCGGCTCGCGCCGTACGACATCGCCGGCTCCCGGGCGCACGCGCGCGTGCTGCACGCGGCCGGGCTGCTCACCGACGACGAGCTGACCCGCATGCTCGCCGGCCTGGACACGCTGCAAGACAACGTCGAGTCCGGTGACCTGGTCGCCACCATCGCGGACGAGGACGTGCACACCGCGCTGGAGCGTGGACTGCTCGAGATCCTCGGCCCCGACCTGGGCGGCAAGCTGCGCGCGGGGCGCTCGCGCAACGACCAGATCGCCACCCTGGGTCGGATGTACCTGCGCGAGCACGCGCGGATCCTGGGCCGGCTGCTGGCCGACCTCCAGGAGGCGCTGGTCGAACAGGCCGCCGCGCACGCGGACGTGGTCATGCCGGGCCGCACCCACCTCCAGCACGCCCAGCCGGTGCTGCTCGCCCACCATCTGCTCGCGCACGTGCAGGCGTTCGCCCGCGACGCCGACCGGCTGCGGGACTGGGACCGGCGCGCGGACGTGTCCGCGTACGGATCCGGTGCGCTCGCGGGTTCCTCGCTCGGGCTCAGCCCCGAGTCGGTGGCCCGCGACCTCGGGTTCTCCGCATCCGCGGCGAACTCGATCGACGGCACCGCCTCGCGCGACTTCGCGGCAGAGTTCGCGTTCGTCACCGCGATGCTCGGGGTGAACCTGTCCCGGCTGGCCGAGGAGATCATCATCTGGAACACGAAGGAGTTCTCCTTCGTGACCCTGGACGACGCCTTCTCCACCGGGTCCTCGATCATGCCGCAGAAGAAGAATCCGGACATCGCCGAGCTGGCGCGCGGCAAGTCCGGCCGGCTGATCGGCAACCTGACCGGGCTGATGGCCACGCTCAAGGCGCTGCCGCTTGCCTACAACCGCGATCTCCAGGAGGACAAGGAGCCGGTCTTCGATTCGTGCGACACGCTCGAAGTGCTGCTCCCGGCGTTCACCGGCATGATCGCCACGCTGACCTTCCACCGGGAGCGGTTGGCGGAGTTGGCCCCGGCCGGGTTCTCGCTCGCCACCGACATCGCCGAGTGGTTGGTGCGCCAGGGCACGCCGTTCAGGGTCGCGCACGACGTGGCGGGCGCGTGTGTGAAGTACTGCGAGCCGCGCGGGCTCGAACTGTGGGACCTGACGGATGATCAACTCGCGGAGATCTCGCCGGAGTTGACTCCACAGGTGCGCTCGGTGCTGACCGTGGCCGGTTCGGTGGCCTCGCGGGACGGGCGCGGCGGCACCGCCCCGGCCCGAGTCGCCGAGCAACTCGCGGAGATTCGACTGGACTTGGCCGCCCAGCGCAAGTGGGCCGGCGGATAACACCACACGGCACCGCGATCGAGCTGAGACGATGGGCCCGCATTCTCCGGGGGGAGGAAGCGGGCCCATCGGCGTGTCCGGGAGCAGTTTGTCGTGCCGGGGACGGTCCGCGTCCGGTTTCGGGCCTGTTGCACGCGTGTGAGCGGAAGTCGAGGTTCCAGTCCCAAATGTGAAATCGCCGTTACCAAACGCGATTAACTGTGTTCGCTCCGTGCGTTGCGTACTAGGGTCGGCCCTGATCGAGGGGAGGGATCAGCATGCTCGATCGCCTGCGCCGCATACGTTCCGAGGGTGAGAAGTCCGCTTCCATGCTCTCGGACCTGCCGATTGCCGGGCTGCTGCGCAGCGTGCCCCAGTCCGTGGGCTTCGGTGTGCGCTCCTACGTGCGCTCGCTGCGCGCCGAACGCCGTCGCCATCCGGAGATGCCGACCGTCTTTCCCACGCCGGGGCTGGTCTACGCGGCCTTCCTCGACGAGGTCGTGGTCGCGCTTTTGGCGAGCGGTCGGCTCTCGCCCGATCCGGAGGACGCCCTGCGCATCCGGGAGGAGATCTCCGACGCGGTGCACAAGTTCCGCGCCGAGACCTATCTGGACGACCCGACCCTGTTCCACCCCGAGCCGCCGGCGCTGATCGATCCGGTGATGCGGGGCAGGCTCTACGGCACGATCGGGTACGAACAGCTGGCGTTCGTCAGCGAGTACGTGCCCTGGGCGGGCGTTCCGGGCGCCACCCGGTGGCAGGCGGCGGGCGCGAACCAGCGGGTGTGGGCGTACGTGCTGCGCCACCCCGGCAAGCCGCGGCCGTGGCTGGTGAACCTGCACGGCTTCGGCATGGGGCGCCCCGGCGACCTGGCGGCGTTCCACTCCCAACGGCTGCACCGCGAACTGGGCATCAACGTGATCCACCCGGTGCTGCCGATGCACGGGCCGCGCAAGTCCGCGCGCGCCCAGGACACGCCGTTCATCTCGTTCGACTACCTCGGCAACGTGCACGGACTGGGACAGGCCGTGTGGGACGTGCGCCGCTGCCTGGACTGGGTCCGCCGGCAGGGGGACACCCCGATCGCGGTGCACGGGCTCTCGTTGGGGGCTTACGTCGCCGCCCTGGTCGCGAGTCTGGAGGACCTCGACTGCGTGATCGTCGGTGTTCCCTCGGTCGACATGGCGTGGGTGATGTCGCACCACGCGCCCGACGACATCAAGCGCGAGGTGCGCGCGGCGGGCCTGCTCGGCGAGGAGGCCGAGACGGTCCACCGGGTGGTCTCGCCGCTGGCGATGACGCCGCGGGTGCCGTTGGACCGCCGCTTCGTCTATGCCGGCCTGGCCGACCGCATGGCCACCCCGCAGCAGGCGTATCGGCTCTGGAAGCACTGGGAGGAACCATCCGTCTGCTGGTACCGCGGCTCGCACATCGGAGCCGTGTGGAACCGACAGGCGCGCCGCTTCATCGAGGATGCCCTGACCTCGTCGGGCATCGGGAGGAGGAACACCTGGTGAAGCTCTCCGGTCTGGATTCGGCTTTTCTGGCCCTGGAGTCGCAGGAGTGGCCGGCGCACGTGGTCTGCCTGACCATCGTCGACGCCTCCGACACCGGGGGCCGGGTCGACCGCGCGGCCTTCGAGCGCAGGTTGGCCGCGCGTCTGCCCCGGCTGCCGCTGCTCGGTCGCAAACTGGTGCAGGGCCCGTGGGGGCTGGCCCGGCCGCACTGGGTCGAGGACCCCGACTTCGAGCTTGCGAACCACCTGCACCGGGCCACCCTGGAGGCCCCGGGCGGACGGCGTGAACTCACCGCCATGGCCGAGGAGATCTACCGCCACCGGCTTCCGCGGGATCGGCCGCTGTGGGAGTGGTGGATCGTCGAGGGCCTGGAGCACGGGCGCGTCGCGCACATGTGGAAGGTGCATCACGCGTGCATCGACGGCCGCTCCGGCGCGGCCATGCAGGAGATCTTCTTCGACGCCGACCCCGACGCGTCGCTCGCGTGCGAGGCGGTCCCGGTGGTGGCGCCGGTCGAGGGGATCGAACCGCCGCAGGGTTGGCAGGCGGTGCGCGAGGGCGCGCTCTCGCTGGCCGGTACCCCGGTCCGGGTGGGTCGGCAACTCGGCCGGCTGGGGCAGGGCGTCGTGCAGGCCGCGCTGACCGGACGACTGGGGCGGGCGCTGCCGCTGAACGTGCCCAGGACCCGGTACAACGAGCCGATCGGCAAACGGCGTTCGTACGGGTTCTGCACCGTCTCGCTGTCCGACGTCAAGCTGGTCAAGAACGCGTTCGGGGTCAAGGTCAACGATGTCGTGCTTGCGATCGTGGCCGGTGCGCTGCGCGAACAGCTGGATGGGCTGGGCGAGTTGCCCGACCGGCAGTTGATCGCCACGGTGCCCGTGGATGCCACGCGCGGCGGTGAGCGCGCGGGCGGCAACATGATCACCGGCATGCTCGTGGGGTTGGCCACCGACGTCGCGGAGCCCGCCGAGCGCCTGTTGTGCATCCACGAGAACTCCAACGCCGCCAAGGCCGTACAGAGCGCAATGGGCGGCGAGTTGCTCACCGGCCTGGCCGAGACGCCGCCGCCGGCCCTGCTCGGCCTGCTGGGCGGGCTGTACCGGGACGCGCAACTCGCCTCCGTGCTGCCCGCGTTGTGCAACGCCACCATCTCGAACGTGCCCGGTCCGCGCACGCCCCTGTATGCCCACGGGCAGAAGGTGGAGGCATTCCATTCGATGGGGATCATCGCCGACGGCTTCGGATTGTTCATCGGTGGCATGAGCTACCACGACCAGATCGACATCGGCGTGCTCGCGGACAAGGAGGCGCTGCCGGACCCGTTCGCGCTGGCCGACAGCATCGTCGAGCAGCTCAACCTGCTGCTGAAGGCGGCCGACGAGCTCGCGCCGGAGCAGAGCGGGCACGATCTCCCCGCCGATCGGGCGGGCGTTCCGGTCGGCGAGGCCGAGGCCGAGGCGGTTGCCGACGCCGACGCCGACGCCGACGGGGCGCACGCGCCCGCGGCGCGGGACGGGGCCCGGTTCGAGGCCGAGGTCGAGCCCGAGTCCGTGTCGGGGGCCGGGGCCGCTGCCGTGTCGGCGCCCACGATCAAGGTGCCCGCTCCCCGGCGCAGTCGGGCGGCCGGCACGTCCGGCGCGGGTGGGGGCTCGGGCTCGGGCGAGCGGTCCGGCAAGGGCGCGACGATGAGCGCCGCGGCCAAGCCGGCCGGGAGCGCCGCGGCGCGCCGCGGACGGCCGAAATCCCGTGCCGCGGGCGTCGAGGCGGGTCGCGCGTGAGCAGAACGGCACTGGTCACCGGGGCGAACTCCGGCCTGGGGCTGGCCACCGTGCTGGCGTTCGCCGCGGCGGGCGTCCGCACGGTGGGCACGGTGCGCTCGGCGGCGAAGGCGGAGGCGGTCGCCGCGGCGGCGGCCGACGCCGGTGTCGAGGTGCGCACCGTGATTCTGGACATCACCGACGCGGCCGGCGGCAAGGACGTGATCGAGGACGTGCGCCCCGACATCCTGGTCAACAACGCCGGCGGCACGTCCTTCGCGCCGGTGCTGGACGTGTCCGAGGAGGACGCCCGGCACCAGATGGAGACCGCGCTGTTCGGCCCGATGCGGCTGGCCCGCCTGGCCATCCCGCACATGCGCGGGCGCGGGTGGGGTCGAGTGATCCAGATCTCCTCCCTCGCCGGGCAGATCAACTACCCGCTGCTGGGCTGGTACCAGGCCGGGAAGCACGCGATGGAGGCCGTCTCCGACGCGCTGCGCGTGGAGGTGGCCGGCGCCGGGGTCGACGTCGTGGTCGTCTCGCCCGGCGGGTTCCGCAGCGGCGTCACCGACGAGATGGCCGAGGCCGTCGAGCGGCATCGCGGCGGGGCCTTCGCGACCGCGTTCCAACGGATGGACCTGGGCTTTTCGATCATGAAGCCGCTGTGGAGCGACCCGGAGACGGTGGCCGCCACGATCGTCGAGGCGGCCACCGTCAAGTCGCCCAGATCGCGGTACGTGGTGGGCGCCGACGCGCACCTGACCCTGCTGGTGCATCGGGTCACCGAGCCGTTCTCGACGGTGCGGGCGATCAAGGAGGGGGTCGTGCGCCGGGTCACCGGCCTGTAGTGGGCCGACCGGCCGACGCGGAAATCACTCGATCGGGGGCACTTGGCCCAAGCGGTTGCCTGAACAGCGGATTGCGCGTAGGTGAGGACCGGGTAGAAGTCCCGGAAAAGCCGTGTGGAACAGTGACGAATGCAGTGTTCAAGCTCGTGTTCGAGAAGGGGACAACCCTCCCCCTTCGCGAAGGCACTGTGGCATGACGCTGCGGCACACACATCCGCACGGTGATCAGGGCGATCAGGGGAGCAATCCGATGGGGCAGAACGTAGGCATCGGCACGGCGGACGTATCCGACGCCGAGCAGATCCTCAAGCTTCAGTACCTCTGTTACCAGGGCGAGGCGGCCCTGTACAACGACTACGGCATCGAGCCGCTGACGCAGAGCCTGGAGAGTCTGCGCGCCGAGTTCGACACGCACACCGTCCTGGTGGCGCGGCTGGGCGACGAGGTCGTCGGTTCGGTGCGCGGCACCATCGAGGACGGCGTGGCCCGGATCGGCAAACTGGTCGTGCACCCCCGGCTGCAGCGGCACATGCTCGGCACCCGACTGCTGCGCGCGATCGAGGAGAAGCTCGCGGACGCGGCCGAGTACGAGTTGTTCACCGGTCACCGCAGCGAGAACAACCTGCGGCTGTACGAGCGGCTCGGGTACGTCTCCGGCCGGATCGAGAAGGTCAGCCCTCGGCTGAGCCTGGTCTACCTGCGCAAGACGGCCGTCCTCGCGGCCTGATCGACCCCGCGCCCGACGAAGCGGCGCCCGAAGCCCCGGCGACCATGGAATCCATGGCCGCCGGGGCTTCGTCGGATCCGGTCGCAGGCGTCCCGGCGCAATGACATTTCCATTGCGGGATGGGTGTCTGCTTTAATCGGATCATGTTCACGACGGCTCACACATCCGGCACCGCGGCTACCGCCACGGGTTGTCGTCGCATGTGCCGTTCGTGTCAGACCTGTCGAATGTGTGGTTGTTGAGGATTTGAGGGCCTGATCCCTCTCCCGGGCCGAGCGCTTCGCGCCCCCGGTGTCATCCCCGCCACGCCCCCTGTGTGACGAAATCGCGCGGCCCCTCGCCGGGCCCGATTCGGCACGCGCATCCAACCGAGGACATCACGGTGATCCGTACCACTGCCCTGAGCAAGGTCTATCGCAGCCGAGAACGGCAGGTGACCGCGCTCGACAACGTCGACCTGCACGTGCGCGAAGGCGAGATCTTCGGCGTGCTCGGCCGCAGCGGCGCCGGCAAGAGCACGTTGATCCGCTGCCTGAACCTGCTGGAGCGCCCCACGTCGGGCACCGTCGAGGTGGGCGGGCACGAGTTGACCGCGCTGTCCGCGAGCGCGCTGCGTGCCGAGCGACGCCGCATCGGGATGATCTTCCAGCACTTCAACCTGCTCTCCAGTCGCACCGTCGCCGGGAACGTCGCGGTGCCGCTGGAGATCGCCGGCATCCCGCGCCGGGACCGGGCCCGCCGGGTCGCCGAACTGCTCGAACTGGTCGGGCTGAGCGAACACGCCAAGGCGTACCCCGCGCAACTGTCCGGCGGGCAGAAGCAGCGGGTGGGCATCGCCCGTGCGCTGGCCGCCGAGCCGCGCGTGCTGCTGTCCGACGAGGCCACCTCGGCGCTCGACCCGGAGACCACCCGCTCGATCCTGGCGCTGCTGCGCGACCTGCGCGACCGGCTCGGCCTGACCATCCTGCTGATCACCCACGAGATGGACGTGGTCAAGAACATCTGCGACTCGGCGGCCCTGATGGAGGGCGGCCGGATCGTCGAGTCCGGGACGGTGGGCGAACTGCTGGGCCGCTCCGACTCGCGGCTGGCCCGGGAGATGTTCCCGCTGGGCACGCCGGGCCTGCTGGAGGGCCGCACCGTGGTCGACATCACCTTCCGCGGCGAGGAGACGGCGCAGCCGTTCATCTCCACGCTCGCACGCACCTACAACGTGGACGTCAACGTGCTGGGCGCGGCGGTGGAGAGCGTCGGCGGTCGGCAGATCGGCCGGATGCGGATCTCGCTGGACGGCACGTTCGAGCACAACGTGGTGCCCATCGGCTACCTGCGCGAGCAGGGCCTTCAGGTCGACGTGGTCGACGAGGGCCCGGCGTCCCCCACCGAGTCGGACGCCGACGTCGCCGCCGCCGACGGCGTGGCGCTCGCGGGCAAGGAGATCTGACGATGACCTGGTCCGAAATGCGGCCACTGCTGGAGACCGCGACCCAGGAGACGTTGTACATGGTCGGCGTCTCGACGCTGATCACCGTACTGATCGGGTTGCCGATCGGGCTGTTGCTCGTGCTCACCGACCGGGGCGGCCCGCTCGCGTTCGCACCGGCGAACAAGCTGCTCGGCCTGGTGGTCAACGTGGGCCGCTCGGTCCCGTTCCTGATCCTGCTGGTCGCGCTGATCCCGTTCACCCGCTGGGTGGTGGGGACCACGATCGGCACCGACGCGGCGATCGTGCCGCTCACCGTGGGCGCCATCCCGTTCTTCGCGCGCCTGGTGGAGACCGCCGTGCGCGAGGTGGACCGGGGACTGGTCGAGGCCGCGCAGTCGATGGGCGCGAGCACGACCACCATCGTGCGCAAGGTGCTCGTGCGCGAGGCGGTGCCCTCGATCATCTCCGCGATCACGGTGACCATCGTGGCGATCGTCGGCTACTCCGCGATGGCGGGCGTGGTCGGCGGCGGCGGGCTGGGCGACCTGGCCATCCGCTACGGCTACCAACGCTTCGAGACGAACCTGATGCTCGTCACCATCGCGGTGCTCGTCGTGCTGGTTCAACTCGTGCAATTCGTCGGCGATCTGCTCTCCCGCAGGCTCGCCCACCGCTAGGGACTCTTGCGCCCGGCCCCCGTACGACGCGAGGCATCCCGCCCGCGTACACCGCACCACCAGGAAAGGCACTCTTCGTGCGTATCAACAAGTTCGTCGCCCTCACCGCCGTCGCCGCCCTCGGACTCGGTCTCGCCGCCTGCGGCAGCGACGACGACAAGGGCTCGTCCGCGTCCGACCCGCTCAAGGTCGCCGCCTCCGCCGTCCCGCACGCGCAGATCCTGAAGTACATCAAGGACAACCTCGCGGCGAAGGAGGGCCTGAAGCTGGACGTCAAGGAATTCGCCGACTACACCCAGCAGAACCCGGCCCTGGACGAAGGCAACGTCGACGCCAACTTCTTCCAGCACAAGCCGTATCTGGACGAGTTCAACAAGGAGAAGAAGGCCAGCCTGGTCCCGGTCGTGCCGGTGCACCTGGAGCCGCTGGCGCTCTACTCCAAGAAGGTCAAGTCGCTCGCCGACCTGAAGGACGGCGCGACCGTCGCGTTCCCCAACGACGCCACCAACGGCGGTCGCGCGCTCAAGCTGCTCGCCGACAACGGAGTGATCAAGCTCAAGGACGGCGCGGGCACCACGGCGACCGAGAAGGACGTCGTGGACAACCCGAAGAAGCTCAAGTTCAAGGCGATCGAGGCGGCCCAGCTGCCCCGTGCGCTGGACGACGTGGACGGCGCGGTGATCAACGGCAACTACGCGCTGGAGGCCAAGCTGACCCCGGGCAAGGACGGCATCGCGGTGGAGAAGGCGGAGAACAACCCGTACGCGAACGTCCTGGTGGTCAAGAAGGGCAAGGAGAACGATCCGCGTGTGCAGAAGCTGGCCAAGCTGCTGAACTCGCCCGAGGTGAAGAAGTACATCGCCGACGAGTACAAGGGCAACGTGCTCGCCGCGTTCTGATCCGCGCGCAGCACACCCCACCCCGGCCCCCGCCACCTCATGTGGCGGGGGCCGTGGCGCGTTTTCGGGCGTATGAGAGGCTGTCGCCGACAGCAGGGAAGGAATCCGGCGTATCGCGCGGAGCACCTTCGGGCCCGGTGTCGAGGTATGCGCGTGCTCCGCGAGGGTTCGGGCACACCTCGACACCGGTACATCCGAGGGAGACGGCGCGGCACGGCAACCCGGAGCGGTCCCGCCACTGTGAACGCGCGCCCTCGGGCGGGCGTGAGCCAGAGACTTGCCGCTGTCCGGGGCCCGGGTCGCGGGTCCTGCAACCGACCAGGGCGTGGACACCCGAGGGAGGCCGACGGCGCATGCCTGCGTGCTTTGTGACAACCGACCGCATATCCAGTGGCGCGGGGCGACGCCGATGAGCGCCGCCTACCCGTTCTCCGCGATCGTCGGCCTGGCCGATCTGCGGCTGGCGCTCGTGCTCAACGCGGTCTCGCCCGCGGTCGGCGGAGTGCTCGTGCGCGGCGAGAAGGGCACCGCCAAGTCGACCATGGTGCGCGCGCTCGCCGGCCAACTGCCCGAGGTCGCGGTGGTGCCCGGTTGCCGCTTCTCGTGCGACCCGGCCGCCCCGGATGCCCGATGCCCGGACGGCCCGCACGACCCGGGGATCGCCGGCACCACCCGCGCCGCGCGCCTGGTCGAACTGCCGGTCGGCGCCAGCGAGGACCGACTGGCCGGCTCGCTGGACATCGAACGCGCGCTGACCGAGGGCGTCAAGGCGTACGAGCCCGGCCTGCTGGCCGCCGCGCACCGGGGCGTGTTGTACGTCGACGAGGTCAACCTGTTGCACGACCACCTGGTGGACCTGCTCCTGGACGCGGCCGCGATGGGCACCTCGCACGTCGAACGCGAGGGGGTGTCCG
Source organism: Embleya sp. NPDC050493 (assembly GCF_044458105.1). Lineage (NCBI taxonomy): Bacteria > Bacillati > Actinomycetota > Actinomycetes > Kitasatosporales > Streptomycetaceae > Embleya > Embleya sp. NPDC050493. The sequence goes on from NZ_JBITHP010000001.1 coordinate 374,797, forward strand.
TGCGGCACGCCGCGCGGTTCCTGCTCGTGGGCACGATGAACCCGGAAGAGGGCGAGCTGCGACCGCAGTTGCTCGACCGGTTCGGGCTGACGGTGGAGGTCGCGGCCAGCCGGGAGCCGCGCGAGCGGGCCGAGGTGGTGCGCCGACGGTTGGCGTACGAGGCCGATCCCGACGCGTTCGCGGCCCGCTGGGCGGGCGAGGACGCCGAGTTGGCCGAGCGCATCCTGCGCGCCCGTCGGGTTTTGCCGGATGTGGTGCTTCCGGACGCCGAGTTGGAGCGGATCGCACGGGTGTGCGCGTCGTTCGAGGTGGACGGGATGCGTGCGGACCTGGTCACGGCGCGCACCTCGATCGCACTGGCCGCCTGGCACGGCCGGACCGAGGTGACGGCGCAGGACGTGCGCGCGGCGGCGCTGCTGGCGCTGCCGCATCGACGGCGGCGCAACCCCTTCGACGCGCCCGGGCTGGACGAGGAACACCTCGACGAGGCACTGCGCGACCCGGACGAGCCGGAACCCGAGCCCGAACCGGAGGGGGACGGGCCGGACGGCGGTGGGTCGCCGCCGGACGCGGACGGGTCGGACGGGTCGGAGGGTTCGGGCCGGTCCGATGGGCCGGACGGGGCCGAGGGGTCGGGGACGGCCGAGGCGCCGGGGCGGACCGAGGCGGCGCCGAGTTCGGCGCCGGGCAGCGAGGACGCGCCCGTGGAGGGCGCGCCCACCGCCTCGGGCGGCGGGCGCGAGCAGGCCGCCGTCGCGGCTGCCGAGCCGTACCGCACCAGGCTGTTCTCGGTGCCCGGGGTGGGTCAGGGCGCGGCCGGGCGGCGCTCGCGCGCGCGGACCGCGAGCGGGCGCACCACCGGCTCGCAGGTCGCGGCCGGCCGGGTGACCCGGCTGCACGTCGCGGCCACGGTGCGGGCGGCGGCGCTGCACCAGAAGGCGCGGGGCCGCACCGGCGCGGGGCTGCTGCTGCGGCGTGCGGATCTGCGCGAGGCGGTCCGCGAGGGCCGCGAGGGCAACCTGGTGCTGTTCGTGGTGGACGCGTCCGGGTCGATGGCGGCGCGCAAGCGCATGCGCGCGGTCAAGGGCGCGGTGCTCTCCCTGCTCCTGGACGCCTACCAGCGGCGGGACAAGGTCGGCCTGGTCACCTTCCGCGGCGCCCACGCCGCGCTGGTGTTGCCGCCGACCTCCTCGGTCGAGATCGGCGCGGCCCGACTGGCCGCGCTGCCCACCGGTGGGCGCACCCCGGTGGGGGCCGGACTGCTGCGCGCACACGAGGCGTTGCGGGTGGAACGGCTGCGTGATCCGCTGCGCCGGCCGCTGCTGGTCGTGGTCACCGACGGGCGGGCCACGGGCGGCGGGGACGCCCTGGGCGAGAGCCGGCGGGCGGCGCGGTTGTTGGCCGCGACGGGGGTCGCCTCGTTGGTGGTGGACTGCGAGAGCGGGCCGGTGCGGCTCGGGTTGGCGGCGCGGCTCGCCGGCGACCTGGGCGGGCCGGTGGTCACACTGGACGAACTGGCGGCGGACGGCCTGGCGGGCCTGGTTCGGGACGTGCGTTCGGTCGCGTGACCCGCGGCCCGGCCGCCCGCCGGATCCGCCACCGGCCGCCGGTGGGCGGTGGCGCGACGCGCCGGCCTCGAACACCCGACGGGTCGGGGTGTTCGGTCCGGTCGGGGACGGGGGCCGGTCGGTGTTGCGCTCGTGCCTTCGTCGACGTTCGTACCCGGTCGACATTCCTCTGGACAAAGGGAGATCACCATGCCGCAGGGCGTTCCCACGCACGTGCCCGCCGACGGGCTGACCACGCGTCAGCGTCGGAATCGGGCCCTGGTCGTCGTGCACACCGGGCCCGGCAAGGGCAAGTCCACCGCCGCGTTCGGGTTGGCGCTGCGCGGCTGGAATCAGGGTTGGCCGATCGGGGTGTTCCAGTTCGTGAAGTCGGCGAAGTGGAAGGTGGGCGAGGAGAGCGTGCTGCGCACCCTCGGCCGCGTGCACACCGAGACCGGCGAGGGTGGCCCGGTCACGTGGCACAAGATGGGCGAGGGCTGGTCCTGGATCCAGCGCGAGGGCACCCAGGAGGACCACGCCGAGGCGGCCCGACAGGGCTGGGAGCAGATCAAGCGCGACCTGGCCGCGCAGACCTACCGGGTGTACGTGCTCGACGAGTTCACCTACCCGATGAAGTGGGGCTGGGTGGACGTGGACGAGGTGGTCGCGGTGCTGCGCGATCGTCCCGGCAGCCAACACGTGGTGATCACCGGCCGCGACGCGGACCCGCGGCTGATCGAGGCGGCCGACCTGGTCACCGAGATGACCAAGATCAAGCACCCGATGGACGCGGGCCAAAAGGGCCAGCGAGGCATCGAGTGGTGAGTGCCCCGGCGCCGCCGCGCGTGGTGATCGCCGCCCCCGCCTCCGGGCACGGCAAGACCACCGTCGCCACGGGGTTGATCGCGGCGTTCACCCGGCGCGGCGACGTGGTGTCGCCGCACAAGGTGGGGCCGGACTACATCGATCCCGGCTACCACGCGCTCGCGGCCGGCCGGCCCGGCCGCAACCTGGACCCGTTCCTGGTCGGCGAGGACCGGATCGCGCCGTTGTTCGCGCACGGCGCGCGCGGTGCCGATTTGGCCGTGGTCGAGGGTGTGATGGGCATGTTCGACGGTGCGGCCGGACGGGGTGGGTACGCCTCCACCGCGCACGTCGCGCGGCTGCTCGCGGCGCCGGTGATCCTGGTCGTGGACGCGCGGGCGCAGAGCCGTTCGGTGGCCGCGCTCGTGCGCGGGTTCGACGCGTTCGATCCGGACGTGGGCGTGGCCGGGGTGATCCTGAACCGGGTCGGCTCGGATCGGCACGAGAGCATGCTGCGCGAGGCGCTGGACGAGATCGGCATGCCGGTCCTGGGTGTGCTGCGCCGGCACGACGCGATCGCCAAACCCGCGCGGCACCTGGGCCTGGTCCCGGTCGCCGAACGGCACGCCGACGCGGTGCGCACGGTGGACGCGCTCGGCGAACTGGTCGCGCGCAGCGTGGACCTGGCTGCCGTGCGGCGGATCGCGGCGGGCGCGGGGCCGCTGCCGGACGCGCCGTGGGACCCGGTGCACGAGGTGGCCGGCCCGATTCCGGGGCGACCCGTCGTCGCGCTGGCGGGTGGTTCGGCGTTCACCTTCGCGTACGCGGAGACCGCCGAACTGCTCGGCGCGGCCGGGGCCGAGGTGGTCACCGTCGACCCGCTGCGGGACGAACGGCTGCCCGCGGGCACGGCGGGGCTCGTGCTGGGCGGCGGCTTTCCCGAAGTGTACGCGGCGGAGTTGTCGGCCAATGCGACGCTGCGGGCGGACGTGGTGGCGCTGGCCGCGCGCGGCGGCCCGATCGCGGCCGAGTGCGCGGGTCTGCTCTACCTGGCCCGGACCCTGGACGGTGCGCCGATGTGCGGGGTGCTGGACGCCGACGCGCGGATGACCGAGCGGCTGACCCTGGGCTATCGGGAGGCGACGGCCGCGCACGACTCGGTGCTCGCCGCGACCGGTCGGGTGGTGCGCGGGCACGAGTTCCATCGCACGACGCTCACGCCGCGGGCCGGGCGCCGGGCGGCGTGGAGCCTGGGCGACTCCGGCCTGGAAGGGCATGTCGCGGGATCGGTGCACGCGTCGTATCTGCACGCGCACTGGGCCGGCGCGCCCGATCTGGCCCGGCGGTTCGCCCGGTCCTGTGCGCTCGCGGCCGATCCGGCGGGCGCGGGAGCGGCGGATGCGGGTGCGGGTGCGACGGTGGGCGCGGGTGCGCGCGACGGCGCGCGGGCGTGGCCGATTACCGACCGCGGCAACGGGAGCACGCTCGGGCGGTGAGCGGCGCAACCTCGAAGGGGGGAGCCGACGTCGTGTCGGATACGGGCTCCTCTTCGTGGGCGCCGCCGCATGACCACGCGCGGGACCTCCCCCGGGGTCCGGCGCGGTGAGGGGATGGCCATGGCTGATCGGGTGACCGTGATCGGGTACGACGGCGCGCCGCTGTCGGCACCGGCGGTGCAGGCGCTGCGGACGGCGACCCTGGTGGCGGGCCCGGAACGGCTGTTGGCCGCCGTCGCGGTGCCCGAGGGTGCCGAGCGGGTGGTGCTGGGCAACGTGCACGTGGCCGCGCAGCGGATCGGCGCGCATCGCGGCATAGCCGTGGTTCTGGCCGTCGGCGATCCCGGGTTCTTCGGGATCGTGCGGCTGTTGCGCCGGGCCGAATACGGCCTGGAGTTGGAGATCGTGCCCGCGGTGTCCTCGGTGGCGTTGGCGTTCGCCCGGGCCTCGATGCCGTGGGACGACGCGCGGGTGGTCAGCGCGCTGGGCCGGGACGTACGGCGTGCGGCGAACGTGTGCCGGGCGTTCGGCAAGGTCGCGGTGCTCACCGGCCCGGGGGCGGGTCCGGCCGAACTCGCCGCGCTGCTGCCGGATGTGCCGCGCACGTTCGTGGTGTGCGAGCACCTGGGCACCGACCGGGAGGAGATCTCGATGGTCTCCGCCGAGCACGCGATCGAGCACGAGTGGTCCGATGTGGACGTGGTGATCGTGATCGGGCCGGCCCCGCGCGCGGGCGCGGCGGCGGGCTGGCTGGCGGGGGAGCGCCCGGGCTTTCCCGGTCCGGTGCGCGGCTGGGCGGTGGCGGAGGACGTGTACGCGCATCGGGCGGGCGCGATCACCCGGGCCGAGGTGCGCGCGCTGGCGGTGGCCCGGCTCGGGCCGCGGCTGGGGGATCTGGTCTGGGACATCGGCGCGGGCAGCGGTTCGGTGGGTATCGAGTGCGCGCGGCACGGCGCGGCGGTGGTCGCGGTCGAGCAGGACGCGTTCGGGTGCGACCTGATCACCGAGAACGCGGGCCGGTTCGGGGTCGAGGTGCAGGTGGTGCACGGCAAGGCGCCGGAGGTGTTGTCCCGATTGCCGTTGCCGGACGTGGTGTTCGTCGGCGGCGGCGGACCCTCGACGGTGGCCGCGTGCGCGGCGCGCCGGCCGGAGCGGATCGTGGCCGCGATGTCCGAGGTGGATCGGGTCGCCGAGGCACGCGCGGTGCTGGAGCGCTCGGGATACACCGTGGAGGGTTGTCTGTTGCAGGCCTCGCGGCTTTCGCCGGTCACCGGTGGTGCCCAACGCCTGGAACCGGCGCATCCGGTGTTCGTGGTGTGGGGGGACCGGGCTTGACCGGGGATCGGGTGTCGGGCGGGCGGGTGATCGCCGCCTCGGCGGCGGGAGTTCTCGCGCCGGGTGCTGCGCCGGCGGCCGGCGTACCGGGGATGCGGGGGCTGGATTCGGCCACGGCCGGCCCGGCGTCGCCCGGGCCGGACCTGGTGGTCGGGGTCGGGGCGGCGCGCGGGGTGGGCGCGGAGGAGGTGCGCGCGAGCGTGTGCGCCGTGCTCGCGCGGGCCGGCCTGCCGCGCTCGGCGGTGCTGGCGCTGGTGACCGTGACCGCCCGGGCGAACGAGCCGGGTCTGGTCGCGGGAGCGGCGCTGCTGGGACTGCCGCTGTTCGCGCGCGCGGCGCAGGAACTCGCCGCGGTGCCGGTGCCGTATCCCAGCGAGCGGGTCAGGGCGGCGGTCGGCACGCCGGGCGTGGCCGAGGCCGCCGCGCGGCTGGGGCCGGTACCGGGCCCGTGGTTGGGCGAGTTGCTGGTGGCCAAGACGCGCGGCGTGGGCGCGCGCCCACGCTGTACGGTCGCGGTGGCCCGCCATCGGCCGGCGGGCGGGGGATCGGCCGGCCCGGGACCGGCGGGTGCGGCGGCGAACACGGGGGCGGAACGGGAAAAGCCGTGATCGGTACGGAAATGGGCGGACTCGGCGATGAGGCAGTCGATTTCGCACGGCAAACCGGTCGGGAAGTGCCTGCTCGCGGTCAACGCCGGGACCCCGGCCGTCGGACCGGGCACCATCACCACCATCATGGACACGAACGACACGGGCGGACAGGGGCACCGGGCAGGGGTACGGGAACCACGGACATGGGCAGTGACGCGATGACGGAACTCGACGGGCCCATTCCCGACGAACGGGACGGCACGCCGGGCGCGGGCGTCGCACCGGACGTGGACCTGCGCCACCACGGCGACGCGGAGATCGGGCCGGGACTGGTGGACCTCGCGGTCAACGTCCGGCTCGCGGCCCCGCCGGCGTGGCTCGTGCACCGCCTCACCGCGAGCCTGGGCGACCTGGCCGCCTACCCCGACACGGGCCGGGCCCGGGCCGCCATCGCGGCCCGACACCGGCGCCCGATCGCCGAGGTGTTGCCCACGGCGGGCGCCGCCGAGGCGTTCGTGCTGCTCGCCCGGACCCTGGCCCCGCGACACGCGGTGGTCGTACACCCGCAGTTCACCGAGCCCGAGGCCGCGTTGCGGGCCGCCGGACACATCGTGCACCGGGTACTGCTGGACGAGAGGGACGGCTTCGCCCTCGATCCGGCCCGGATTCCGAACGAGGCCGACCTGGTCGTCCTGGGCAATCCCACCAACCCCACCTCGGTCCTGCACCCGGCGGCCACGATCGCCGCCCTCGCCCGCCCCGGCCGGATCCTGGTGGTCGACGAGGCGTTCGCCGACACCATCCCCGGCGAACCCGAAAGCGTGGCCGAGCGGCGCGACCTGCCCGGGCTCGTGGTTGTGCGAAGTCTCACGAAAACCTGGGCGTTGGCCGGACTTCGAATCGGTTACGTCCTGGCTTCCCCGGATCTGGTGCGCATCCTCACGGACGCTCAGCCGTTGTGGTCGGTGTCGACACCGGCGCTGATCGCCGCCGAGGCGTGCTGCACGCCGGAGGCGCTCGCGCAGGCGGAGGCGTTGGCCGTTACGCTCGCGGCTGACCGTTCGTACCTCGTGGAGAGGCTGCGCACGGTTTCGGGGATGCGGCTACCGGTCGTTCCCCGTTCCTCGTTCGTGCTCGCGCGGATCGAGGGGGGCCCAGAGATCCGCGAGCAGCTGAGGGAGCGAGGCTACGCGGTTCGGCGGGCCGACACCTTTCCGGGCCTCGGCCCGGATTGGCTTCGGATCGCGGTGCGGGATCGTGCCACGACGCTGGCCTTCGCGGCTGCCCTGGAAGGAGTAGTTACATGAGCGAAGCCGACGAGCGCCGACCTGCCGGGGAGGGCGTGGGCCCTGCCCCCGCCAGGCACGCCGCCGGCACCGGCCCGGTTGGGGAACCGGCCGGTCCATACCCGTACGACGATCTGGACGACGAGGACTCGCTGTTGATGCCGGGGCCGCAGGCAGGCTGGGCCGACCCGAACGTGCCGGTACCGGCCGCGCCCGGGATGTCCCTGGCCGACCGCATGGCCGCGGCCGGCGACGACGCTTCGGGACAGGTTCCGGTACCGCCGGTCGAGCAGGCGTACGACGCCGTGCCCGGCCCGCAGTCCGGCATGTTCGCCGCGATGATCATCGACGAGCCGGAGCAGCCCGAGACCTATGTCGCGCCGATGACGGCCGGCCAGATCCCGTATCCGCCCGGCCCCATGACGCCGCATCAGGAAGTCCCGCAGCCGGTCCAGGGGTTCGGCCCCGGGGAGTACGGCGCGCCGCAGGGCGTGGCCGAGCCGTATCCGGCACCGGCCCAGGCGGTACCCACGCAGGGCGGGCCGGCCCAGGCTGCGCCCGCCGCGCCGCCCGTGCAGGCGGTGCCCGTCGTACCGCCGCCCGCCGCGCCGCAGTTCGTGCAGCCGGTCGCCGTGCAGCCGGGCGCCGGGTACGGCTCGGACGTGCCGCAGGGCGCGACCGGGGGCGAGGTGCCCTCGGGTGCGGCGCCGCATACGGCACCCGGCCCGCAGGCCGGTGCGTTCGTCGAACAGCCGGGCGTCACCGGCGGTCGGCTGCGCCAGCGTGTGCGCGCGGCGCAGAGCGTGGAGCAGCCGCAGGCCCCGCAGTCGGGGGCCCCGCAGCCGCCGGCCCCCCCGCAGCCGGCCCAGCCGGTCGGCGGGAACCCGGCGGACACCCCGCCGTTCCCGGTCGCCGCCGCCGTGCCGCAGCGCACCACCCTGCCGCCACGGCGGCAGCGGCGGGTCGGCCGCGGCCCCGTGCCGCAGCAGACCGGCCCGCACAGTGGCGCACACCCGGTGGGCGACGCGGTGAACACCGGTATCCCGGCCCAGGCGACGCCGATGCAGGCGGTGCCGGTGGTACCACCGCCGGCCGCGCCGCAGCCGGTCGAGCCGGCGCCTGCCGAGCCCGTCGCGGCTGCCGCCCCGGTCGAGCCGGTCGCACCCGCCGCGCCGGTCGCGGAGCAGTCGCCGTCGCCGGTCGCGCCGGTGGCCGAGCCCGAGCGGGGGGTCACCGCGCCGGCCATACCGCAACCGTTGCCGGGCGTGCCGCCGCAGCCCGCGCATCCCAGATTCGTCCAGGCCACGCCGGACGCGGTCGTCGACGCGCTGACCGGGCCGAACGCGTCGGCGCCGGGCACGCCGCCGACCACCGCACCCACGCCCGCCGCGGGCCCGATCGGCAGCGCGGAGGCGGCCGTTTCGGTGCCGCCGGGCGTGGCCGCAGTGGGTGGGGCCGACCCGGCGGCGCAGGCGGTCGCGCCTGCGTCCGCGCCGGGATCCCAAGCGCCCGTCGACGCCGCGTCGGCGCCGGTTCGGGTCGAGCCCGGTCCGGTCGTGGCCGAGACCGTGGTCGAACCCGCGCCGCCCGTCGCGGCACAGCAGGACGACGCCGCATCGTCGGTGCCGGCGCGGGAGGTGCCGCCGGCCGCGACCGTGATGCCGGAAGGCACCGGAAGCCGGCGACGCAAGCCCGAGAACGGCTCGGCGCCGGCCGATTCGGGTGAGCACGGGGCGATTCCGGCGCAGACGCCGATCGGCCCGGTGCCCCCGCCGGAGCCGGAGGCCGCGCAGGTCGCCGAGCCGGCGGCCGAGCCGGTCGCGCCCGTTGCCGAGGTGATCGCGGCGCCGGACGTGCCGCAGGCGAACGCGGGTCCGGCGGTGCCGGATGCGCCGGATGCGCCGGATGCGCCGGATGCGCCGGATGCGCCGGCGGAGGGTACGCCGGTCGCACCGCCCGTACCGGCGGAGCCCGTTGCGGCCGATGGGCCGTCCGAGGGCTCGAACGTGGCGCCGACCGTGGCCGACGCACCGCCCGTCGATCCGGCAACCGGGCCGCAGGCCGTGCCCGTTGCGGCCGTGCCCGTGGCGGTCGCGCCGGAGGCCGGTGCCGGCGAGTCGGCCGCCGTCAGCGCGGCGGCGGAGCCGGTGGTTCCGGAGCAGGGCGTGGTACCGGCGGTGCCGAGTGCGGCCACCGGAGCGACGGAGCCGAGCGCAACCGCGGCGCCCGCCGAGCCGTCCGCAACCGTGATGCCCGCCGAGCCGCCCGCAACCGCGGTGCCCGCCGAGTCGGTTGCCCCGTCGGGGCAGGCCGCTTCGGTCGCGCCGCCGCAGCCGGCCGGGCAGACCGAGTCGGCCGCGCAGCCCGTCTTGGCGGCGCAACCCGTGCCGCCGGTGGCGACCGGCCCGGCCACGCCCGCCGAGCAGCCCGGGCCGGTGGCCCAGACCGCGGCCGCGCCGGTCACGCCGACCGGGCAGCCCGCATCGGCCGCGCCCGACGAGCAGTCCGCATCGGCCGCGCCGGACGGGGTCGTTTTGACCTCGGGCGAGCAGCCCGTGCCGGCGGCCGAGCAGGTGGGTGCGGCACCCGCCGCCGAGCTTGCCCCCCAGGCGCCTGCGGAGCAGTCCGCCGCAGGCGGCCCCGGCCCGGAGCCCGTCGCCGACGGTGCGCCGGTGGTGGTCGAAGCGGGCGATGCGTCCGCCGCGGCGGCACCCGTCGCCGCCGCGGACGACGCGTCGGCCGAGACCGCCCCGGCCCCGCTCGAGAACGCGGCGCCCGCCGTCGCCGTCCCGGCCGGATCGACCACCCGGTCCATCGCGGCGGAACTCCTCGCCGAGGAGATCCCCGCACCGCCGAGCGCCGAGCACACGGCGCCCGCGACGGCCCCCGAGCCCGTCGCGGTACCCACCGCGACCGCAACCGCGCCGCCTGCCGGCCCGGTCGAGGCCGGATCGGCCGCCGCCGGCCCGGCGGATCCCCGTACGTCCGAGGAAAGCACCGCCATGCACGGCCCCCAGAGCACGCCCGGCGCCGAGCCCGATCGGCAGCCGCAGCCCGCGGTCGTCGCCGGGAGCGGCGAGATCCCCAGGATTCCGCCGCCGCCGGCCGAGCCGGTCGGCACCGCTTCGGCCGACCCGGCCCAGGGCGGGCAGGCCGACCCGGGCGCGCCCGAGACGCCCGCGTCGGCAGAGCCCGCAGGCGATGCGCCGGCGGACGCGCCGACCGACGGTGACGCGGCGGCCGAGCCCGCCTCGGCGACCGCGGTCACCGTGGTGCTGCCCGCCGCCGAGCGGCCGGTCGCGGTCGAACCGGCAGCGACGGCCGATTCCGGGCCGGTGGCCGAGGATTCGGCGCCGGAGGCGGTTGCCGCCGCATCCGCCGACGAGCCTCGGGACCCGGCCGCGCCGGAGCCGGGGCAGCGGTCGGACTCGCAACAGCAGTCGGAGTCGCAACAGCAGTCGGAGTCGGAGCCGGACGCGCAGTCGGAGCCCGAGCCCGAGGTCGAGCGCGGCCCCGCCGCTCCCGGCTACGACGATGCGGCGCGCGAGGCGGTGCATCGGGTGATGCGCGAGCGCCGGGACGTCCGGGCCGGGTTCCGGCCCGACCCGGTGCCGGACGACGTCCTGGTCCGGGTGCTGGAGGCCGCGCACGCGGCGCCCAGCGTCGGCTATTCGCAGCCGTGGGACTTCGTGGTGATCCGCTCCGAGGAGACCCGGGTCACCGTCCAGGAACTGGCCCAGCGGCAGCGTGAGGCGTACGCCACCTCGCTGCCCAAGGCCCGGGCCAAGCAGTTCCTGGAGATCAAGGTCGAGGCGATCCTGGAGACCCCGGTCAACATCGTGGTCACCGTGGACTCCACGCGCGGCGGTCGGCACACCCTGGGCCGGCACACCCAGCCGCAGATGGGCCCCTACTCCAGCGCGCTCGCGGTGGAGAACCTGTGGCTCGCCGCCCGGGCCGAGGGCCTGGGGGTCGGCTGGGTGAGCTTCTTCGACGAGCGCGAGCTGGCCACGGCGCTGGGTCTGCCCGACCACATCGACGTGGTCGCCTACCTGTGCGTCGGCTACGTGGACGCGTTCCCGGACGAGCCGGAGCTGGCCACCTCGGGATGGGCCCGGGCCCGACCGCTGTCGTGGGTGGTGCACGAGGAGACCTACGGTCGGCGCGGCCTGCCCGGTGAGGAGCCGGTCAGCCTGCTCGACGAGACGCTCCGCTCGGTGCGTCCGCTCGACGCCAAGGCGCTGGGCGCGGCGTGGGAGCACCAGCGCAACATGACCAAGCCGCCCGGCTCGCTGGGCATCCTGGAGACGATCGGCGCGCAGTTGTCCGGCCTGGCCCGGACCTTCCCGCCGCCCGTCCCCGAGCCCGCCGCGGTCGCGGTGTTCGCCGCCGACCACGGGGTGCACGCGCAGGGCGTGTCGCCGTGGCCGCAGGAGGTCACCGCGCAGATGGTGGGCAACTTCCTCGCCGGCGGCGCCGTGGTCAACGCGTTCGCCAAGCAGATCGGCGTCGAGGTGTGCGTCGTGGACGTCGGCGTCGCGACCGAGTTGCCGAACGCGACCGGACTGCTGCCACGTCGGATCCGGCCGGGCACCGCGGACATGACCCAGGGCCCCGCGATGACCCGCGAGGAGGCCATCGCGGCGATCGAGGTCGGCATCGAGACCGCCCGCGACCTGGTCACGGCCGGCAACCGGGGGCTGCTCACCGGCGACATGGGGATCGCGAACACGACCGCGTCCGCCGCGCTGATCTCGGTGTTCACCGGGGTGGAGGTCGCCGAGGTGACCGGTCGCGGGACCGGCATCGACGATGCCACGCACCGGCGCAAGATCGAGGTGGTCAAGGCGGCGCTGGCGCGGCACGAACCCGATCCCGGTGACCCGATCGGCGTACTGGCCGCGATCGGCGGCCTGGAGCACGCGGCGCTCGCCGGGTTCATCATCGGCGCGGCGGCGTTGCGCGTACCGGTCGTACTCGACGGGGTGATCGCCGGTGCGGCGGCCCTGGTCGCGCAGGCGATCGCGCCGGAGGCCATCCAGGCGTGCGTCGCGGGCCACCGTTCGGCCGAGCCCGGCCATGCGGCGGCCCTGGCGAAGTTGTCGCTGCGTCCGCTGGTCGAGTTGGAGATGCGGCTCGGCGAGGGCACCGGCGCGGTGCTCGCGCTGCCGCTGGTGCAGAGCGCGGTCCGCGTACTGCACGATGTGGCGACGTTCGACTCGGCGGGAGTCAGCGGCAAAACCGACTGATTTCCACCCCCGCCCGCAGCAGCCGAAGGGCACCTCCGCCACGATGGAGTGGCGGAGGTGCCCTTTCCGCGCGGGAAAACCGCCGAGGCGACGGCCCGAGCGACCCCGGAGCGACACCGGGGCCGCGAGCGACCGAGGCCGAAGCGGTACCGATCCGTGCACCGGAAGACCGAGAAACACCGTACGCAGCGCACCCCGCCCCACCCGGAAAAGTGAGAACGATGTCCCGACTCCCTGGTCCTCCCGCCTATCCCGCCGGCCTGCGTCTGGAAGGACGCCGGGTCGTCGTGGTCGGCGCCGGTACGGTCGCCCAGCGCCGACTGCCCGCCCTGCTCGACGCGGGCGCGGACGTGCTCGTGGTCGCCCCCGAGGCGACCCCGGCGGTCGAGGGCATGGCGACCGCCGGCGAGCTGCGGTGGGCGCCGCGCGCCTACGCGCCCGGTGACCTGGACGGCGCGTGGTACGCGCTGGCCGCAACCGACGTGGCCGAGGTCAACGAGGCGGTGGCCGCCGACGCCGAGGCGCTGCGGGTGTTCTGCGTGCGCTGTGACGACGCGTCGCACGCCAGCGCATGGACGCCGGCGAGCGGTCGGCACGACGGCCTGACCGTGGCGGTGCTGGCGGGCGGTGACCCGCGGCGGGCGGCGGGCGTGCGCGATCGCATCGTCGAGGGCCTGCACGACGGCTCGCTGGCCGCCCGGGGGGAGCGCCCGGTCGGCGCGCTGCCCGGGGTGGCCCTGGTCGGCGGTGGCCCCGGCGACCCGGACCTGATCACCGTGCGCGGGCGGCGACTGCTCGCCGAGGCCGACGTGGTGATCGCCGACCGGCTGGGCCCGCGCGCGCTGCTGGGCGAGCTGCCGCCGCACGTCGAGGTGATCGACGCGGCGAAGATCCCGTACGGGCGGGCGATGGCCCAGGAGGCGATCAACGACGCGATGATCGAGCACGCCAAGGCGGGCCGGTTCGTGGTCCGGCTCAAGGGCGGCGACAACTACGTCTTCGGCCGCGGCTTCGAGGAGGCGCTCGCATGCGCCGAGGCGGGCGTGCCGTGCCAGGTGGTGCCCGGCATCACGAGCGCGATCTCGGTGCCCGCGATAGCCGGCATTCCGGTGACCCACCGGGGTGTGGCGCACGAGTTCGCCGTGGTGTCCGGGCATGTCGCGCCCGAGGACCCGCGCTCGCTCGTGGACTGGGCGGCGCTGGCCCGCTTGCGCGGGACGCTGGTGTTGCTGATGGCCGTGGAGCGGCTCGGGCCGATCACCTCGGCGCTGCTGGCGCACGGGCGTGCGGGGACGACTCCGGTGGCGGTGATCCAGGAGGGCACGATGGCCACCCAGCGGGTGCTTCGTACGTCGTTGGCCGCGGCGGCGGAGGACGTGGTCGCGGCGGGGATCAGGCCGCCTGCGATCGTCGTGATCGGCGACGTGGTGGCGCTCACCGACTGACGCACACGGGTTGTCGCCCCGAGCCGGACCGGGTCGGCTGCCTCGCGCGCCCTCGGAATCCGGGCCGACTGCCGGAACGCATCCGGCGGTCGGCCCGGTTGTCCGCACGTGTCGGACGGGTTGTCGGGAGGCCGGCTCCGGGTGGGTTCCGCGTCCCTTGGATGCCCACGCCGATGCGACCCGACCCGGCTGGGACACTGGGGCCGTGCCCGTGATCACGCTCGACGACCCCGCCGACCCGCGCCTCGTCGACTACACCGACCTGACCGACGTGGAACTGCGCCGCCGCCGCGAACCGGCCGAGGGGCTGTTCATGGCGGAGGGCGAGAAGGTGATCCGCCGCGCGCTCGCGGCGGGTTACCCGATGCGCTCCATGCTGCTGTCCCAGCGCTGGATCGAGACCATGACGGATGTGATCGAGGCCGCCGTCGCGCCGGTGTACGTGGGCAGCCCCGAGGTGGTCGAGCGGGTGACCGGCTATCAGGTCCATCGTGGGGCGCTCGCCTCGATGGGCCGCAAGCCGTTGCCGGCGGCTGCGGACGTGGTGGCCGGCGCGCGCCGGGTCGCGGTCCTGGAGGGGGTGAACGACCACACCAACGTGGGCGCGATCTTCCGCGGTGCGGCGGCCCTGGGCATGGACGCCGTGCTGTTGTCGCCGGATTGTGCGGATCCGCTGTACCGGCGTTCGGTCAAGGTCTCGATGGGTGCCGTGTTCTCGGTGCCCTACGCCCGGCTGGAGCCGTGGCCGGGCGGGCTGGACGTGCTGCGCGGCGCCGGTCTGACACTGCTCGCGATGACTCCCGCCGAGGGGTCGGTGGCGCTGCACGAACTGCCGCCGGCGGACCTGGACCGGTGTGCGCTGATGCTCGGCGCCGAGGGGCCCGGCCTGACCGCGAAGGCGCTCGCCGCGGCCGATCGACTCGTGCGGATCCCGATGTCGCACGGGGTCGACTCGCTGAATGTGGGCGCCGCGGCGGCGGTCGCCTTCTACGCGGTGAGCTACGGCTGAGCCGCGGCCCCGGACGGGTCGACCGCCGCGCCGGGTGTGGCTTCATTCGTCGGCGGGGATGTTCGCCAGGCGCTCGAACGAGGACGCGCCGGAGCGCTCGATCTCGTTGATCGAACGGGTCTGGTAGAGCGCCGGCCGACGCCGGACGCGCCGCCCGCGCATGCGCCGTTCGCGGATCTCGGTGCCCCGGACCCAGATGTGCCGGCGGATCAGGTCGCCCTCGTGGGGGCCCGGGCCGGTGCCCCGGTCCGGCGGCACCGGCAGCGCCTCGATCTCGCGGCGCGCGGTGCGCGCGGCGCTGACCCGGCGCCGGTAGTCGTGGAAGACCTGGAACTCGTAGTGGTGCAGGTACTCGTAGGCCATCGGCGCCTCGACGGACACCGCCAGGCTCGCGATCGACACCGCGTCGCGCAGCAGCGCCCCGGTGGTTCCGGGCAGTACCAACAGGCCGTCGTGCACCGCGTGGTACGGCTTCCGCTTGTGCCGGCGCTCGCGTTCCCAGTCCCAGGGCGGCTCCGGATGCTCGTGCTGCCAGGTCGCGCGGTCGGCGAGCGCGGTGCTCAGCCCGTGGGTCTGCCAACGCACGGTGCCGTCCGGCGGGCCGAGTGCGGGCAACAACCGGCGCAACCCGCGTGCCGCCCGGCCGCCGAACGGGGTGCGCTCGGTCGCGAACAGCACGATCGGCAGCGAGGGTTCGGCCTCGAAGGGGGTCGGGTCCAGGAACCGCCGGTCGATCACCACGAGGGTGTTCTCGTGCCGGTCGTAGGCCAGGCCCCACAGGAGTCGGGCGAACAGGCGTGCCCCGGCCTGGTCGGACAACACGTGCCAGCGGTCGTGGAAGTGGTTGACGGCGAACCGGGTCGTGGTGGACGGTCGCAATGTGATCAGCGTGTAGGGCCGTTCGTCCAGGTAGGCAACGGTCCGATGCAGTTTCATCCGATCGCTAGCGTCCGGATTCACACCTGAACGTGAGCGTTTGCGCGGTTGGTTGGTAGTGATCCGCTTCCCTCTTTCTTGCGTTTCTTGGGACATTTCTTCCGATCTCTCGGAATTGAGCGGTAGGACCTTCCCTGATTTCTCCCACGACATGCCGATCGTGTCATGCCAATTTCGATCGAATGTGATCTTGGACTAGCGTGTGCGCGGAAGTGCAGTACGGTCGAGCGTCGCCCTAATTGGCGCAGTGGCCTGTTGGGGTCGCACAGGCGGCCGAAAAAGTGGTTGTGCAGGGGAATGTCCTGTCACCCACACGCGGGATATTCGGTGGATTCGACCCGCACCAGGCGAAATTCCGCCAGTATGGGGCGCCGCGCAATCGGATCAGGAACGGGAAGCGAGGCATAGCTCGTTGGAGATCATGGGTGTACCCCTGGCCTGGGCCCTCGTCGGCTTGGCGGAACTGGTCGCCCTTATGGCGCTTGTGGCGTATCTGGTCGTCCGACGCCGCAAGGTCGACGCGACGGATACCGGGGAAGGATCCGACAGCTGGGAGCGTGAGCAGGACCGCCGGCGGCGCAAGGAACTGATGTACGGCGTCGCCTCGTACACCCTGCTGTTCGTCTGTGCCGGTGTCGCGGCCGCGCTGTCGTTCCACGGCCTGGTCGGCTTCGGCCGGGAGAACCTCGGGTTGGGCAACGGTTGGGAATACCTGGTGCCGTTCGGGCTCGACGGGGCGGCGATGTTCTGCTCCGTGCTCGCGGTGCGCGAGGCCAGCCACGGTGACGCGGCGCTCGGTTCGCGGATACTGGTCTGGACGTTCGCGGGTGCCTCGGCCTGGTTCAACTGGGTGCACGCGCCGCGCGGCGACATGCACGCCGGTGCGCCGCAGTTCTTCGCCGGCATGTCGCTCTCCGCGGCCGTCCTGTTCGACCGCGCGCTCAAGCAGACCCGTCGGGCCGCGTTGCGCGAACAGGGCCTGGTTCCCCGTCCGTTGCCGCAGATTCGGATCGTGCGATGGCTGCGTGCCCCGCACGAGACGTTCAACGCGTGGTCGCTCATGCTGCTCGAAGGCGTGCGCACCCTCGACGAGGCCGTCGAGGAGGTCCGCGAGGACAAGCGGGCCAAGCAGGACGATCGCGAGCGTCGGCGGATCGACGGCAAGCGGGAGCGGGCGCAGCTCAAGGCGCTCAGTCGCGGTGAGGGCGGTGGCGGACACTTCGGCCGCCGCGGCGCCGCGCGTCAGGAAATGGCTGCTCTGCCGGGAGGTGGCGGCTCCGAAGCACTCTCGGAGCCTGCTATAGCCGGAAACGACGTTTCCGGCCACGGCGGCCCAGCCGACTCGAACAACCCTTCCGGCCGTCCGGCTCTTGCCCCCTCCGCGCGAGCGAGCGAACTCCCGGCGGCGACTGCCGGCACCGGTGGCGAGCGGCGTGACGTCATCGACCTCACCGCCGAGGACGACACCATGACGCTGCCCCGGCTCGACTCGCTGGAGCGCAAACTGAAGGACCTCGAGCGCCAGTTCGGCTGAGCCCGGACAGCGCGACCCGACGAGATGTGATCCGATACGAGAAGGGGCACCCGGCTTCGGCCGGGTGCCCCTTCTCGTATCCGGTGTGCGTCGTGCGTGTGGGTCGCCTCCTCGCGCGGCGGCCTCGGGTGGTGCCGGGTGCGAGCGTGGGCGTTGGTCCGGCCGGCGACACCGTGTGTGCGGGGCTGCCCGCTGGGACCCGGACACCGTGTGCGGGGGTCTGCCCGGCTCAGACCCCGGCCGGGACCAGGACGCCGTCGGGGCCGACCACGTAGCGGGTGGTCACGTCGGCGATGTCCACATAGGACTGGATGCGCACGATCGCGCCCTCGGCCACCGTCCAGCGGGTGGCCACCGCCTGCGGGTCGGCGGCTGCGGCCAGCGCCGCCACCGCGATCGGCGTGCCGTCGGCGAACCGGTAGAGCTCGACCATGTGGGTCGGCGGGCCGCCCGCACCGGGGGAGCGGGTGAGCACCACGACCGCGGCCGGTGCGCCGTCCAGGCTTGCCGGGAGCACGTCGCCGAGGGTGATCCGGTCGCTGCCGACCACCGCCGAGCCGTCGGCGAGGGTGACGGTGGCGCCGCCGGCGGAGGGGTCCGCGTAGGTGCGGTCGGACCAGTCGGCGATCGGGATCGAGCCGTGCGCCGGACCGATCCGGAACGCGCCGGGGCCCGGCGGCTGCGGAGCGGGCTGGGCGACGGTCGAGGTCTTGGCGTCGTCTCCGTCGTCCCCGCCGTCGTTCTGGAACGCGGCGATGGCGAAGGCGGCGATGGCGGTCACCACGACGAAGACGATCAACTGCTGGATCAGCAAACGCCGTCGGTCCTCGGGCCGGCGTCGGCGGGGCGTGCCGCCGCCGACGGCCCCGGCGCGCGAACGCGGCCCGTGATCGACCCGGCCGGCCCGCTTGGGGTCCGGGCGATCGGCGCGGTCCGCACGCTCCTGCCGGTCCGGCACGGCGCCGCGCGTCGGTTCGTTGCGCTCGGCACGCTCGTTGCGTTCACCTCGCTCGCCGCGTTCACCGCGGGGGAGGTCGTGCCGCCCGGAGTCGTGCCGTCCCCCGTCGTGGCGTGTGTCGTGCCGCCCGGCCTCGGCCCGGCCCGGCTCGTGCCGCACCGCTTCCGCCCGCCCGACCTCCACCGCCCGCCCGTCGTGCCCACGCCCCTCGTGCGCCCGCGCGTCCGGTCGCCCGCCGTCGGGCCGGGTCGACTCGTGCCGGCTCGACTCGGGTCGGCTCGTCGAACGCCCCTCGACCGGCACCCGACCCGACTCCGCCCGCCCGGACTCGGCCCGGCTCACCGAGGATCGGTCGGCGCGGGTGTCCTCGCCCCGGCGCGCGCCGTCCCGGCGGGCCGCTTCGCGCCTGGCCCGGTCCCGCTCGCGCGTCGGGGACGCGGCCGTCGGGCCGCCGTCGGGCCGGCCCGCGGCCGCGGTCGGACCCGCGACCGCCGCGGCCGGTGTCGCCGCCGACCCGCGGCCCGATGTACCGCGTTCCGCCTCGCGTTGGCGGGCGATCGCGGCCAGCCGTTCGCGTACCTGTTCGGCGGACGGTCGCATCCGGGGGTCCTTGGACAGGCAGGCCGAGATCAACGGCACCACCTGCTCGGGCACACCCTCCAGATCCGGTTCCTCGTGCACGACGCGGTACAGCAGCGCATCCACCGGCCCGGACCCGAACGGCGGTGCTCCGCGGCCCGCGTAGGCCAGCGTGACGCCGAGCGCGAATATGTCGGTGGCCGGCGTCACGGTCTGCCCGCGGACCTGCTCGGGAGCCAGAAATCCCGGTGAGCCGACCGCGGTTCCGGTCACGGTCAGGGTGCCGGCGCCGTCCGCGTAGGCGATGCCGAAGTCGATGATCTGCGGCCCGTCGGGGGACAGCAGGATGTTGGACGGCTTCACGTCGCGGTGCACGACGCCGACCGCGTGCACGGACACCAGACCGTCGGCCACCGCCGAGCCGACCCGTGCCAGGTCCAGACAGCCCAGCGGGCCGCGTTCACCGACCCGGCGCTGCAGCGAGGGACCGGGCACGTAGACCGTGGCCAGCCACGGGCGGTCGGCGCTCGCGTCGGCGTCCACCAGCGCGGCGGTGCGATTGCCGCGGACCATCCGGGCGGCGTCCACCTCGCGGGCGAACCGCGAGCGGAACTCCGGGTTTCCGGCCAGCTCTTGGCGGATCAGCTTGAGCGCGACGCGGTTTCCGTGCCGGTCCACGCCGAGGTAGACCACACCCATGCCGCCGGCGCCGAGACGACGCAGCAACCGATAGGAACCGACGATGCGCGGATCCTGCCGTCGCAGCCGCACCATCGTCATGTGTGCCCGATCCCCTCGCGTGGTGCCGTCGTCCGGGTGTCGTGTGCCCGAATCCCCTGTGTGCGACACACGTTAGAGGAACCCCGGTGCCCGACGCGGTAAGGCGCCCCGGAGTCGGGGCCGGACCACCCCCATCGGGGAGACGGTCGATGTCGGACCTGTGGGAGAAGATGGTGGTAATCGGTCGAAGGGGGCGCAGATGAAGGGCGATCGGGTCGAGATAGTGGTCGACGCGGGCGACAGCACCAAGACCTACGAGATGACCGCGACGCGTGCGGGACGCCGGCTGGATGTCGCGGTCCGGCGCGGTGTCGTCGAGGTGAGCGAACTGACCCGGACGGGCACCGTGGTGCGCACCGCGCGCTTCATGGCCAGTCGGGTACTCGCGCTGGTCGAACAGCCGTTGGACCGTCCCGGCGCGGACTGACCGCGGGCCCGGGCGGCCGCTCGAGTGCGGGCCGCCCGGGGCGGGTTCGCGGCTCGTGCCCGCCCCGCACCGGTAGCGTGTCCGGTCGAGATCCGGACGTGCCGGTGCGGGAACGAAACGGGGTGCACCGAGGTGACGAGTCGTCAGGGCGGCGTGGAAGCCATCGCGCGGCGACTCGCGGACGCGTTCAGCTGGCAGGAGACGCCGTGGGGCACCTTCGCCGACGTCTCCGGCTGGTGGCACGATCCCGAGGTGCTCGCCATGCTCGGTCCCGGCCTCGGCGCGCTGCACGCGGATGCGCGGCCCACGCTGATCGTCGGCATCGAGACCCGCGGTCTGGTCCTGGGGCCGATCACGGCGCTGCACCTGGGCGTCGGCTTCGTCGAGATCCGCAAGGACCGGCGCATCGTCGGCGACGGCCGACGGCCCGGCGACGACCCCATGCTGCGCGCCGCCACCCCGCCCGAATACCAGGACGGCGGCCTCACGTTGGCGGTCCCGAGCCGGCTGTTCCGACCGGGCGATCGAGTGCTCCTGGTCGACGAGTGGATCGAGACCGGTGCGCAGGCGGGCGCCGTGCGGCGGATGGTCACCGAGGCCGGCGCCGAATGGATCGGCGCGGCGGTCGTGGTGGACGCGTGCGCGCCGCACGTGCGAGCCCGACTGGGCGTGCGCGGGCTGCTCGGCGAGGACGACCTGCCGGCCTGACCCCGGATCCGGCCGCACCGGCGCGGGCCTCGTGCCCCCGGTGCGATCAGGCGGCCGTCGTGGTTTTCTCCCGCTCGTGTTCGTGCTCGTGCCGGTGCTCGTGTTCCTGTTCCTGCTCGCGCAGCAGTGCGGCGCGTTCGGTCTCGCCCAGACCCGCCCACACACCTCGGCGTTCCGGGACCGACATCGCGTGCTCGTGGCAGCGCCGCCGCACCGGGCAGGAGATGCAGACCTTCTTGGCGACCCGCTCGCGCGCCCGGCGCTCGCCGGGCCGCTCCTGGTCGTCACCGAAGAAGAGCCCGGCGTCCAGGCCCCTGCATGCCGCGTCCTCCTGCCACCCGTAACGCGGTGGTGTCGGTATGGCGATCCGTGTGGTCCCCATCGCCCCGTTCTCCTCCTGCTCGACGGTGCCAACGGTCAACTCGGGGTCCCCGACCCGGCAGACCCTCATGCTCCTACCGACGCACCGCATGGGGGACCGGTTTCCTCCGGCCGCGAATTCGGCTCCCGTTCGCCCAGGGTTGAGGGCGATCCCTCACCCGAGGCGTTCCGGGCACCTCAACAACCAGGTCACAAGTCGGTCGTACGGCTGCCCGATGGCCGACGCCCGCCGGCGGTCCGGGTAGCGTGACCGAAGACCTCCGGCGGGCTGCCGGGGGTTCGTGGACGTTCGGGAGGAATCTGGTGGGCAGCAAGATGCGGCGGATCCCGTCGGCCGTACCGTTGGCGTTGTCCGTTGTCGTGGTGGCCGCGCTGACGTCGTGCAGCGGCGGCGACGAGAAGAAGGACACGTCCGAGACGACGGCCAGGAACTTCCTGACCGCGTGGCAGAACGGCGATCTGCCCAAGGCCGCGTCCCTCACGGACAACCCCACCACGGCACAGCAGGGCCTGGACACGACGGGCAAGCAGCTGGGCATCGTCAAGGCCGAGTACAAGCCCGGTACGTACACCAAGGGCAAGGACAAGGCCCCCGCGACGCTCACCTACAACGCGACGCTGACCCTCAAGGGCGTGACCGACCCGGTCAAGATCGAGTCGACCGTCCCGGTGGTCACCACGAACGGCAAGACCGTCGTGCACTGGACCCAGACCATCGTGCACCCCCAACTCGCCGACACCGGCAAGATCAAGCGTGATCGCACGCTGCCCAAGCGCGGCGACATCCTGGACCGCTCGGGCAAGTCGTTGGCCACCGCGACGCCGGTGGTGGCGCTGTCCCTGTGGCCGGCCAAGATCACCAACCCGGACGCGCTGTACGCCGCGCTCGCCGATCCGCTGTTCGACCTGGACATTCCCAAGCTCAAGTCCCGGGTCGCGGCGGCGGATCCGAACCAGTCGCTGGCCCTGGTGACCCTGCGCAAGGACAAGTGGGACGGCAACGGTCAGCTCAAGCTGGCCGGCCTGGGCGGCATACAGATCAAGGAGAGCACGCAGCAGACCAGCGACGTGGCGAAGCAGATCGTCGGCACGGTCGGCTCCGGCGACAACGCGGAGCTGCTCAAGAACGCCGATCCGAGCGCGTCCTCCGCGGACCCGGTGGGCGCCTCCGGCCTGCAGTACCGCTACGAGAAGAAGTTGGCCGGCACCGCAGCCCTGAAGATCAGCATCGTGGATGCCGCCGGCGCGGAGAAGACGACCCTGGTCGACATCAAGGGCAAGCCGTCCGAGCCGCTGAAGACCACCCTGGACCCGAGCACCCAGAAGCGTGCCGAGGAGGCGCTCAAGGCGGTCAGCGGCGGCAACAACGCCTCGATCGTGGTGCTCGACGCCAAGACCGGCGGCATCCTGGGCGCCGCGAACACCCCCGCGAACGGCGACAACCGCGCCTTCACCGGTCGGTACCCACCGGGCTCGACCTTCAAGACGGTCTCCTCCGGGGCGCTGCTGCGGGCCGGCCTCAAGCCGACCGACAAGGTGCCGTGCGAGAACACGCTCGTGGTCAACGGCCAGACGTTCAAGAACTACGACGGTCTCCAGCCGATGCCCAACGCGCTCTTCCAGGAGGACTTCGCGCAGTCCTGCAACACGGCGTTCATCGGCAACCGTTCGAAGATCGAGAACGACACGCTGAACAAGCTGGCGGCCGAGCAGTTCGGGATCGGCGCCAAGTGGGACGTGGGCACGGTGACCTTCGACGGTTCGGTGCCCCCGGCCAACAGCGAGAACGACAAGGCCGCGTCGATGATCGGCCAGGGCCGGGTGCTGGCCAGTCCGCTGGTGATGGCCTCGGTCGCCGCGACGATCGCCTCCGGCAAGTTCAACCAGCCCGTGCTCGCGCCGGACGACGTGCCCGGTCGGGTGCCCTCGCACGACCTGGACCCGGCGATCGCCGGTCAGCTGAAGTCGCTGATGCAGGGCGTGGTGGCCAACGGCTCGGGCAAGATGCTCCAGGGCATCCCGGGCACCGTGGGCGCCAAGACCGGTACCGCCGAGTTCGACGAGAAGGGCGAGACCCTCACGCACGGCTGGATGATCGCGTTCAAGGACGACGTCGCGATCGCGGTTCTGGTGGAGAAGGGCAAGTCCGGCGGCTCGGCGGCGGGACCGGTGGTGAAGGCCTTCTTCGGCTGACCCACTCGTGACCGCGGGCGGTGTCGAGCCGTTCGCCCCACCGGGGCGGCAACCGCACCGACCTGCCGGGGGAGTTCCCCCCCCACACGTTCGACGACACGGCCCCGGCGCGCGATCCGCCCCGGGGCCGTGTCGTGTGTTCGGGGCGCGCCTCGTGCGCTCCCCTGCGCCTCCACAGACACCTGGACACGGTCCGTGGGCGATGCGAGCGTGAGTGGTGACCGGCAATGACAACGGCGATCGTTTTCGCTCTCTTCGAAGGGAGTCGACGTCATGTCGAACAATGTCACCCTGGTGGCCCGGGTTCCGGTGCTGCCCTCCGCCGACGCGGATCGTCCGATCGAGTTGAGATTCGGTCCGCACACCGACGCCGAAGGCCGCCCCACCGACGAGTGGACGGTCGAACGACTGACTGCGGAACAAGCGGTGAACCTGGTCGAGGACCTGGCCGCGATGCTCGGCCTGAGCGTGCTCGCCCCGGCCGAGCTTCGGGTGGTGTCCTGACGCATCGCACCCCCTGCCCGTCCCACTCGCGTGGCGCCCGTGCGCCGTACGGGTGGGACGCGTGCGTGCACGGGCGCTTTCCGGGCGGCGGGCCGTCGCCGCGCCGCACAATGGCCGCGTGAGCAGCAAGACCGCAGCACTACCGACATCGACCGCCGGTGGCGAGTCGCCCACCCGCGCGCCGGAATCCGCCGGCCGCCGTGAGCCGCCCTTCGGCCCGGTCGCCGAGCGACGCAAGGAGGCGGACCCGCACCCGAGCGGTCCGCGGGTACGGATGCTCCTCCCGGACGGACAACACCTGGAGGTCACCCTGGTGAGCTGGCACCAGTACCGGGACGGCAGTTGGCGCGCCCGCGTGCGCTGGCCCGTCTGGGGGGCGTACGGCTTCGCCGCCGACGTGCAGACCAGGGCCTGGGCGATGGAGTCCTTCGTGCCGGCGAGCATGCTGGGCCCGGTCGACGGCCAGGACTACGGCACCGTGCGACGCGATCGACCACGCGTGCAGGTGCCCAAACAGCAGTGAGCCGGGCCGGGGCGAGCACCCGGGGGCGTGCGCCGGTCGCGGGAGCCCGCGGGGCGGGCCGCGACCGGGCACACCCGCGCGGCGTCCGGGCGAACGCGGACGGTACAGTTCATAGCTTCCGGTGACGAAACAGCAACACGGTTTCCCCGAAACAACGGGCAACGGGTACATGTGTCCTAAATCCTGTTGCTCCAGGGTTGCCGGCCACCGATGCTTGCGGCATGTTCGATCCGGTCATCACCTCGCATGACGCCCTCCTTGGCCTGCTTCGCAGCGGCCACGGTCAGGGCGCCCGGCGGGCCCTCGTCGCCGACCGCGTCGCTGTGCTCGACGCGCTCGACGGCTGTGTGGTCCGCGATCCCCGTGCCGTTCCGGCCACCGAGTCGCGGTCGCTGTACTACGCACGCCTGTACGCGGACCTCGACGCCGGTCTCGACGGCCTCGCCCGACATCTCCTGTGCGACGACGACTGGACGGACGAGGACGCGGACCGCACCGCGCTCCCGCTCGCCGTCCTGGGCACCCTCGCCCGACTCGGCCGCGCCGACGCGACCGCGCTGCTGCGCGAGTACGTCGAGGAGGGCCGCGACTGGCCGGAGGCGCTGGACCGGCTCGCCGCGATCGGCCACGACGCGGCCCTGGCCGGTCTGCTGGAGGTGGTCCTGGACCGCGCCGAGGACGACGAGCTCTACGACTGCGTCAAGCGCTCCACCGGGATGCGCCCATGGCGGGTCTGGGCGGCCGAGGACGAGCGGGTGCGCGCGGTCGTCGAACAGGTCGACCTGGACTGGTGGCGCTGGGAGCTGACCCGCTCGGTCAAGACGCCGACCGGGCCGACCGCGCCCGCGCAGACCGTCGACCAGGTGCTCGCCGAGGCCGCCGACGGCCCCCGACAATCGCTCGCGTGCGGACGACGGCTGAGCGCGGTCGCCGGACCCGAGCACCGCGGCGCGATCCTGGCCGCCGCCTGGGCCGGGCCGGACGGCGCCAGAGCCGCCGCGCTGAGATACCTCGGCGAACAGGGCGACGGCGCACTCCTGGACCTGGCCGAGGGAGCGCTCGCGCCGGACGCGCCGGCCGTGGTGCGGCTTGCCGCCGCGCAGGCCGTCGGCGGGCTGCGCAGCCCGGCCGCGGTCGCCCGGGCCCGCGGCTGGGCCGCCCGCGAGGACCTGCTCGGCGAGGTCGCGGTGCGGATACTGGCCGGCGCCGGGGAAACCGTCGACGGACCGATTCTGCTGGACGCGCTGCGCACCCGGGTGGCCGCGTCGATGCGCGCCGGCGACCCGATCGTCGACCAGGCCGAGCACTTCCGCCTGTGCGACCTGGTCACCGGGATAGGGCGGCTGGCCCTGGTCGACGCGCTCGACCTGGTCAAGGGCGTCTACCAGGAGGCCGCCTCCGCCGGCCTGCGCGCCTGCGCGGTGCAGACGCTGGCCCGGATAGAGCCCTCGTTCGCCGCCGAAACGGCCGTGGAAGCCCTGTGGGACTGCCAGGCCGACACCCGATTGATCGCCACGCGCCACGTGGACGCGCGCCGCCCCGAGGCCGTGACGCGACTGCGCCGACTCGCGGGCGACCCGGCCGAGCACGACGACGTGCGCACCGCCGCCCTGGCCAGACTGAGCGAGATGTAGCCGCTCGCCCGCCGACCCGCGCCCGTTCGGCTCCCTCGCCGCCGGGCGGGCGCCGAACCTGTCGGCCGAACGTCCTAGGCTCTACTCCCATGACCGTTCCCGCCCGAGCCGGCCTGCCCGGGGAAGTGCCGCCGACTCCCGGCCCGGCGCTGCCCCCGGGCGCGGCACACCCGCGCTCCGGGGTGACCGAGGAGGGGCTCGCCCGCCGCCTCAAGGCCCTCGCCTGTACCGCGCCGCTGCACGACCTGGAGGCGCGCAAGGCCAACCTGGCGGGCGAGTACACCGTCTATGCGATGGCCGAACTCGGTCTGGCCGCGATCGACCTGGTCACCATCACGATGGACTTCGACACCGGAGCCGACCACGACGAGATCGTGTCCCGGCTCCGCCCCCGGGTGGCCGCGCAGGCCCCCGGGCGCGACCCCGCCGAGTACGAACGGGTCGCGCGCTGGGTGCTGGAGAACCTGATCAACGTCGGCAGCGTGGACCGCGGCTTTCGCGCGGTCTACGGGATGTGGACCCGCGAGGGTGAATACATCCGGCGCGACTACGACTTCAAGCTGCTCGAAGAGGTCCCGGGACCGGACGGGCACATCTTCCTGCGCGCCACCGACGAGGCGATCAACGTCCTGGTCGGCGCGCTGGACACCGATGTCACCAGCGCCCAGATCGCCGCCGACGTCAAGCTCGAACACCTGATCCGGCGCGGCCGACTGGCCGAGGCCAGGTTCGCCGCCGAACAGGCCCGCTACCGCACCGTGCAGTACGCCGAATCGCTGCGCCGCGCCCTCGACGCGACCCGGCGCAACGTGCGCGCGGTGGACTGGCTGCGGTCCGTGCCGGACCTGATCGACGAGGCGTTCGAACACGTCGCCGACCGTTACCGGCACGAGAACGCGATCCTGATCAACATCCGGCGGGCGCGGGACGAGGCCGAGGAGAGCGAGCGCAAACGCGGCGCGGCCGAACTCGTCGACATCGTGCAGGACTGCATCCGCCGGCACACCCAGTTGCAGACCCGGTTGATGGAGGCCGGGCCGCTGTTCCGGGCCGAGCAGGACCGGCAGGCGTTCGCCGCGCCGAGCACCCGCACCGGGCTCGACCTGTACGGGCAACTGCTGCGCCCGCTCCTGGAGTTGCCGGTCGGCGACGCCCGCCGGGTGACCGACCGGTTCTTCGCCGCGGGCACCGGCCTGCGCACGCCGGTCGCGGTGCGGCTGCACGACCTGACGGAGATGTTGCTCACCCCGCCCGCGCCACGCGACCATCTCGGCGCCGAACTGCCCGAGCCGGACGTCTCGCTCACCCCCGACGACAGCCGCTACACCGAGAGCCAGCACGATGCGGCGGCGCTGCTCCTGGACATCCCACCGGAGACCCCGCGCCGGCTCTCCGGGCTGCTCGCCGAGGCCCGCGAGGCGGATCCCGACCTCGGCTACCTGGTGGCGCTGCTCGCCTTCCACGCGGCCTCCCCGCCGGTGGGCACCGCGCTGCGACAGGGCGACCGCACCCTCCTGGTGGCCGTGGACGACGGCACCGAACTCGACGACCACGAGGTCGGCGGCGCCGACCTGATCATCGGCACGGCGGTTCTGACCGGCGCGCGACCCGAGCCGGAAGGGCCCACCCCCGGATGAACCACGACACGGTCACCGAAGCCGCACCGATCACCTCGGCCGACGTGGGCGACGCCGCGCGGCTGGTCGCCTACGGCCTCCAGCCCAAGCTGCTGCCCGCCCGCGACGCCGAGTACGCCGACCTGATCCGCAGACACCGCGAGGACCCGCGCTTCGCCGCGCTGGCCGCGGCGGTCGCGGCCGGCCTGGGGCTGGTGGTCCTGGAGGTGTCGCCGCGCGCCGGGATGGCGGTGACCGCCGGCGAGGACTCGGTGTTCGCGGTCCGGATGGGCGACTACGCGCGCCGGGCCGGCACCGAGTCGGCCGACCGGTTCCTGCACGGCCTCGCCCACCTCGCGGTCGCCGCGATGGCCTTCCCGCGCCCCGAGGACCTCGCCGACGACGCCTATGTGGGCCGGCTCAGCGTGCACGGCGTGGACGCCTTCGTCCGCCAGGCCTGCCTGCGTCTGGAGGAACGCGCCGAGCAGCGCGGCGAGATCAGCGACCCCGAGGTGGAAGGGCCCGGCCTGGAGGCGGCCTGGCGGGTGTACGCCCGACGCAGCGCCACCGGCGCGACCAAGGACGCCCGCAGGCTGGCCGCGTCCACCATCGGGATCGTGGCCAAGGCGGTCGCGTTCCTGGTCGACTCGGGCTTTTTGCAGCGGGTCTCCGACGACGCGGGCGGCACCTACCGCACCACCGCCCGCTATCAGCTCCAGGTGCGCGACACGGCCGGTTCGGCGGCCATGTCCGAGCTGTTGGAGCTGGGCGTGGTGGCGGTCACCGACGGCAGCCCGAGTCTGCTGGCCGCCGCGACCGACGGCGGCGAGTTGGCGCCCGGCGCCGGATTGCCCTTCCACGGGGTCTGACCCGGTCCGGGGTCCGACTCGCGCCTCGGGCCTTCTTCGGGCCCGACCCGCCCGATCCCGGCCTGTGCGCGGGGCCCGAGCCGGGAGGCGGGTGCTGCTCCACCCGCCGAGTGCTGCTTCGCCGGAGATCGTCCGCCGGATGATCGTCCGTTGTGTGATGGTTTTGTCCTGTGCTTCGACCAGAGAGATTTGACCGCCGATGTACGAGCTGTCCCGGGTCCGGCTGTTTTCCATCGGGCCCGCCGGTGCGCGTTACGCCGACACCGTGCTCGACCTGCGCGGCGTCGGTGCGCCCGTGCCCGACCCGGCGCCCAGGCAGGCGCAGCTGTTCGAGGGCGAGCCGGTCGGGCCGCCGCGCCGACCCGCGCCGGCGGGTGTGCTGTTCCTGGAGAACGGCGGCGGCAAGTCGGTCCTGCTCAAGCTGATCTTCTCGGTGATGCTGCCCGGCCACCGCAACACCCTCGGCGGCGCCAGCTCCGGTGTGCTGCGCAAGTTCCTGCTCGCCGACGACTGCGGGCACGTCGCGCTGGAATGGCAACACGTGCTCACCGGCGAGACGGTCGTGGTCGGCAAGGTCAGCGAGTGGCGCGGGCGCCAGGTCTCCTCCGACCCGCGCAGGTTCGCCGAGAGCTGGTACTCCTTCCGACCCGGCCCCGGGCTCACCCTGGAGGGGCTGCCGGTCCAGGTCGGCGGGCGGCGGCGCACCATGCGCGGCTTCCGCGACGCGATGACCGAACTGCACAAGGTCTACCCGGACGTGGACGTGGTGTGGGAGGAGATCCACGACCGCTGGATCGAGCACCTGAACGCACTCGGCCTGGACCCGGAACTGTTCCGCTACCAGCGCGAGATGAACGCCGACGAGGGTGAGGCGGCGGGCCTGTTCGCGGTCAAGAACGACGCGGACTTCGTCGACCTGCTGCTGCGCGCGGTCTCCGATCCGGCGGACACCGACGGGCTGGCCGACCTGGTCGACGGGTTCGCGGTCAAGCTCGCCCAGCGGGCCGAACTGACCGCCGAGCGGGACTTCGTCGAGGGCGCGGTCGAACTGCTGGACGCGGTGGGCGAGGCGGCCGGTCGGCGCACCAGGGTGCGGGCGGCGCACCGCGGCGCCGAGGACACCGCGCGCGAGCTGGGCCGCGAACTGGGCGCCCGGGCCGAGCGCGAGCGCGAACGGGCCGCCGAACTGGCCCGCCGGGTGGCCGAATCCAGTGCCGCGGTGGACGCCGCCGAGCAGGCCCGGGCGCATGCCGCGCTGGTCACCGCCGAGATCACCCACCGGCACGCCGGGATGCGGCTGACCGCCGCGGAGAAGGACGCCGCGCGGCTCAAGCGCGAACTGGGCGACGCCCGCGGGCTGCACTCGGCCTGGTTGGCCACCGAGGCGGTGCTGCGCCACCGGGCGGCGGTGGATCGCTCGGAGCGGGTGGACGTGGCGATCCGAGCGGCCGAGCGGGATGCCGCGCCCGCGCTGGCCGCCCGCCAGGAGGCCGCCGGCGCGCTGGTGCGCGCGCTGCACGCGGCCGCCGCCGGGGCCGAGGGCCGGGCGGACACCGAGGAACGCCGGGCCGCCGAGCTCCAGGAGCGCGGCGAGCGGGCCCAGCGGGCCGCGACCACCGCGGCCACCGAGGCGCAGCGCACCCGCAGCGAGGCCGCGCACCTGCGCGGCCGGCTCGCCGAGGTGGGCGCCGAACTCGACCTGGCGGTCCAGGCGGGCTGGATCGAGGACGACGGCGATCCGGCCGAATCCGCCGCCCGCGCCGCGGACGAGGAGAAGGCCGCCTCCGCCGCGTGGGCCGAGGCCCGGGCGAGCGCCGAACAGCTCGCCGCCGGGGTGCGCGAGGCCGAGTCGGCGCGCGGGCGGGCCGAGTTGGCCGCGGCCCGGGCGGCGGACCGCCTCGGTGTGGCCGAGGCCGATCTGGCCGCCGTGCACGCGAACGCGGCGGCCCTCGCGGCCGATCCGCGCGTGCGCGAACTGCTCGGTCCCGATGCCGAGGAGGCGGTCGGCGAGCAGGCCGCACGGGCCTTCGACCGGGCCGCCGACGTGCTGCGCGAACTGCTCGCCGAGGCGGTCACCGACGGTGAGCGCACGCTGTTCCAACTGCGTACCGGTGCCGCCGACGACTCGCGGATCCTGGGGGCGCTCGGCGACGGCGGTCTGCTGCCCGCCGGACCGGACGTGCTGGCCGCGGTCGAACTCCTGGGCGAGCACGGCATTCCGGCCCTGCCGGGGTGGCGCTACCTGGCCCAGTCGGTGCCCGCCGAGCGGCACTCCGCGGTGCTCGCGGCCCGCCCCGAACTGGTCGACGGCGTGATCGTGACCATGCACAACGCGATGGACCGGGCCCGGGACGTGCTCGCCGAGGCGGCGCTGCTGCCGCGCTCGGCGGTCGCGGTGGGCACGCCGCAGGCGCTGCTCGAACCCGGCCGGGACCGCCCGGACACGTTCCTGGTGCCGCCGAACCCGGCGATGCACGACGAACGCGCCGCGGACACCGAGCGGGACGCGCTGCGCCGTCGGGCGGCCGAGCGGCAGGAGGCGATCCGGGTGCGGGCCGCGCGCCTGGAGGGCGACCGGGCGCTGGCCGGGCGGCTGGCGACCTGGCGGGCCGCGTGCCCGGCGGGCCGGCTCGACGCGCTGTTCGAGGCGGTCACCGACGCGCAGCTGGAACTGGCCGCCGCACAGGCCGCGGGAGAGGCCGCGGAGATCGCCGCGGTGAGCGCCGAGCAGGCCCGGGCGCAGGCCGTGGACCGGCGGGATCGGCGGATGGACGCCGCGCAGACCGCCCGCCGTCGGGCGGACGCGCTGGCCGGGCTGGCCTTCCGGCTGCGCGAGCGGGCCGGGTGGGCGCGCCGGATCCGCGAGTTGGAACAGGAGACCGGCGAACACGAGGCGGGCGTCGAGGCGGACCGTACGCTGGCCCGGACCGCGGACGAGGACCGCCGGCAGGCGCAGCGCTCCGCCGACGATGCCCGGCGTACCGCTCGTGCGCTGCGCGAGGAGCGGGCCGAGATCACCGGTGCGCTGGAGGAGCAGGTCGCCGACGCGCCGGCCGACGAGGCCGCCGCGCGTGCGTCGTTGCCCTCGTTGCGCGAGGCGTACCGCACGGCCCGTGCGCTCTACGAGAAGGTCGGCGTGGGTGCGGACCTGCGTGCCGAGCAGGCCCGTGCGGAGAGCGAGGAGTCCGCCGCGCAGAGCACGTTGGACCGGCTCAGCGCGAAGGTGCGCCGACAGGCGGCCGAGCTGCTGGACGGATTCGACGGCTCCGACGGTCCGTCCCGGTTGGCCGCGGCAGCTCGCGCCGAGGACCACGTCCGCACCCTGGAGGGTCGGGCCGACGCGGCCAGCGAACTGCTGGGCCGACTGCGCGGCGAGGTCGAGCGGCACGCGCCGGCCGAGGGCCGCGAACACCACCTGGACCTGCCCGAGGAGCGGCGGCCCCGGGACGGCGCGCACGCGCTGGAATTGTTGCGCGCCGCCGGCGCCGAACACGCCGCCTGCAGCGAGGCGCTGACCGCGGCCCGCGAGACGCACGGCCGGCTGGCCCGCGAGCACACCGACGCCGACCACGCGGCGGGCGCCTTCGGCGAGGTGGCGGCCTCGCTCACGGACACGCTGCCGGCCGTGCCGGTGGATCCCGAGCAGCCGCCCGCGACGCCGTTCGCCGGCCCGGTCGCGGACGCGCGGGACGCGGCGACCACCTGCCGGCGTGCGCTGCGGGCCGCCGCGGCGGACCTGTCCGCCGCCGAGGCGCAGGTCCGGGAGCGGACCGAGACGCTCGTGCGGCACGCGGGCGCGGCCCGGTTCGAGCAGGTCCGGATGCCCGCCCGGCAGCAGATCCGGGAACTGCCGCCGGCCGCGCTGGCCGAGCACGCGCCCGCCTGGTCGGCCGCGTTCGCGCCGCGGCTGCGGGTGCTCACCGACGAGCTGCGCCAGATCGAGCGCAACCGGGACAGCATCGTGGACCGGATGCGGGGCATGGTCGAGGCCGCGCTGACCACGCTGCGTGCGGCGCAGCGGTTGTCCCGACTGCCGGAGGAACTCGGCGAGTGGTCCGGCCAGGAGTTCCTGCGCATCCGGTTCGACGAACCGGATGCGGCGGGCCTGGTGGAGGCGCTGGGCGAGGTGGTCGACGAGGCGACCCGCACGATCAAGCGCGGTCGCGACGGCACGGTCGGCGGCGTGCGGCGGGACGGGATGACGCTGCTCCTGCGCGGGGTGCATGCGGCGCTGCGTCCGCGCGGGGTGCAGGTGGAGATCCTCAAGCCGGACTCGGTGTTGCGCGCCGAGCGGGTGCCGGTGGGGCAGATGGGCGACGTGTTCTCCGGCGGGCAGTTGCTCACCGCGGCCATCGCGCTGTATTGCACGATGGCGGCGCTGCGCAGCAACGATCGGGGTCGGGCCCGGCACCGGCACGCCGGGACGTTGTTCCTGGACAACCCGATCGGGCGGGCCAACGCGTCCTATCTGCTGGAGCTGCAACGCGCGGTCGCGGACGCGCTCGGGGTGCAACTGGTGTACACGACGGGGCTGTTCGATACCACGGCGCTGGCCGAGTTCCCGCTGGTGGTGCGGCTGCGCAACGACGCGGACCTGCGCGCCGGGCTCAAGTACATCTCGGTCGAGGAGCACCTGCGGCCCGGATTGCCGGTGCCGCAGGAGCCGGACGAGCCGCAGATCGTCGGCGAGATCCACGCGACGCGGGTCTTCCGCCGGCCGACCGAGACCGCGGCGGAGCCGATCGGCTAGGGCCGGGGCCGGTCGAGCGGGTCGGGCGGGCCGGGCGGGTCGGTGGGGAAGGGCGCGTAGACCGCGTCCGTGCGGTCCCGTCGGCCCGTGCGCATGCCCTCGGGCACCGGCCACTGCCCGGCCGCGTCGTCGACCCGGACCCACTCGGTGGTGGCCACCCGGCGGGCGATCCGCCACCCGCCGGCGCGTCGGGCGAAGTCGTCGATGTAGCGGAAGCCGGTGATCAGGTTGCCGCGCGGGGCCGGGTCGGCGCTGCGGTGGAAGGCCATTCCGTACGTCTCCGAACGGGCGAGATCGGGCGTGTCGTCGCGGAATTCCACCAGGTGGTTGCCGACGAGATGCATGGTCGAGGTGTACCGGGGGAGCAATCGCCCGATCCACGCGAGGTATTGGTCCACCGTCCCGGTGAAGCTGCCGTGCTCGTCGGTGGCATCGGGGTGGTAGCACGCGCGGACGGCGTCGAGATCCATCCGGTCGATCCCCCGGCAGTACCGCAGGACGACGTCGTGGATGGCCTGACGGTCGATCAGCCTGCGCAGCTCCAGGTCCCCGCCGAAGTCGTTCATGACCCACGACACTACGGTCGGGAGGCATACAACCCCTCGGCCGGGGGACACCGAACAACTCCGGGCAGCGACGACGCGGCGACGACGAAGGTGATCAGATGGAACCGGCTTTGCGCGAACACGCGGGCACCGTAAGGGAACTGGCTTCGCGCTGGCTCGACTCGATGCTGAGCGACCCCGGGGTGCGGGCGGCCGGCGGCGACGTGGTGTGTTCGCCGACCGGTCTGTGGCTCGCGCTCGCGGCGGCGGCCACCGGAGCGGAGGGCGACACCGCGGAGGAACTCGCCGATCTGGTCGGCCTCGCGTGGCGCGAGTCGGCCCCGGTGGTGACCGCGGTGGCACGCGATCTGGCCGGCACCGAGGCGCTCGCGGTGGCGACCGGGGTGTGGAGCGTGTCGCCGCTGCGCGA
This sequence comes from Embleya sp. NPDC050493, assembly GCF_044458105.1. Lineage (NCBI taxonomy): Bacteria > Bacillati > Actinomycetota > Actinomycetes > Kitasatosporales > Streptomycetaceae > Embleya > Embleya sp. NPDC050493. Next base: position 408,925 of record NZ_JBITHP010000001.1, read on the forward strand.
GGCCTTCCGGGCGGCGCTGCCGGACATCGGGTTCGGCGCGTTGCGGGCGCAGGACGAGCTGGACGCATGGGTCGCGCGGGCCACCGACGGGCTGATCGCGGGCATACCCGTCGAGTCGGACGCGGCGACCCGGATGATCCTGGTCAACGCGCTCGCGCTGCGGGCCCGCTGGCGCGAGGAGTTCGACCCGGCCAGGACGCACGACCTGCGGTTCCACGCCGCCGACGGCACGCACACCCGGGTGCCGATGATGCGCCGCGAGGTGCCGGCCGCGGACGTGTGGGCGATCTCCGGTCGGGACGGCGAGGTCACCGTGGTCGAATTGGTGTGCGCGGGGGAGCAGCCCGCCCGGGTGCGGTTCGCGCTCGGCCCGGAGCATGCGCCGCCGGCGTCGGTGATCACCGCCGCGTGGGCGCCGCGCGACACGGGAAAGGCGTACGAGGGCGAGGACGTCGAGCTGCGGCTGCCGCGCTTCGAGCTGCGCACCCGGCTGGATGTGGTGCCGCACCTGATCGATCTGGGGCTGGAGAGCGCGTTGACCGACGACGCGGACTTCGGCGGGATGACGGACGAGCCGGTGCGGATCGACCAGGTGCTCCAGGAATCGCTGCTGCGGATCGCCGAGGAGGGCGTCGAGGCCACCGCGGTGACCACGATCACGCTGGACTGGATGAGCAACGAGCCGGAGCCGGTCCGGCGGCGGGTGGCCTTCGACCGTCCGTTCGCGTGCGTGGTGATGGACGCGTCCGGCTACGTGCCGCTGTTCGCGGCCTTCCAGGCCACGGCGCCGCGGGACGCGCCCGATCAGGGGTTGTGAGGCGCGACCGGGTGCGCTGTACGCGGTCGACACCGTGTTCGGGGTGCCCGGTCACGGTCGCCGGCCTGCTCCGCGAGGGCCGCCGGCCACGGAGAACGCGTCGAGCCCGACCGCCGTGACACCGGCGTCGTGCACCGCCGCCAACAGCTCGGACAGGGGCGGGGGTTCCTCGGCGCCGGCGAACGGGGAGAAGGCGAACGTGTTCGGGCACAGGGCCGACATGGTGCCTGACGGTGCATCAGGTATCCGGTCGATTGTGGTAGTCCTGATGGACCATCAAAACCGCGGAGGAGTACGCATGAGCCAGTCCGGCCATGGCATCACCGTCCCGCTGAACGCGCCGCTGGCCGACCATCCGCGGTTGATTCGCGAACTGCGCGCGGCCGGCTACACGGACGTCTGGTCGGCCGAGGTGGACGGCCTGGACGGCTTCACCCCGCTCACCGTGGCCGGCCTGGCCGATCCGGACGTGCGCCTGGGCACCGCGATCGTCTCGCCGTACACGCGCGGCCCGGCGACGCTGGCGATGACCGCCGCGGCGCTTGCCGAGGTGGCGCCGGGACGGTTCCGGCTGGGCATCGGCGCGGGATCCGCGCCGATCGTCGAGGCGTGGAACGGGGCGAGCTTCGACCGGCCGTACCAGCGGGTGCGCGACACCGTGCGGTTCCTGCGCGCGGCCTTCGCGGGGGACAAGGTGACCGAGGACTACGAGACCTTCTCGGTGCGCGGCTTCCGGTTGTCCCGGCCACCGCAGAGCCCGCCGCCGATCCTGGTCGCCGCGCTGCGCCCGGGCATGCTGCGGCTGGCCGGGCGGGAGGGGGACGGCGCGATCCTGAACTGGCTCTCCGCCGAGGACGTGAAGCGGGTGGTGCCGTACGTGCACGAGGGCGGGCCGGACAAGGAGATCGTCGCGCGGATCTTCGTGGTGCCGATCGAGGACCGGGACACCGCGCGGGCGATCGGCCGGCGGATGATCACGAGCTACCTGACCGTGCCGGTGTACGCCGATTTCCACCGCTGGCTCGGCCGCGCCGAGGAGTTGGCGCCGATGTGGGCGGCCTGGGCCGAGGGCGACCGCAAGCGCGCCCTGGAACTGGTCCCGGACGCGGTCGTGGACGACCTGATCGTGCACGGCGGCCCCGACCGTTGCCGGGCCGGGATCGCCCGCTACGTGGAGGCGGGCGTCACGGTGCCGGTCCTGGCGGTCGTCGACCCGCGCCCGGACGCCGGGCCGATCGAGGCCGCGCTCGCGCTCGGGCCCGGCACCGACTGAGCCCGGGCCCGGCGCCGAGTGATCACAACCCCAGGACCCGCAACGCGTTGGTGCGCAGGAACTTCGGCCACACCTCGTCCTTGAAGCCGACCCCGGGCAACTCGGCGAAGATGCGATCCAGGGTCAGGCCGTACGGGAAGTAGCCCGCGTAGAGGATCTTGTCGGCCCCGCGCGTGTTCGCGTAGTCGACGATCGCGCGCGGGTAGTGCTTGGGGGCGAAGGCCGACGAGGACCAGTGCAGCCCGGGCCACTTGAGCATCAGCTTGACCGCGAGGTCGCACCACGGCTCGCCGCCGTGCCGCATCACCACCGTGAGCTCGGGGAAGTCGTAGCAGACCCGGTCGAAGCGCATCACCTCCTGCGCGGCGGCCGGCACCCGGGGCCCGGGGATGCCCGCGTTCACGAACACCGGCAGACCCAGCTCGACACAGGTCGCGTAGAGCGGGTAGGCCAATCGGTCGTCGATCGGCACCGGAGGTGTGCATCCGCACGGGAAGAAGGTCGCGGCCACCACACCCGCCTCCTCCCGCGCCCGACGCAGACCGCGCACGCCCGCCATCACGTCGGTGGGATCGACCTGGAAGCTGCCGAGCAGCCGATCCGGGTGCCGGCGTACCGCCGCCGACGTGTCCTCGTCCTCGAACGAGACCGGGATCAGCGCCTTCTCCACGCCGAAGCGGTCCATCTCGCGCAGCAGGTCCTCGGCGGAGGAGTCGGTGCGCTCCATCTCGGGCAGGTCCTTGAACATGTACCCGGCCGGATGGGTCATCCCCGTCCGGCTGTCCTCGTCCCGCAGCGTGCCCGCCATCGCGGTCGCCCACCAGCGCCGATCGCGGTTCGGCAGGCCCATCAGCAGGTCGACCACGCCGATGCCGTCCGGAAATGCCATCCGACCCTCCGTTGGAACGGAAACGATCCCGGAGCCGACGCCGAGTCCTCGGCTCTGCCGAGAACCCGGCCGGCCCCGAGACCGTTTCGATGATCTTCGAGCCGGACCTATCGGGTGACGATGATCGACGAACCGTGTCCGAACAGGCCCTGGTTCGCGGTGATGCCCACCGTCGCGCCGGGCACCTGGCGCCCGCCCGCCTCGCCGCGCAGCTGCCAGGTGAGTTCGCAGACCTGGGCGATCGCCTGCGCCGGCACCGCCTCGCCGAACGAGCCCAGGCCGCCGGAGGCGTTCACCGGGATCCGACCGGTGATCTCGGTCGCGCCGTCGCGCAGCAGCTTCTCCGCCTCGCCGCGCGCGCAGATGCCCAGATCCTCGATCCAGTCCAGCTCCAGCGCGGTGGACAGGTCGTAGACCTCGGCCAGGCTCAGGTCCTCCGGGCCGATGCCGGCCTCCTGATAGGCCGCGTGCGCCAGCGACGCGCGGAAGGACAATTCGTTCGGGGCCACCGCCACCGAGGAGTCGGTGGCGATGTCGGGCAGCTCGATCAGTGCGCTCGGGAAGGTCGGGGTGACCGTGGAGACCGCCGAGATCCGCACCGGGGAGGTGGTGTGCCGGGCGGCGAACTCCTTGCTGCACAACACGACCGCCGCCGCGCCGTCGGAGGTGGCGCAGATGTCCATCAGTCGCAGCGGGTCGCACACGATCGGCGAGGCCGCGACGTCCTCCATCGTGAACGCCTTGCGGTAGCGCGCGTTCGGGTTGGCCAGCCCGTTGCGCGCGTTCTTGACCTTGACCCGGGCGAAGTCCTCGACCGAGGCTCCGTAGAGGTCGATCCGGCGCCGCGCGTACATCCCGAAGTAGGCCGGGTTGGTCGCGCCGAGCACGTGGAAACGCACCCAGTCCGGGTCGTCCGGGCGGTCGCCGCCGACCGGGGCGAAGAAGCCCTTGGGGGCCGCGTCCGCGCCGACCACGAGCGCGACGTCGCACAGGCCCGCGAGGATCTGCGCGCGGGCGCTCGCGATCGCGTGCGAGCCGGACGCGCAGGCGGCGTAGGAACTGGAGATGCGCGCGCCGGTCCAGCCGAGGGCCTGGGCGAAGGTGGCGCCCGCGACGAAGCCGGGGTAGCCGTTGCGGATGGTGTCGGCGCCGGCCACGAACTGGATCTCCTGCCAGGCCAACCCGGCGTCCTTCAGCGCGTCCTGCGCGGCCTTGACGCCGTACTCGACGAAGTTGCGGCCCCACTTGCCCCACGGGTGCATGCCCGCACCCAGGACGACGATCTCGCGGTCGGTGCTCATGCCTTGACCTCCACGGGCCGCACGTTCCACGTGGTGTAGACGTGCTCGTCGTTCTCGTACAGCACGCCGGGCACGATCTCGACCTCGACCCCGACCTTCAGGTCGTCCACGCCGACCCCGGGCGCGCCCTGGCCGAGCACGATCAGGCCCTCGGCCTCCAGGCGCACCGCGATGATGGTGAACGGTTGCCACTCGGTGTCCGGGTCGGACACGAACGGGGCCGGCGGGCGGTAGCCGGCGTTCGTGTAGGACCAGACGGTGCCGCGCCGGGACAGCGGCACCTCGGCGAACTCGGTGCCGGCGCACGCCGGATTGCTGCAGAACGTCTCCTGGCGCGGGAAGAACACGGTCCCACAGGCGGTACACCGGGTGCCGAGGAGGGAGAAGTCCTCCCCGGACGTGGTGAACCAACCGGGGACCACAGGCTTGTGGTCCTTCGTCACGGGGCCCTCCAACTCGTCTGGCCGTGTCGTCCGATGTGTGTACGGACCACAGTCTGACGGATCGTCAGTTCCGTGCGCCAACCCGACCGGGGTATTTACGGTCACACCCGCCGGCTCGCGACCGGCCGGCCGTCCCCTATATCTGACGTCCCATCAGTCCCGAGGCCCGCCACAACCGTTGCCCCGGCCCACCGAGCAGACCGTGCTCGTCGTAGAACGCGATCAGCCGCCGCGACCAGTGGCCCAACGTGTCCAGTCGATGCGGATTGGCGCGCGCCACCTTGTACGCCTCGCCCGCATCCAGACCCACCGCCGCATACACACCCGGATGCACCAGGCGGGTGGCGATGATGTGCGCGGCCCGGGCCAGCGCCAGGCGGGTGATCGCCCGCTCGGTCCGCGACATGTGCGGCGCGCCGCGGGCCACCTCGTCGCGGGCGTAGCGCACGTGCCGGGCCTCCTCGACCACGTGGATGCGCGCGGTCTGCCGAGTGATCGGCTGGAGCGACTCGTCGGCCATCATCTCGCGCTGCATCGTGTCCAGGACCTCCTCGGCGATCAACGCCATCGCGAAGGCCTGCACGCCCGAGCCCAGCGTCTTCATCGCCCGCGCGGCCATGTGCGCGTACGGACCGGGCCCGTACTCGGGGCAGTCCAGCTTGTCGATCAGCCTGCCGAACATGGTCGAGTGCCGGCACTCCTCGGCGATCTCCATGAACGCGTACTGCACGTGCCGCGAGGTCAGCGGGCGGTCGTAGACGTGCCGGATGAGCAACTGCATCAGCACGACCTCGAACCAGATGCCGACACTGGCCATCGAGGCCACCTCGTGCCGGGACAGGTCGATCCGCTGCCGCTCGCTCATTCGCTCCCAGATCGGCGTGCCGTACAGGCTGACCCGGTGCGCGGGCAGGAAGAACGCGCCGTCGACCAGCGGCGCGTCCCAGTCGATGTCGGTGATCGGGTCGAACGCGTGCGCGTGCGACGCGGCGAGCAGCCGCTCCGCGACGCGCTCGCGGTCGGTGACGGTGCCGTGCGTGGTGGGCATGCGAGGCCTCCTCTGCCGGGCTTGTTTCCCGTCGGTAACATCCCGCGTTCGGCGCGGCGCGTCCAGAGTGCCCACGAAGATCCTTTTGCGACCCGGTCGGGGGATGCGCGCCGGGGCGCGAGATGGCAGGGTCGGGGGGCACATCGCGCGGAGGGGACATACGACATGACGGAATCGAGCGAGCGGGCCGAACTGCTGTGGCAGCCTTCGGCCGAACGGGTCGCCGCCGCGGCGGTCACCCGTTATCGCGAATGGCTCGGCGCCGAACGCGGCGTCCGGGCCGAGGACTACGCACAACTGTGGGCTTGGTCGACCACCGAGCCCGAGGCGTTCTGGACCTCGCTCTGTGACTGGTTCGAGCTGGACCTGGGCGACCGGGAGGTGGTGCTCGCCGAGCGGACCATGCCCGGGGCCCGCTGGTTCCCCGATGCCCGCCTCAACTACGCACAGCAGGTGCTGCGGCACACCGCGGACGGTGATCCCGAGCGGGCCGCGATCGTGTACCTGGACGAGGAACTGCTCCCGCGCGAGATCTCCTGGGCCGAGCTGCGCCGCCAGGTCGCCTCCTGCGCGGCCACCCTGCGCGAGCTGGGCGTGCGACCGGGCGACCGGGTGGCGGCCTACGTGCCCAACACTCCGCACGCGGTGGTCGGCCTGCTCGCCTGCGCGTCCATCGGCGCGGTCTGGTCGGCCTGTGCACCCGACTTCGGCGCACGCAGCGTGCTCGACCGGTTCCAGCAGATCGAGCCGGTCGTGCTGATCGCGGTGGACGGCTACCGCTACGGCGGCAAGGAGATCCGCCGCGCCGACGTGGTCGCCGATCTGCGCGAGGGCCTGCCGACGGTGCGACACGTGTTGCATGTGCCGCTGCTCGACGAGCCGGCGCCGGCCGACGTGCTGGCGTGGGCCGAGGTGATCGGGCGCGACGTGTCCGGCGCCGACCTCGACTTCGAGCAGGTCGGCTTCGACCACCCGCTGTGGATCCTGTACTCCTCCGGCACCACCGGCCTGCCCAAGGCGATCGTCCAGGGCCACGGCGGCATCGTGCTCGAACACCTCAAGCAGGCCGCGTTCCAGCTCGACCTGGGCCCCGAGGACCGGTTCTTCTGGTACACCTCGACCGGCTGGATGATGTGGAACATGCTCGTCGGCGGCCTGCTCGCGGGCAGCACGATCGTGCTCTACGACGGCAGCCCCGGCTACCCCGGCCCCGAGGCGCAGTGGACCGTGGTCGAGCGGGCCGAGGTGACCTGGTTCGGCACCTCCGCCGCGTACGTGATGGCCTGCCGCAAGAACGAGCTGACCCCGCGCGTCAGCCAGGACCTGAGCCGGGTGCGGGCGATCGGCACCACCGGTTCCCCGCTCCCGCCGGACGGCTTCCGCTGGATCTACGACGCGGTGGGCGCGGACATGTGGCTGGCCTCGGTCAGCGGCGGCACCGACGTGTGCAGCGCCTTCGTCGGCGGCAGCCCGGACCTGCCGGTGTACCTCGGCGAGATCCAGTGCCGCGCGCTGGGCTGCGCGGTCGAGGCGTGGGACGAGGACGGCCGGCCGGTGGTGGACGAGGTCGGCGAACTGGTGATCACCCTGCCGATGCCCTCGATGCCGGTGCACTTTTGGAACGACCCCGACGACGCGCGCTACCGGGCCAGCTACTTCGACACCTACCCGGGCGTGTGGCGGCACGGTGACTGGATCACGCTCACCGAGCGCGGCACGATCGTGGTGCACGGCCGCTCCGACTCGACGCTCAACCGCCAAGGCGTGCGGATGGGCTCCAGCGACATCTACGAGGCGGTCGAACGCCTGCCCGAGGTGCGCGAGTCGCTCGTGGTGGGCCTGGAACTGCCCGACGGCGGCTACTGGATGCCGCTGTTCGTGGTCACCGCGCCCGGGCACACCCTCGACGACACGCTCAAGGCCCGGATCCGCGCGGTGATCCGCGAGGAGGTCTCGCCGCGGCACGTGCCGGACGAGATCATCGCGGCGCCGGGCGTGCCGCACACCCTCACCGGCAAGCGCATCGAAATCCCGGTGAAGAAGCTGCTCCAGGGCCGCCGGCTGGAGGACGCGGTCAACCCGGGCTCGGTGGACGACCTCGACGTGCTCCGCTTCTACGCCGAGGTGGGCCGGTCGCGGGCCCGCGCGCAGGAGGACAAGCAGGAGACGAAGCCGGGAGAGAAGCGGGCATAGTCGGCCGAGTCGCACCAATGCCCGGTAATCATCGGAAGAACACAACAATGTGACGCGCGCGGAGTAGTACGGAGCAATCGGGCGCGTCCGATGGCACGATCGATCCATGCCCGAGACGTCACGTCGCCCCCAGCGCCTTCTCGGACGTCTCCCGGCACTGGCCGCGGTCCTGGTCGTGACATCGGTCGCCGCCTACCTCGCGTTCGCGCTGACCCGACCGGCGACCATGTGGTGGCTCGGCGACCTGCGGGTCTACCAGGCCGGCGGGCGCGCGATCGTGGAGGGCGACGGGCGGCTCTACTCGATGTCCGTCGGCACGGCACGCCTGCCGTTCACCTACACCCCGTGCGCCGCACTGCTGTTCACCCCGCTGGCGTGGCTGCCCTGGGGGGTGCTGCGCTGGGTCTCGGTCGGCGGCAACCTCGCGCTGCTGGGCATCGGCGCACACCTGGCCTGGGGCATGGCCGGGGTGCGCGGCACACGCCGACTCGCCGCCGCGGCGAGCACCGCCGCGGTCCTGCTGTGGACCGAACCCGTCCAGGAGACGCTGCGTTTCGGCCAGATCAACCTGCTCCTGCTGGCGCTGGTCCTGGCCGACCTCGCGCGCGCCCCCGGTGCCCGGCTGCGCGGCTGCGGGGTGGGCCTGGCCGCCGGGCTCAAGCTCACCCCCGCGATCGTGATCCCGTACCTGTTCCTGACCGGCCGGGTGCGCGAGGGCCGCAACGCGCTGCTCGCGCTCGGGGCGAGCCTGTTCGTCGCCTTCACCGTGCTGCCGCGCGAGTCGCTGTGCTACTGGGGCGGCCTGTTCCTCGACGACACCCGGGTCGGCCCGGCCCAGGCGCCGGGCAACCAGTCGCTGCGCGGGTTGCTGATCCGGTTCACCCATCAAATGCCCCCGCCCGACCCGGTGTGGCCGGCCATCGCGATCGCGGTGGGGGTGGGCGGGCTCGTGCCGGCCGTGATGGTGGTACGGGGCCGACCGGGTGATCCGCGCCGGGACCTGGCCGGGCTGTGCGTGACCGCGCTGACGGGGCTGCTCGTGTCGCCGATCTCCTGGACCCACCACTGGGTGTGGATCGTGCCCGGCGCGGTGCTCCTGGCCGACACCGCCCGCCGCCGACTCGGCCCGCTCCGGCTCCCCGCCGCACTGGCCGCCTTCGCCCTGGTCGCGCTGACCGCCGCGGTCCCGGGGCGCCGAGTGGAACTCCCGGTCCCGGTACCGACCGGGCTGATCTGGCAGGTGCCCTACCGCGACGGCCGCGAACTCCGGCTCGCCGGGTGGGATCTGCTGCTCGCCGACGCGTACACTCTCGCCGGGCTCGCCGCGCTGATCACGATTGCGGTGGGCGTACCGGCGACCCGACGAAAATGGGCGAGTCGCACCGCGGAAGCCGTTACGCTCGACCCGCCGGAACCGCCGGCCCGAACGGCCCCGGGCACCACCACTCCGGCTCCGGCCAGGGCTTGAACGATCCCGACGTCGCATTCGGGGACATTCGCCGGCTTCCGGCAACCAGGCACCGGGCGGGGCCGATCCGACCGTGTGGATATCCTGACCCGGCGCCACCCGGCCAGGCGCCCATTGAACCGTGCAGTTGTGGAGTCCCCGACCGACATGTCCTTCCCCCACGTGCTCGTGACCTCCTGCCGCGAGCTCCTGACGCTCGCGCCCCGCGTCCCGTTCGGGCACGAGCGCAGCCGGGAACCCCGTCGGCCCGGTCGCGTCGCGCTCGTCGGCGGCCTCCTGCTGGTGTTGTCGCTCGGCCTGTGGGTGATGTGGACCCACCTCGGCCGCCGCGACATGTGGCACATGCTCGACCTGAGCGTCTACCACGAGGCCGCACACGCGTTCCGCGACGGCGACCAGATCTACACCGTCAACTACGGCAAGTGGACCGACAAACTGCCGTTCATCTACCCGCCGTTCTCCGGGCTGCTCTTCTACATCCTGCTCCCGCTGGGCTTCGCCGGCCTCAAGTGGTTCATGGCGGCCGTCAACCTGCTGTCGCTGTTCGCCGTGGTCTGGTCCGCGTGGGGCATGCTCGGCTATCGCCGCGGCCTGGGCCGGTTCGGCATCAGCGCGACCACCTTCGCCGTGGTGCTGTGGCTGGAGCCGGTGGAGTGGACGCTCGTCTGGGGGCAGATCAACCTCCTGCTCCTGGCCCTGATCGTGCTCGACCTGGGGCTCCCGGACAGCCGCCGATACAAGGGCATCGGGGTAGGCATCGCGGCCGGGCTCAAGCTCACCCCCGCGATCTTCATCGTCTACCTGCTGATCACCCGCAGGTTCCGGGCCGCCGCAGTGGCCGGCAGCGCGTTCCTGGGGACCATCCTGGTGGGCCTGGTCGCCGCGCCGAGCGCGTCCGTCTACTACTGGTCCCACCTCGTGTCGATCAGCGGCAAGGTCAACGACAAGCTCAGCGTGGGCACGCTCAACAACCAGTCCGTGCAGGGCATGTTCACCCGAATGCTCGGCGACGGCGGGGCAGCCTCGGTGCTGTGGCTGCTGCTGTGCCTGCTGGTCGGCACGCTCGGCCTGGTGGCCGCCGCCCGGGCGTCGCTGCGCGGCCACGAACTGGTCGGCGTGGTGATCACCGGCGGCCTGTCGCTGTTCGTGTCGCCCATCTCGTGGTCGCACCACTGGGTCTGGGTGGTGCCCGCGTTCGTCCTGCTCGCGCACGCCGCCCTGACCCTCGCCCGGCCGCTGTGGTGGTGGCTGACCGGCACGTTCTTCGTCTTCTTCGCCGCGTGGCCGATGCGGCTGAACGTGTACGGCGACTGGGACGGCTCGCGCACCCTCCAGCCCTGGGGCCTGATCTGGCTCGCCCCCCGGGACGGCAGCCGGGAACGGCACTGGACGCCGATCGAGTTCGTGCTCGGCAACGGCTACCTGTTCGCCGGGATCGCGCTGACCCTGATCCTGGTCTGGCGCATCCTGCGCGACCGCACCCCGCTGCCCACGCTCACCGAGCCGCTCGCCGAGACCGGCACGCCCGACCCGGACCCGGTGAGCAGCGGATCCGTGCGTCACTAGGCTGGATGCCGCGAACCGAACGAGCAGGACCCAGTACGAGACGGCCCACCGGCAGAAAGCAGAGGCCCCGTGGAGGCCCACGTGGACGCGGCGCCGCCGCACCCCCGGGACGGCGGCGTGGACGCTCCCAGCGACCGGGTCCTGACGATCCCCAACGCGCTCAGCTTCGCCCGCCTGCTCGGTGTCCCGGTCTTCCTGTGGCTCATCCTGGCGCCCGAATTCGGCGGGCCCAAGCACGACCTGTGGGCGCTGGCGCTGCTCATGCTCAGCGGGATCAGCGACTACCTCGACGGCAAACTGGCCCGCAGGTGGAACCAGGTCAGCAAGGTCGGCGCGATCCTGGACCCGGCCGCGGACCGGCTCTACGTGCTGGCCACCCTGGTCGGTCTGACCTGGCGCGAGATCCTGCCGATCTGGCTGACCGCGATCATCCTGGGCCGCGAACTGTTCATGGGCGTGGTACTGCTGATCCTGCGCCGGCACCGCTACGGCGCGCTCTCGGTGAGCTTCGTCGGCAAGGCCGCGACCTTCAATCTGATGTACGCCTTCCCGCTGCTGTTGCTCAGCGACGGCACCGGACGTGTCGCAACTCTCGCCGCGATCTTCGGATGGGCGTTCGCCTGGTGGGGTACTGCGCTGTACTGGTGGGCAGGAGTCCTCTACGCAGCCCAGGCCAAACACCTCGTGGCCGCGGACAAGGCGAGTCGCGCAGCGACCGCCGGGTAGCGCAGGGATCGCCGGACACCGAGGCGATATCCACGTACTGAAGGCACGCCACCCGGCCCCGGCAGTTCAGCCGTGGGTGCGGGTGGTGTGACGCGATAGGAGGACGAGACCGATGAAGGCCGTCGTCATGGCCGGAGGCGAGGGCACCCGCCTGCGCCCGATGACCTCCAGCATGCCCAAGCCGCTTCTGCCGGTGGTGAACCGGCCGATCATGGAGCACGTGCTACGGCTCCTGAAGCGGCACGGGCTTTCCGAGACCGTGGTCACCGTCCAGTTCCTTGCGTCGTTGGTTCGCAACTACTTCGGCGACGGCGAAGAACTCGGGATGACCCTGACATACGCGAACGAGGAGACCCCGCTCGGCACCGCGGGCAGCGTCAAGAACGCCGAGGAGGCGCTCAAGGACGACACGTTCCTGGTCATCTCCGGCGACGCGCTCACCGACTTCGACCTGACCGCGCTCGTGGAGTACCACCGCGCCAAGGGCGCGATGGTCACCGTGTGCCTGACCCGGGTGCCCGACCCCCTCGAGTTCGGCATCACGATCATCGACGACGAGGGCCGGGTGGACCGGTTCCTGGAGAAGCCGACCTGGGGTCAGGTCTTCTCGGACACCGTCAACACCGGCATCTACGTGATGGAGCCCGAGGTCTTCGACTACGTCGCCGCGGGCGTGTCCGTGGACTGGTCGGGCGACGTGTTCCCCAAGCTGCTCAAGGAGGGCAAGCCGATCTACGGCTATGTCGCCGAGGGCTACTGGGAGGACGTGGGCACGCACGAGAGCTACCTCAAGGCGCAGGCCGACGTGCTCACCGGCAAGGTCGACGTGGACATCGACGGCTTCGAACTCTCCCCGGGCGTATGGGTCGCCGAGGGCGCCGAGGTGGACCGGGACGCGATCCTCAAGGGCCCGCTGTACATCGGCGACTACGCCAAGGTCGAGGGCGGCGTGGAGATCCGCGAGCACACCGTGCTCGGGTCCAACGTCGTGGTCAAGCGCGGCGCCTTCCTGCACAAGGCGGTCGTGCACGACAACGTCTACATCGGCCCGCAGACCAACCTGCGCGGCTGCGTGATCGGCAAGAACACCGACGTGATGCGCGCCGCCCGGATCGAAGAGGGCGCGGTGATCGGCGACGAGTGCCTGATCGAGGAGGAGTCCCTGGTCTCCGGGGACGTGCGGATCTACCCGTTCAAGACGATCGAGGCCGGCGCGGTCGTCAACACGTCGGTGATCTGGGAGTCGCGCGGCCAGAAGTACCTGTTCGGCCCGCGCGGGGTCTCCGGAATCCTCAACGTCGAGATCACCCCCGAACTGGTCGTGCGCTTGGCCGGCGCCTACGCCACCACGCTCAAGAAGGGCGCCACCGTCACCACCGCGCGCGACCACTCGCGTGGTGCCCGGGCGCTCAAGCGGGCGGTCATCTCCGCGCTCCAGACCTCCGCGATCAACGTGCGCGACCTGGAGAACGTGCCGATGCCGGTGGCCCGCCAGGAGACCGCGCGCGGCTCGGCCGGCGGGATCATGATCCGCACCACGCCCGGGGTACCGGACTCGGTGGACATCATGTTCTTCGACGAGCGCGGAGCGGACCTGTCCCAGGCCGCCCAGCGCAAGCTCGACCGGGTCTTCTCCCGCCAGGAGTATCGCCGCGCCTTCCCCGGCGAGATCGGCGAACTGACCTTCCCCGCACGTCCGTTCGACAGCTACTCGGGCTCGCTGCTGAAGGCCCTGGACATCACCGGCGTGCCCGAGTCCGGGCTCAAGGTGGTGGTGGACGCCGCGCACGGCAACGCCGCCCTGCTGCTGCCCAGCATCCTGGGCCGGCTGGGCATCGACGCGCTCACCGTCAACTCCGGCCTGGACGACGCCCGGCCCACCGAGACCGCGGACGAGCGGCACGAGGGGTTGCTGCGGCTGGGCGAGCTCGTGGCCTCGTCCAAGTCCGGGTTCGGCGTGCGGTTCGACCCGGTCGGCGAGCGCATGTCGCTGGTGGACGAGCGGGGCCGGATCATCGACGACCACCGTGCCCTGCTGGTACTGCTGGACTGCGTCGCGGCCGAGCGCGGCGGCGGGAAGATCGCGCTGCCGGTGACCACGACCCGGATCGCCGAGCAGGTCGCCGCCTATCACGGGGTCCAGGTGCAGTGGACCACCACGTCGCCGGACGATCTCGCGCGGGTGGCCATGTCCGACGACACGATCTTCGGCGGCGACGGCCGCGGCGGGTTCGTGATCCCCGAGTTCAGCACCGTCTTCGACGGCACCGCCGCGTTCGTCCGGCTGATCGGGCTGGTCGCCCGGACCCAGCTGACGCTGAGCCAGATCGACGCGCGGATCCCGCGTGCACACGTGTGCCGGCGGGACGTGCCGACGCCGTGGGCGGCCAAGGGCATGGTCATGCGCCGGGTCGTGGAGGCGGCGGGCGACCGCGAGATCGACACCACCGACGGCGTCCGGGTCGTGGAGGCCGACGGCCGCTGGGCCCTGGTGCTGCCGGACCCGGCCGAGGCGGTCACCCACGTGTGGGCCGAGGGCCCGGACGACGACGCCGCGGACGAACTCCTGGACGAGTGGAGCCGGGTCGTGGAGCACGCGGGCGACTGACCGGATGCTCCGGGCCCGCCGACGCCGGCGGGCCCGGTAGCGGTCTTGTAGGGTCTTCCCCGGCCGTGGATCGCCTGCCGCGATCCGCGGCCGGACCGGTGTCGGACCCTGCATCGAGCACTCCGTCGGGCATGGAACGATGGGGCGCATGTCATCGCGGGAGACACCAGGCACGAGCCGGTACAGGCGGCCGGACGCCTCGATGTCCCTGCTCGTGGACATGATGACGAACAGCCTGGACGCGGGCTACGCGGAGGCCACCGCCCGTCGTGCGGTGCGCGGGGACACCGGGATGAACAAGGGCCCGCTGGCCCGCGTGCTGGCCGTGGTCGGGGTCGCGCTGATCGCGATGATCCTGATGGTGGCCGCGATGAAGGTGCACGCCGCCGCTCCGCAGGCCGAGCGGGAGCGCCACCAACTGGTGGACCGGATCCACACCGACGAGGCCGAGGTGGACGCGCTCACGGCCACCGTCGAGCGGTTGCGCGACGAGGTCGACGCGATCCAGGAGGTCTCGCTGCCCAAGGGGGCCAAGGACCGGGTGCAACTGCTCGCGCTGCTCACCGGATCCGACCCGGTCGAGGGTCCGGGCCTGAAGGTGATCGCGGACGACGCCAAGGGATCGGACAACTCGGACGGCTCGACCGACCCGCGCCAGGCCGAGGCGGCGGCGAACGGCCGGATCCTGGACCGCGACCTGCAGCGCCTGGTGAACGGCCTGTGGAAGGCCGGCGCCGAGGCCATCTCGATCAACAACCAGCGGCTGACCGCGCTGTCCGCGATCCGCGCCGCGGGCGCCTCGATCCTGGTCGACAACCGGCCGCTGGCTCCGCCGTATACGATCCTGGCGATCGGTGACGCGAAGCCGATGCAGGTCGAGTTCATGGTCGGTGCGGACGGGCGCTATCTGCGCCAGCTGCAAGAGAACTTCGGGATCCGGATCAACCTGAGCGCCCAGAAGAAGCTCAAGCTGCCGGCCGCGCTGGGCACCTCGCTGCGCTACGCGGACGTCCCGGGCAGCGCGCCCGCGAGCCCGCCGCCGAGCGCACCGGCGAAGCAGACCCCGAGCACACCGCCCGCCACGCCCACGGGCCGCAGCGGGCCGCCGCCGAGCGGTTCGGCCTCGCCGGCCGGCTCGCCGACAGCGTCGCAGAAGCAGACCGAACGAAAGGGTAAACAGTGATCGCGGTCCTCGGCCTGGTCCTCGGGGTCGTGGTCGGGTACCTCGCCCGACCCGTGATCCCGCACGAGCTGGAGCCGTACCTGCCCATCGCGGTGGTGGCCGCGCTGGACGCGGTCTTCGGCGGACTGCGCGCACTGCTCGACGGCATCTTCGACGACAAGGTCTTCGTGGTCTCGTTCCTGTCGAACGTGGTCGTCGCCGCGCTGATCGTCTTCCTCGGCGACAAACTGGGCGTCGGCGCACAGCTGTCCACCGGCGTGGTGGTCGTGCTCGGCATCCGGATCTTCTCCAACGCGGCGGCCATCCGCCGACACGTCTTCCGGGCCTGACGGGGAGTCACACATGGCCGACGAAACGGACGAGACGCGCGGGCGGCATGCCCGCCACGACGAGGACCCGCGCGAGCTGGGCATCCCGCGCACCGCCGAGGAGCCCGAACCCATGCCCGCACCCGGACCCGTGCCGGAACCCGTGCTCGGGCCCGAACCCGAGCCGGAACTCGAGACGCCGTCCACGCGCAAGCCCACGGTCGAGACCCGGCGCCCGGTCGACCTCTACCACGAGGGTCGGCACATCCGGGAGCGGATCCGCGAGCAGGCCGCCGAGGTGACCTCGGAGATCCCGCCGATCACCGCGCCGGTCCGCGAATCGGCGCATGAGACCCGGGAGGCGCCGCCGGCGTCCCGGCCGCAGCCGGACCCCAGGGCGCCGCGCGTGCCGATACCGCCCCTGGTGCCCGCCGCGCCCGCGCACGGGGCGTCCCGGCCGGGTGAGGCGCCGGGACCGCGTGTCGCACGCGACCCGGGAGACCCGCGTGCACCGCTCGCGCCGCCGCGCGCGGGAGCGCACGCGGCGCGCGACACGCCCGAGACGGAAACGGATTCGAACGCGGTTTCCGAGCCGCACACGCACGACCCGGTGAACGATCAGCCGGGCCGGCGCAGGCTGCTCGACGCGTTCTGGCCGCCGCGCGTGAGCCGGGCTCAACTCGTGGGCGCCGTGCTGCTGTTCGCGCTCGGCGCGGGGCTGGCCATCCAGGTGCGCTCGAACACCGAGTCGGACCCGCTGCGCGGCGCGCGGCAGGAGGACCTGGTCCGGGTCCTGGACGAACTCGGCGAGCGCACCCGGCGGTTGGAGGACGAGAAGCACCGCCTGGAGAACAGCCGTACCCAGCTGCAGAACAGCAACGACCGGGTCCAGGAGGCGCGTGAGCAGAACGAGGCCAAGGCGGACGCCCTGGGCGTGCTCGCGGGTACCGTCAAGGCCACCGGGCCCGGCATCACGCTGACCATCACCGACCCGCAGCGCACGGTCAGCGGCGACGTGCTGCTGGACACGCTCCAGGAGCTGCGCGCGGCCGGTGCCGAGGTGATCCAGATCAACGACGTGCGCGTGGTGGCGGGCACCTGGTTCAACGGCACACCGCCCGGCGACATCGTGATCGACGGCACCAAGGTGCTCCCGCCGTACGTGTTCAAGGTGATCGGAAATCCGCAGGATCTCCAGCCCGCGCTGAACATCCCCGGGGGCGTGGTGAAGACCCTGGAGAAGAAGCAGGCGGGGGCCATCGTCACCCCCTCGCAGGAGGTGCTGATCGACGCCTTGCGGCCTGCGAACAAGCCTGGTTACGCTCGCTCGGCACCGGGCGCCGGTAACGGGTGAGCACACCTGACAGAATCAGTCCGCCGGTCGCCGTCGGTGCATCACTCATCAGGCAAGAAGGGCAGGCTGTCCGCATGTACCCCGCAGATCTCGCGTACACGACGGAGCACGAATGGGTGCGCGTCATGGAAGAGATCTCCGGGACGGTGCGGATCGGCATCACCGAATTCGCGCAGGACGCGCTCGGTGACATCGTCTACGTCACGCTGCCGCCGGTCGGCACTCGCGTCGTGGCCGGACAGCCCTGCGGCGAACTGGAATCGACCAAGAGTGTCAGCGACCTCTTCGCGCCGCTCGACGGCGTCGTGACCACCGTCAACGACGTGCTCGACGGCGCACCGGAGTTGGTCAACTCCGATCCCTACGGCGACGGTTGGATGTTCGAGGTGCGCCTCGACGATCCCGCCGCACCGGCCGCGCTCTTGGACGCGGCCGCCTATCAGAACAGCCTTGGCTCCTGACGGCCCGGCGAAGCGGTAGGCAGTCCATCACCACGACCCACTCCTCCTGCCCCACGGGCGGGCCAGGTTCTCTCGGGGAGGTTCGCCCGTGAAGTTGTTCGCGAAATTGTTCGGTCGTTCCCGTCGCTCCGGCGACGCGCCGGCTGCCGATGCGGGGAGGGCCGGCAACCCGCCGCCCGCCCCGCCGACGATGCCGCCGGGCACCCCCTACGGGGCGTCCGCCGGCTCACCTCCCGCACCCGCTCCGCCGCTGGGCGAGTCCGACGCGACCGCCGGGCATGTCGCTGTTGACCACGAACACACGGCGCGCATAAGTTTCGGGCAACTCTCGACCGAAGGTCGAGGTTCGACCGGAACGGGTCAGGAGGCCGACGTGGTGGTCTGCGGCACGTGTGGGCATCACAATCCGCCCGGTGGCCGGTTCTGCTCCAACTGCGGCGCACGCCTGGGTGCGGGTGCCGAGCGTGCGTCCGAGCAGACCTCGACCATCTCGATCAGCGGCATCGAGGCGCTGGACGCGGAACCCGCGCCCCGCGAGATCCTCACCCCCGAGGCGCAGGCCGCGGTGGACGCGCTTCCGCCGGGTACCGCGTTGCTCGTGGTGCGCCGGGGCCCCAACTCGGGCAGCCGCTTCCTGCTCGACTCGGACCGCACCACGGCCGGTCGGCATCCGCAGAGCGACATCTTCCTCGACGACGTGACGGTCTCGCGCAAGCACGCCGAGTTCCGTCGCACCGCCGGCGGCTTCGCGGTCGCCGACGTGGGCAGCCTGAACGGCACCTACGTGGGTCGCGAGCGGATCGACGAGGTCCCGCTGACGCCGGGCGACGAGGTGCAGATCGGCAAGTACCGACTGGTCTTCTTCCCCAGTCGGCAAGGGCAGATCGGGTGAGTCCGGCGGCGGCCGGATCGGTCTCCTTGAGCATCGGCGGGGTGTTGACCCTGCTGCGTCCCGAGTTTCCGGACATCAGCATCTCCAAGATCCGGTTCCTCGAGGCGGAGGGGCTCATCGAGCCGCAGCGGAGCCCGTCGGGCTATCGCAAGTTCGGCGCCGCCGACATCGAACGTCTGCGCTACGTGCTGCGCGTGCAGCGCGACCGCTATCTGCCGCTCCGGGTGATCAAGGATCAACTGGACGCGATGGATCGCGGACTCGAACCGGCCGGCCCGACCCCGGCCGAATCCGAGCGCTCCGAGGACGCCGACGGCGATCCGGGGTCGGCCGGTCGGGACGGCACCACGGTGCTGCTCGACCGGCCGGGCCTGATCGCCGCGGCCGGCATCCAGGACGTGGACCTGGCGCGGCTGGAGGAGTTCGGCCTGATCCAGCCGCACCGTCCGCGGCCCGGCGGCACCGAGGCCGAGCACGCGGTGGTCTACGACGGCGACGCGCTCGTGGTGGCCCGCCTGGTGGCCGCGCTGGGCCGCTACGGCGTCGAACCGCGGCACCTGCGGCAGACCAAGGCCGCCGCGGACCGCGAGGCCGCGCTGGTCGAACAGATCGTCGCGCCGCTCCTGCACCGCCGGGGCGCGCGGGCCAAGGCGGGCGCCGAGGAGACCGTGCGCGACCTGCTCGCGCTCACCTCGCGACTGCACACCGTCCTGGTCACCACCGCGCTCGCGCCCCGGCTGGGCCGCTGAGCGGGCCGGCATCCGCCCGGCGCCGGTCCCGACGGTGCGGCGTGCCGGGGTCGACCGGTGTGGTGTGTCGGGGTCGACATTCCGCCCCACGAAGAAAAAACGACGAATCCCCGACCTATTCGGCCCCCGGGGATCGGTGACCGACAGCCCGGCGCGCTAGTGTGGCGATGTGAACGAGCTAGAGGTTGTGGGCGTCCGGGTGGAGATGCCCTCTAACCAGCCGATCGTGCTCCTACGGGAGACGGGGGGCGATCGTTATCTCCCCATCTGGATCGGCCCGGTAGAGGCGACGGCCATCGCGTTCGCCCAACAGGGCGTGGTACCCGCGCGTCCTCTGACGCACGATCTCTTCCGGGACGTGCTGGAGGCGCTGGGACAGGAATTGACCCAGATCCGGATCACCGACCTGCGCGAGGGCGTTTTCTACGCCGAGCTGGTCTTCTCCGGCGGCGTGGAGGTCAGCGCGCGCCCGTCGGATGCGATCGCGCTCGCGCTGCGGACCGGGACGTCGATCGTCGGCAGCGACGCGGTCCTGGACGAGGCGGGCATCGTGATCCCCAACGAGCAGGAGGACGAGATCGAGAAGTTCAGGGAGTTCCTGAACGACATCTCGCCCGAGGACTTCGGCACCACGAGCCAGTAGCCGGCCCGCCCGGCCCGGTGCGCGTCCGAAGCCGCCGACCGTCCCTGCCCGCCGTCCTCGGCGAGGGGTACCGGTCGGCGGTTTTTTGCGTCTCGGTACCGGTCGGCCGGGCGGCGGCCGCGGACGCGCACCGGGCCGGCCGGCCGCGATGCGGACGCCGACGCGCGTGCGGTCGAAGCCGGTCCGGCTCGATCCGTTTCGATCAGTGGCAAAGCGGCCAGACCTACCCCTGGCGCAGGGGTTCAAACCACTCGTGCGAGGAGCGTCACTCGGCGTGCCGAACGGCCCGGTCGTTGACGCGCTGTTGGTGACTGCCTACCGTCGAAAACGACAGTTCCGGGATGACCCCTGCGCGTTGCACCTCGCCGCCTGCGGCCCGGGACTGAAGAGACTCGCCGCGCCGTACTCGGGCGCGGGGAGACGAAAGGGAGGTCGGCGTGAGCAGCACCGGCGACATCACGGCGGCGGAACGCGCCCGCACGGCACGTCCTCTGCCGGCGACCGATCCCGGTGCGGGCCCCCGGCGGCAGGACGTCTCGCCGGCCGGCACGCCGTCGGAGGACGTCGGCTACCGCGGCCCGACGGCATGCGCGGCGGCCGGCATCACCTACCGCCAACTCGACTACTGGGCGCGCACCGGCCTGGTCGAGCCCACGGTCCGCCCGGCCCACGGCTCGGGCACCCAACGTCTGTACGGCTTCCGCGACATCCTGGTGCTCAAGATCGTCAAGCGGCTCCTGGACACCGGAGTCTCGCTGCAGAACATCCGGATCGCGGTGGCCCACCTGCGCGGTCGCGGGATCGGCGACCTGGCCGGGATGACGCTGATGAGCGACGGCGCCAGTGTGTACGAGTGCACGTCGTACGACGAGGTCATCGACCTGGTCCAGGGCGGCCAGGGGGTCTTCGGGATCGCCGTGGGGGCGGTCTGGCGCGAGGTCGAGGGCTCGCTCGCACAACTCCAGGGCGAGCACACCGGCACCGGAGAGACGATCACGCAGGTCCATCCGGGTGACGAGTTGGCGCGCAGGCGGCGCGACAAGGCGGTCTGAGCCGCCCGCGGCGGATGGGAACCGGGCCGACGGGCAGGAACGTCCCCATGGACGTGATCATTCGCCGGCCGACCCTGCCGCGCTCGCGGCGAGCCCAACGACGCGGTTATCAGGCCGCCGTCCTGCTCACCGTGGCCGGGCTGGCCCCGATCACGGGGCTGCACCTGTACGCCGGGAACCGGGTCCGCTCGCCCGCCGACGTGCCGTATCAGGACGTCACGATGGTGCTCGGCGCGGGCGTGCACGGGGACCGGCCGTCCGATCTGCTGGCCCGCCGACTGGACGTGGCCCTGGGCCTGTATCGGGCCGGCCGGACCCGGGTGATCCTGGTCAGCGGCGACGGCGGCGGCAACCGCTACGACGAGACCGGGGTGATGCGGCGCTATCTCGCGGACCGGGGGATACCGCGGCATCGGATCGTGACCGACGAATCGGGATTCTCCACCTGGGAATCCTGCATCCGGGCGAAGCGTGTCTACGGGATCGACCGGGTCATCGTGGTCACGCAGAGCTTCCATCTGCGGCGTGCGCTCGGACTGTGCCGGGCCGCCGGGATATCCGCGTACGGCGTCCCGGACGAGTCCTTCACGTGGGGCCACATCGGGCCCACCGTGTACGGCACCGGGCGCGAGGTGCTCGCCGCGTTCAAGGCGACCGGTCAGATCGTGCTCAAACCCGATCCACGCGCCCGCGACCGAAAGAACGACGAGATCCGCCGCGCCCTGGGCGACTGAGCGCGCGAACGCACCCGGATGTCGGTCCGGTGCGTCATCATTGCGCGGTGTGAGACAGGCCCCGGGCATCCTTCACCTCGACATGGACGCGTTCTACGCGTCGGTCGAGCAGGTGGCGAAGCCCAGTCTGGCCGGCAAGGCGGTGATCGTCGGCGGCATCGGCGCGCGCGGCGTGGTGGCCACCGCCTCGTACGAGGCCCGCGTGTTCGGCGTGCGCTCGGCGATGTCGATCGGCGAGGCCCGCCGACGCTGCCCCAACGCCGCCTTCCTCAGCCCGCGCTTCGCGCTGTACCGGCAGGTCAGCGACACCGTGATGGAACTGCTGCACCGGCTGTCCCCGCTGGTGGAGCCGCTCAGCCTGGACGAGGCGTTCGTCGACCTGGAGGCGGGCCCGCACGGCGGCACGCTGGACACCGAACGGGTCACCGAGATCGCCGTACGCCTGCGCGCGGACATCCACGGGGCCACCGGCCTGACCTGCTCGGTCGGCGCGGCCACCTCAAAGCTGCTGGCCAAGATCGCGTCCGAGGCGGACAAGCCGGACGGGCTGTGCGTGGTGGCACCCGGCGCCGAGCGGGCGATGCTGGACCCGCTGCCGGTGCGCGCACTGCCCGGGGTCGGCCCGGCCACCGGCGACGTGCTGCGCCGGGCCGGTCTGGACACCGTGGCCGATCTGGCCGCCGTCGACGAGAGCGAACTGGTCCGACTGCTGGGCCAGGCACACGGCCACGGCCTGCACGTGCTGGCCGCCGGGCTGGACGCCCGCCCGGTGGTCGCCGACCGGGACGCCAAGTCGGTGTCGGTGGAGGACACCTTCGCCACCGACCTGGTGGACCGCGAGCGCATCACGCGGGAGCTGGACCGGCTCTCGATCCGGTGCGTGGAGCGGCTGCGCGCCGCCGGGCGCTCCGGGCGCACGATCGTGCTCAAGCTGCGCCGCTACGACTTCAGCACGCTGACCCGCTCGGAGACGCTGCGCGGGCCCACCGACGATCCGGGCGTGGTGCGCGAGACGATCCGCCGACTGGCCGCGCAGGTGGACGTCACGGGCGGCGTGCGGCTGCTCGGGGTGGGCGTGAGCGGCCTGGCCGACTTCGCCCAGCAGGACCTGTTCGGCGCGGCCGAGCCCGGGGCCGGCGAGCCGATCGAGGATGACTCGGAGGGCGACGCGGAGCCGCTCGTCGAGGCCGTCCCGGAGCGGGTCTCCTGGTCGCCGGGCCAGGACGTGGTGCACGAGGAGTTCGGACCCGGCTGGGTGCAGGGCAGCGGCGTCGGTCGGGTCACCGTGCGGTTCGAGGTGCCGGGCGGCCGGCCGGGCCGGGTGCGCACGTTCGTGATCACCGACCCGGCGCTGCGACCGGGGGAACCGATTCCGCTACCCGCCGCCGACCGGGGATAGCCGCCGGGATCCGGGGCAGGCGCGGGTCAGACGACTCCTCGGGGGTGTCCCCACCATGACTGATGTCAAAGAGCGGCCGGCGCGAGGGCAAGGTGCCTTCCGATCGGTTCGCCGCAGGCTCGGCCTGCCCGCCTTCCTGGTCACACTCCTGGTCGGCTTCATCGTGCTGGCCCTGGTGCTGGTCGGGTTGGTCAACCTGTTGCCGGGCAAGTTCAACCCGTTCGGCGAGACCACCAAGGACCACAGCGGACCGGTGATGCTCAAGGCCGTGCAGGATCTCAGCCGCTACGAGGCGGTCAGCGGCACCTTCCAGGTCGTCGTGGACCTGGAGAAGGACGCCAAGTTCCTTCCGGACGCCGTCCGCGGCCAGCGCACGCTGTTCATCGGGGTCGGCCAGGTCGGCGGCTTCGTGGAGTTCGGCGGGATCGGCCAGGACGCGATCCAGACCTCGCCGGACAACAAGAGCGTGACCATCAAACTCCCGCACGCGCGGCTCGCGCCCGCGGCCCTCGACCAGAAGAACAGCCACGTGATCGCCCAGGACCGGGGTCTGTTCGACCGCCTCGGCGACTTCTTCTCCGGCAATCCCTCCGACCAGCAGCAGCTCTACGTGCTGGCGACCAAGAAGATCGACGACGCGGCGAAGACCGCCGGACTGCTGGAGCGCGCCGAGCGCAACACCACCAACATGCTCCAGGGGATGATGCGGTCCCTGGGTTACACCACGACCACTGTGACCTACGCCTAGTGCGCAGGCCCTATCGAGGGTCACGCTGATACCGTTGAGGTCGCCCATTACGTTCGCGCGGGAGAGTCCTCGTGTCGTGCACACGGGGCGCCGAAGGAGCAACTCCTCCCCGGAATCTCTCAGGCACCCGTACCGCGTGGTCGTGGGCACTCTGGAAAGCAGGATCCGCACGTGGCTCGCCGAGTCGGGTCGGATCCTCGCCGACGGTGCAAATCGCGCCCGTGGGAACCGGTTCGACCGGTGCCCCGGGCGCGGTGAAGCTCTCAGGTACAGATGACAGAGGGGGAGGCCGGTGGGCGCGCGACCCGCGTGTCCGTCCAGGAGCGATCCAGGAGGCCTTTCGCGATGACCCCGCGCACCCCTGCCCCGACGCGTGCTCACGCCGTACTCCCCTCCGGTCCCGGCTCGTTGACCGGCCTGGAGGCCGCGTCGCCGTTCACCGGCCGGCACATCGGTCCGGACGCCGACGAGCAGGCGAAGATGCTCGCCGCGATCGGCTACGGATCCCTGGACGAGCTGACCGACGCGGCGGTGCCCGCCGCGATCCGCGCGCTGGAGGGCTTCGAACTGCCCGCCGCGCGCTCCGAGGCCGAGGTGCTCGCCGAACTGCGCGAGCTGGCCTCCCGCAACACCGTGCTGACCTCGATGATCGGGCTCGGCTACCACGGCACCTTCACCCCGCCGGTGATCACCCGGAACGTGCTGGAGAACCCCGCCTGGTACACGGCCTACACGCCCTACCAGCCGGAGATCTCGCAGGGCCGGCTGGAGGCGCTGCTCAACTTCCAGACCGTGGTCACCGACCTGACCGGCCTGGACGTGGCCGGCGCCTCGCTGCTCGACGAGGCCACCGCCGCCGCCGAGGCGATGACCCTGGCCCGACGGGCCGGTCGGGCCAAGAGCGACGTGTTCGTCGTGGACGCGGCCACCCTGCCGCAGACCGTCGCCGTGGTGCGCACGCGGGCGCAGGCGCTGGGCATCGAGGTCGTGGTCGCCGACACCACCGACGGGTTGCCCGAGGGCGGCTGCTTCGGCGTGCTGCTCCAATACCCCGGCGCCGACGGCCGGGTCCGCGACCTGACCCCGGTGATCGAGGCGGCGCACGCACAGGGCGCGCTGGTGGCGGTCGCGGCCGACCTGCTCGCGCTGACCGTGCTGCGCGCGCCGGGCGCGATGGGCGCCGACATCGCGGTCGGCACCACCCAGCGGTTCGGCGTGCCGATGGCCTTCGGCGGTCCGCACGCCGGATACATGGCGGTCCGCGAGAAGCTCACCCGCAGCATGCCGGGCCGGCTGGTCGGGGTGTCCGTGGACGCCGACGGCGCGCCCGCCTACCGGCTCGCGCTGCAGACCCGCGAACAACACATCCGCCGGGAGAAGGCGACCAGCAACATCTGCACCGCGCAGGTCCTGCTGGCCGTGATGGCCGGGATGTACGCGGTCTACCACGGGCCGGACGGGCTCACCTCGATCGCCCGCCGCACCCACCGCTACACGGCCGTGCTCGCGGCCGGGCTGCGGGCGGGCGGCGTCGAGGTCGTGCACGGCGACTTCTTCGACACGATCACCGTGCGCGTGCCGGGTCGGGCCGAGCAGGTGCTCGCCGCCGCCCGCGCGGCCGGGATCAACCTGCGTCCCGTGGACGCCGACCACGTGGGGATCACCTGCGACGAGACCACCCTGCGGGCGCACGTCGAGGCGGTCTGGGGAGCGTTCGGGGTCACCGGCGACGTGGCCGCGCTGGACGCGGACACCGCCGACGCGCTGCCGCAGCCGCTGCTGCGCGACACCGAGTTCCTGACCCACCCGGTCTTCCACACGCACCGCTCCGAGACCGACATGCTGCGCTACCTCAAGCGGCTGGCGGACAAGGACTACGCACTCGACCGGGGCATGATCCCGCTCGGCTCGTGCACGATGAAGCTCAACGCCACGGTCGAGATGGAACCGATCACCTGGCCCGAGTTCGCGAACCTGCACCCGTTCGCGCCGGTGGAGCAGGCCGCGGGATATCTGGAGCTGATCGACGGCCTGGCCGACTCGCTGGCCCGGATCACCGGCTACGCCAAGGTCTCGCTCCAGCCCAACGCCGGCTCGCAGGGCGAATTGGCGGGCCTGCTCGCGGTGCGCGCCTACCACCGGGCCAACGGCGACACCGCCCGCGACGTGTGCCTGATCCCCTCCTCCGCGCACGGCACGAACGCGGCCAGCGCGGTAATGGCGGGCATGCGCGTCGTGGTGGTCAAGACCGGCGAGAACGGCGACGTGGACCTGGCCGACCTGCACGACAAGATCGAGCGGCACCGGGACACGCTCGCGGTGCTGATGGTGACCTACCCGTCCACGCACGGCGTGTTCGAGGAGGGCATCGAGCAGGTGTGCGCGGCCGTCCACGAGGCCGGCGGCCAGGTCTACGTGGACGGCGCGAACCTGAACGCGCTGGTCGGGCTGGCCCAGCCGGGCGGCGCGATCGGCGCCGACGTATCGCACCTGAACCTGCACAAGACGTTCTGCATCCCGCACGGCGGCGGCGGTCCGGGCGTGGGCCCGGTCGCGGTGCGCGCGCACCTGGCGCCGTACCTGCCCAACCACCCGCTCCAGGCCACCGCGGGCCCGGAGACCGGCGTGGGGCCGATCTCGGCCGCTCCGTGGGGCTCGGCGGCGATCCTGCCGATCCCGTGGACGTACCTGCGGCTGATGGGCCCGGACGGGCTCAAGGAGGCCACCCAGGTCGCGGTGCTGGGCGCCAACTACATCGCCAAGCGGCTCGCACCGCACTTCCCGGTGCTCTACACCGGCCCCAACGGCCTGGTCGCGCACGAGTGCATCATCGACGTGCGGGGGATCACCAAGACCGCCGGGGTCAGCGTCGACGACGTCGCCAAGCGGCTGATCGACTACGGGTTCCACGCGCCGACCATGTCGTTCCCGGTGCCCGGCACGTTGATGATCGAGCCGACGGAGAGCGAGAACCTGCACGAGATCGACCGGTTCTGCGACGCGATGATCGCGATCAAGGGCGAGATCGACCGGGTCGCGTCGGGTGAGCTGCCCGCCGACGACAACCCGCTCGGCAACGCGCCGCACACCGCCGAGCTGCTCGCCGGCGAGTGGACGCACGCCTACACCCGGGCGGAGGCGGTCTTCCCGGCCGGTGTGGTGCCGGCCGAGAAGTACTGGCCGCCGGTGCGCCGGATCGACGGCGCCCAGGGCGACCGCAACCTGGTCTGCTCGTGCCCGCCGATCGAGGCGTACGGCAACAACTGACCCGAACCGGGCGCGGCCCGCCCCCGATCGTGGACGTCCCGACCGGGGGCGAAGCGATCAGGGGCGGGCCGCGCCATGGGTCAGCAGGTGGGCCACCGACGCGGCGAACCCCGGTTTGGCGGCCAGGTCGCTGCCCAGGACGCCGAACATCAACGCGCCGCTGAGCGATTCGAAGAGCAGGTCGGCGTCCACGTCCGGGCGGGCCTGGCCGCGTGCGACCGCGTCCGCCACGAAGGCCCGGAAGATCGCCCGGACCGGATCCATTCGGGCCACGAGCAGTTCCTTGAGCTCGGGCTGGTCGCGGTACTCGGCGAGCAGCCCCGGCACCGCGGCCGCGGTCTCCGGGCGACGGAACGACTCCAGCGCGGCCTCGGCGAAGCGCAGTACGCCGGTCGCGAAGTCCTCGTGCGGCAGCGGCCGAAAGCTCATCTCGCGGGCCGGGTAGACCGCCTCGTGCACCAGGTGCGCCTTCGAGGGCCAGCGGCGGTACACGGTCGGCCTGGTCACGCCCGCCCGGCGGGCGACGGCGTCGATGCTGACCCGGTTGTAGCCCTGCTCGGCGACCAGCTCGCGGGCCGCGGCCAGGATCAGTTCGTCGGTGCGTGGATCACGCGGGCGACCGGGCCGAGGGGTGCCGCCAGTGCCCATGGGGATGGAACTCCCAGTCGTCGTCGCGCCCGACATCGTGTCGCCGCAGATCGCATGTTGCCGCTCGGACTGTATCGGGAAGGCGGCCCGACCGGCCCCGGGCAGGCAAGAGCCGGAGGTCGTTCCGAGGTGACCTCCGGCTCGTTGGGCCGTGCGAACGGATCAGGCCGCCGAAACCAACCCCACTCGGGGCCGGTGCGGGGCGATGGTGCGTCCGTCCGGCAGCAGTTCGCCCGTGTCCTCGAACAGGACGACGCCGTTGCACAGCAGGCTCCATCCCTGTTCGAAATGAGCGGCCACAACGGCGGCGGCCTCACGATCGGGGCTGTCCGCCGGTGGGCAATGCGGTCGGTGCTGGCACATCCTCGTACCTTCTCGGTGTCTGCGCGGAGCGCGTCGGGCAGCCTTGCCCGGCAGCTCACAGTGTCCGCCTCCGAAGGCCCGCGCGCAGGACTTCTCGCAGTTCTCACCCGACTGCGCCCAAGATGTGACCACACGTGTGAACGGTCGGGTGTGATCAGCTGTCCGGAGCCCCCACGGCGGCCGGCCGGCGGGTGCGCGCGGCCAGCACCGCGGCCAGTTCCGCCGCGGTGTAGCAGCGCAGCGCCTGCACGCCGCACGGCGCCGGCGCGAGCGGGATCAGCAGGTCCACACCGCCCGCCTCGTCGGCCAACCACAGCGCGACCATGTACATCCCGGGCACGTTCAGCAGGCGCGCCTCGTCGCGGCGGAGCAGCGTCTGCGGAAGCGCCCGGGCCGCGGCGGCGGCCGGTGCGGTGGCCACGGTGAACGGTCCCTCGACGAATCGACCGACGCCGTGACCGGTCGGGCCGGGGCGCACCTCGATGCCGCCGACGACCACGTCGCCGGACCACATGAGCCAGCGCCAACCCACCGGGCGGGCGCTGCGTACGCCCTGATCCGCGACCAGGTCGAGCAGGTCGATCTCGAAGACGCGGTGCGGGAATCCGGCTGTGAGCGCGGCTTGATCGGCGCGGCAGTCGGCGGGGAGCAACGCGCGGGATTCAAGCACGGCTCGGGCCGCTCGGCGGGCCGACTCGGGAGCCTCGGGCACACGCAGGACCATGAGACCGCCTCATTTCGATGCAGAGTCCAAAAACCCGGAGAATCCGGGGAGGGGAAAGCGGCGCTGTGCTGTGGGGAACCGGGTATCCGGCCGGGGGACGACCCGGCGGCGTACAGAGGGACCCGGCAGGGCCGGTCAGCGCATTGTACCGAAACGGCTCCGAAAAGTAACGGTGTATTGCGAACTGACACCCGTTTGAAGACCTTTTGGAACGATCTCGATCAGGGGAACAGCGAGGACATCACGTCGTCGAGGGTGACCAGGCCGAGCGGCACCGTGTCCGGTTCGCCGACCAGGGCCAGATGGGAGCGGGAGCCGCGCATGCGGGCCAACAGGGCGGTGAGCGTGGCATCCGGGTCGACCGTGACGAGGGGGTAGACCGGTACCGAACCGTCCGCCTCGGGAGCCAGCACGTCGAGCACGTGTACGTAGCCCACCGGCCGGTCGGCCGCGTCCAGGACCGGGAAGCGGGACAGGCCGGTGCGTACCGCGGCCTCCTCCAGGGCCGCCGCCGAGACCGGTCCGGGCAGTGCCACCACGTCGGTCCACGGCCGCATCACCGAGGCCGCGGGGCTGGAGTGCAGCGCCAGTGCGCCGGCCAGCCGATCGTGCTCGCGTACGTCCAGCAGGTCGTGCTCGCGCGACTCGGCGAGCAGCGCCGGGAGTTCCTCGGCGGTGTACACGCTGCGCACCTCGTCCACCGGCCGCACCCGAAAGGCGCGCAGGAACAGATTGGCCACGTGGTTGAGCAGCCACAGGATCGGCGCGGTCAGCCGGGCGAAGAGCAACAGCGGCGGGGTCAGCCACAGCGCGCATTCCTCCGGCCCGGCCAGGGCGATGTTCTTGGGCACCATCTCGCCGAGCACCATGTGGCAGAACACCACCACGGCCAGCGCGAGCACGAACGCGATCGGGTGCACCGCCCCGGCGGGCAACCCGATCGCCTCGATCGGAACGGCCACGGCGTGCGCCAGCGCGGGTTCGGCGACCGCGCCCAGGCCGAGCGAGGCCACGGTGATGCCCAGTTGGGCGGCGGCGAGCATGGTGGACAGCCGGCCCATCGCGGTGAGCACCATCGCCGCCCGGCGCGAGCCCGCCTCGGCCTGCGGCGCGATCCGGGTGCGCCGGGCCGAGATCACCGAGAACTCGGCGCCGACGAAGAAGGCGTTGGCCGCGAGCAGGACCAGCGAGAGCAGGAAGTCGCCCATCAGGAGTCGGCCTCCATCCGCAGCTCGACCTCGTCGATCCGATGCCGGTCCATCGCCACCACGGTCAGCCGCCGGCCGTCCACCTCCACGTGGTCGCCGACCGCGGGCAGCCGACCCAGCCGGGCCAGGATCAGCCCGGCCAGCGTGTTGTAGTCGCCGTCCGGCAGCCGCCAGCCGCTGGCCTCCTCGACCTCGTCCGTGCGCAGCAGGCCGGACAACCGCAACACGCGTGCGCTCGGCAGCCGTTGCGGCGGCGCGTCCGGCTCGTCCGCCGGGTCGTGCTCGTCGGCGAGATCGCCCACCAACTCCTCGGCGAGGTCCTCGGCGGTGAGCACACCGGCGGTGCCGCCGTACTCGTCCACCACGATCGCCAACTGGGTCCGGCCCTCGCGCAGTCGTTCGACCGCCCGCTTGAGGTCGAGCGAGGTCGGCACCAGGACCGGGGCGCGGGCGATCCGGGCGAGCGGGGTGCGCGCCCGTTCGGCGGCCGGCACGTGCAGCGCGTCGCGCAGCACCGCCACGCCGACGATCTCGTCCAGATCCTGGCCGCGGACCGGGATTCGGCTGTGGCCGCACGCGCGGGCGGTGTCCATCAGTTCGCTCACCGACGCGGTCGCGGGCAGGGTGACCAGTTCGGTGCGCGGGGTCATCGCCTCGGCGGCCTGCTTGTCGGCGAAGCGCAGCGCCCGGTGCAGCACCCGGGCGGTGCCTGCGGGCAACGCTCCCGCACGGGCGGAGTGCCGGACCAGTTGGGCCAGTTCGTCGGGCGAGCGGGCCGAGCCCAACTCCTCCTGCGGCTCGATGCCGAGCTTGCGTACGAAGAAGTTGGCCGAGCCGTTGAGGAATACGATCAGCGGCCGGAACAGCCGGGAGAAGCCGACCTGGAACGGGCCCGCGACGCGGGCGACGCCCAGCGGGCGGGCGATCGCGGCGTTCTTGGGGACGAGTTCGCCCAGCACCATCTGCAACCCGGAGGCCAGGACCAGGGCGGCGAACCTGGGCAGCCGGAAGGCCGCCTCGGCGAGGTAGCCGGCGATCAGCGAGGTCAGCGTGATGCCCAACTGGGCGCCGGACAGTTGGAAGGACAGGGTGCGCAGCGCGCTCAGGACCCGGCCCGCGCCCCGATCGCCTGCCTCGGCCCGGGCCGCCACCTCGCCGCGCTCGACGGTGACCAGGGAGAACTCGGCGGCGACGAACATGCCGTTGCCGGCGATCAGCAGCACGAGCAGCACGATGGCCAAAGCGGCGTCGATCGGGCGGCCTCCCGGTTGGCGCGGTGAGCGGGCCTCGCACACATGCCCGGTGGGCGGGCGGCCTATGCACTCGGGCGCGGGGTGCGCGGGGGTTTGCGTGGGCCGGGTCGGCGGTGGAGGTTGCCGTCGCGCGTTCGGTGGCTCGGGAGTTGTCCTCGAACGCCGGACGGGTCGGCGGCTCGGGTGGGTGCGAAGGTCGGCGTTGTGGCTCGGGGGGTGTGGCGGGTGGTTACGGGATGACGAAGGTGTAGCCGGCGGACTTGAGTTCGGGGATTATTCGCTCCAGCATGGCGATCGTCTGGCTGCGTTCGCCGCCGCCGTCGTGGCACAGGATCACGCCGCGCGGGCCCAGTTGGCCGTGCACGTTCTGGAGCATCTTGTCCACGCCCGGCTTCTGCCAGTCGTTGGTGTCCACCGTCCAGTGCAACGAGCCCATGCCCAGCGACGCGGCGGTCTGACGCACCTCGTCGGACCAGTTGCCGCCCGGCGCGCGGAACCAGCGCACGGGAGTGCCCGGGGACGCCTGGTGGATCCACTCCAGGGTCTGCTGCATCTGTCCGTGTATCTCGTCCGGCGTGCGCTTCTTGAGGTTGATGTCGTGCGTCATGGTGTGGTTGCACAGCCCGTGGCCGGCGGCGACCACCTTGCGGACCAGGTCGGGATGGTCCTTGGCCTGCTGGCCCACCATGCAGAAGGTGGCCTTGACGTCGTAGCGGGCGAGCAGCCCGAGGGCCTTGTCGGTCCACTCCGGCCACGGCCCGTCGTCCAGGGTCAGCGCGACCAGCTTGCCCTCGCCCTTGACCTTGGACACCAGGGTGGGATCCACCGGGGGCGGCGGCGCGGCGGGCGGGGTGGCCGGTTCCCGGGCGTTGGGGTTGCCCGGCGGCAGCGGCGGGGCCTGTATCTCCTTGGGCGCTTTCGCGGCCTGCGGCGAAGCGGCCGCCTCCGACCATCGGCCGGCATTGCCGACATTCCAGATCAGGGCAGCGCAGACGAGTATCGAGATCGTTGTGACCACGATCTGGAAACGCAGTCCCTGTATGGGCATCGCCCGAACCAACTCCCGCACGGCAACCCCCACGAATCTCGCTACGCCCGTCACGGCAAGAGCACACCCTAGGTGATCTCCGGCAAGCCTTGAAGATCGGCCGGCAGGTGCGCTCTCGATGTGATCAGTGACGTGTTTGCCGGCCCTGCGGTTCCCCTGTGATTCGTCACGGTCGATCGGTAATGTTCCCAATGTCGGCCCGATGCATCGGTTTGGGAGAACGTCGGCGGGAACGATCAGGTCGTCCCGATCCGACAGGTACCGGATTGCGACCACTCGACCGGCTCCGCGGGAGCCGGGTTCACGAGGGAGGGGCATTCATGGGCGAAAAGGTCGAGGTCACCGAGTTCTGCCGATCCGATCGGCAGCGATACCGGCACAAGTTGCGCCGCTGTCTGGAAACGCTGCAACGCATGCTGGACGAGGACCGGTTCGAGAGCGCCCGCAAGCTCATGGGCGTCGAGATCGAACTGAACCTGGCCGACGCCGCGGGTCGACCGCGGATGAGCAATGCCGAGGTGTTGCGGCGGATCGCCAGCCCGGATTTTCAGACCGAGCTGGGACTGTTCAACATCGAGGTCAACATTCCGCCGCATCGGCTCACCGGGCCGGTGTTCTCGGAATTGGTCGAGGAACTGCGCACGAGCCTGGACTACGCCGACCGCAAGGCCGCGGAACTCGAAGCGCGGATCGTGATGATCGGCATTCTGCCGACCCTGACCGATGCGCACATGGCGTTCGAGACCATATCCGACAACGCCCGATACACCCTTCTCAACGATCAGATCCTCAACGCCCGAGGCGAGGACATACGGTTGCATATCGAGGGTGTCGAGCGGCTCGACACGACGGCCACCACGATTGTCTCCGAGGCCGCCTGTACGTCCGTGCAGTTCCACCTCCAGGTCACTCCGAGGAATTTCGGTCCGCTGTGGAACGCGGCGCAATCCATCACCGGGGTGCAGTGCGGAATCGGGGCGAATTCACCGTTCCTGTTCGGCCGCGAGCTGTGGCGCGAGACCCGCCCGATCCTGTTCGAGCAGGCGTGCGACACCCGGCCCGAGGAGCTGATCGCGCAGGGCGTACGACCGCTGACCTGGTTCGGCGAACGGTGGATCGACTCGGTCGTGGACCTGTTCGAGGAGAACCTCAAGTACTTCCCGTCGTTGTTGCCCATCTGCGACGACGAGGACCCGATCGAGGCACTGGATCGCGGCGACGTCCCGCACCTGCGCGAACTCAAGCTGCACAACGGCACGATCTACCGATGGAACCGCCCGGTCTA
The DNA here is from genome assembly GCF_044458105.1 of Embleya sp. NPDC050493. NCBI lineage: Bacteria > Bacillati > Actinomycetota > Actinomycetes > Kitasatosporales > Streptomycetaceae > Embleya > Embleya sp. NPDC050493. Next base: position 442,576 of record NZ_JBITHP010000001.1, read on the forward strand.
CGACGTGGCCCGCGGCAAGCCGCACCTGCGGGTGGAGAACCGGGTGTTGCCGGCCGGGCCGACCGTGGTCGACATCATGGCCAACGCGGCCTTCTACTACGGCGTGGTGCGTTCGCTGGTGGACGACGAGCATCCGGTCTGGGAACGCATGCCGTTCGAGGTCGCCACCGAGAATTTCCACGCCGGTGCCCGGTACGGCATCGACGCACGACTGAACTGGCCCGGCCACGGCACCGTGCCGGTCACCGAACTGGTGCTGGAGGACCTGCTGCCGCGCGCCTACGAGGGCCTGGACCGGTGGGGGATCGACCCGCGTGAGCGGGACGAGTACCTGGGCATCATCGAGCAGCGCTGCCTGCTGCGCACCAACGGGGCCACCTGGCAGAGCGCGCAGTACCACCACTATCGGGACACCAAGGGCATGGACCGGTTGGAGGCCCTGCGCGCGATGACCCTGCGCTACGCCGAGCACATGCGCGGCGGGGACGCCGTGCACACGTGGCCCGTGGGCTGACGGCGGGCTTATCCGCGCTCGGTAACGTGTGCGGGTGATCACCGAGCCCGAGTCCGTCGAGACCCCCGCCGTGCCCCGGCGCCGAGTGCTGCGCTCGGAAGTGGTGTTGGTGCTGGCCCTGTCCCTGGGCGCATCCGGGGTCTCCTCGTTGATCTCGTTCCTCGGCTCGCTGACCGCGCCCGGCGGCCTGGGACACAAGGCCGCCGTGCTCAACGGCTCGCGGGCGGCGGATCGACCGTGGCTGGACCTGGCCTGGCAACTGTTCGGGATCGCCACCGCGCTGGTGCCGGTGTTCCTGGTCGCGCACCTGCTGATGCGCGAGGGCGGCTCGTTGCGCGCGCTCGGGGTCGACCGGACCCGGCCGTGGTGGGACCTGGGCCGCGGGGCGGGCGTGGCGGCGGCGATCGGCGGGTCGGGGCTGGCGCTGTACCTGGGCGCGCATGCCGCGGGCGCGAACCTGACCGTGGTGCCGACCACGCTGCCGGACGTGTGGTGGCGGATCCCGGTGCTGGTGTTGTCCGCGATCCAGAACGCGGCCCTGGAGGAGGTGATCGTCCTCGGCTATCTGCTGCGCCGGCTCGGCCAGTTGGAGGTGCCGTGGGTCGGGGCGGTGGCGATCAGCGCGGTGGTGCGCGGCTCGTACCACCTGTATCAGGGCATCGGCGGGTTCTTCGGGAACGTCGTGATGGGCGTCGTGTTCTGTCTGCTGTACAAGCGCTGGGGCCGGGTCATGCCGCTGCTGGTGGCACACGCGCTGATCGACATCGTGGCGTTCGTGGGCTACGTGCTGCTCGCCGGCCGGGTGGACTGGGTCCCGACGCCCTAGGGTCCGTCGACGGCGATCGATTTATGGACTCGTCGGTACGTCTCGGACCCGTCGTTGGTGTCTGATGGTCAATGTGGGCAGACCTCTCCGAGAGGGGTTCGTCACGGACAGGTGCATATCGGGCGACGCGGGGACGCAGGGGGTCGTATGGACAACCGGAGGCGGGTGGAGTTCTTCTCCACACCGACGCCCATCGGCGGGCCGCCGCGCGGGCGGTTCGGACTGCACGCGCTGAGTAGGCATCCGGTGCGGATCCTGATGGTGGTCGGCGGGCTGATCCTGTTGGTGATCGTCTTCTTCGTGGCACTGCTCACGGTGGACGGCGGCGGTTCGAGCGACAAGAAGACCAAGACGGCCGGCGCCGGTTCGAGCAAGAGCTCGTCGGGGTCGCCGAACCCGACCGGCTCCGGCACCGGCAAGGCCACCTCCGGTACCGGGCAGACCGCCGCCGGGCCCCGGCCCGGTTCGGTCGCGGCGACCGTGCACACCGGCGGCCGACTGGTGATGTACAAGGGCACGTCGTACCAGTCGGACAAGGTCGTGCAGATCAAGACCGGCACCGAGGTCCGGGCGAACTGCCACGCGGAGGGCTCGATCGCCTACTACGCGGGCTCCTCCAGTCGCACCTGGGCGCAGATCGACGTGGAGGGCAAGACCGGTTTCGTGCCCGCGATCTACCTGGAGAGCGGTGGGGACCTGAGCAAACAGGTACCCGCGTGCACCGGTTGACGGCTCGATCGGGGCAGCACCGCGGGTGACCCCGTCGGTCGGTTCATCGGCGTACGGCGGGCCGGGGCGGATCGACCTCGTATCCGGGGGAGCCCACGAGCACGATCCGCCTCGTGCCCGCAAGCCTCGTGCCCGCGACGGGTGCGCGCGAGCCGATCGCCGTCGGGTTCCGGATCGGCGCCCGCGCGAGGCGACCCGCGCGGTGGACCCGACCCGGACCGCGGACCGCCGCATGCCCGATCCCGGCGGAACCGGGCGTCCCGCGTCCGGACCTCGCTCGCGGACGGACCGAGGACGAGGCGCGGATGACGGGGGAGCCGGCGCGTCGCGCCCGGATCCGGGGCGCATCCGCAGAACATGGGGCCCGAGGGGGTCATGTCGACGGTTCCCGGGGAACAACCGAAATCGGCGGAACGACTGTCCCTTCCGCCGCCGCCCCCCGGGCCGCCCGGCCGAACCGCCGGCGACCGGGCCGACCCTTGCCCCCGGCCCTCGACCGGCACCCCGCGCACGGAAAGGTTCACGTGGACGCGACCGACCGACACGACCGCCCCCGCGAGACCGCGGGCACGTTGCGGGCGCATTGGGCCTGGTACCACGACGGTCGGGTGCCGGCGTGCAGCGCGGGGCCGGAACGGCGGGCTCACTTCGAACGACTGGTGCGACCCACCCTCGACGAGTACGCGCCGCCCGGGTGGGTGGGACTGACCAGTACCGGACGCGAGGACCCGTTCGTCGCGATGACCCTGCGCGATGCGGACGGGGTCCGCTACTTCACCGCGCCGTACGCCGAGATCGCCGCCGCCGCGGCCGGCTACACCGCGCTGTGGCTGGCCTTTCGCGGCATCGAACTGCCCACCGACCGGGAGCGACCGCTGCGGGTCCGCCTGCCCGGCTCGCCGGGCGCGGTCGGTGTGCGGGGGGACGACTTCGAATGGCTCGCGGGTGTGGCGGCGGCGGTCCTGGCCGGCCCGGTGGTGATCACCGGCGCGGACCACCTGGACACCCGGAGCCGATTGGAACTCCTGGACCGAGTGGCCGCGTTGTTGCCGTACGGCTGTCGCGCCGGCCTGCGCTTCGCGACCTCGATGGGCTCCACCGGGCGACTGCGACCACGGCTGGCCTTCGGCCGGGTGCCCGCGCCCGGCACGGTGCGGGTGGCCCTGGACGGCATGCCCGACCTGCCCGACCTGCCCGCCGCCCGTGCCTACCTGGGCGAACTGACCACGCTGCGCCGCCGGGTCGGGCTCGACCCGCTGATCGCCGCCCTCGCGACGCTGCACGAACCGGGCACGCCCGCCGCCGGGGACCACCTGCTCGGGCTGCTCGCCGAGGCGGGAGCCCGGGCCGCCGGGATGGGCGCGGGCGGCGCCGCGCCGCGTACGGCCGCCGAGTTCGTGGGCGCCGCCGCGGCCGGCCCCGCCTCGCGGGCACCCGCGGTCGAGGCCCGCCCCGGGTCCGTGCTGGACCGGTTGCTGTGCGGGGACACCACGCTGGCGGCCCCGATCGCCGAGCGCTGGCGGGCGGAGGACGGCGACGAGGTGACCCGGGACATGGCCGCCGCGCTGCGGGCCCGGCCGGCCGGGTTGGCGGTCGGCTGGAACACGGCGGTGGCGGCCGGCCGGGGTGATCGGCTCGTCCACGTCCTGCTCGGCCCGGTCCCGCCGCTCCTGGCCGGCGCCACCCCGCCCGCCGGCACCGAACCGCGAGCCCCGCACGGCGCGGACGCGGCGACGGACGGCGCGGGCCGGGTCGACGGCGGCTCGGTCTCGCCCGAGGCGCTGGTCGCGGACCTGTGCCGACTGCTGGGCCCGGCATCGACCACCGACGTGCCCGCGCTCTACGACGCGCTGTGGAACCACCCGGTGGTGCTGCGCCGGCTCCTGGACACCTCGGGACCGGATCTGCGCGCGTGGCTGGAGGTGATCCGGCCGTGGGACGACCGGGCGCCCGAATGGCTCGCGCCATACGCGCTGTTGGTGGGCGAGCGGTTGCGGACGGCCGAGATACCGAGCGCCGAGGCGGTGTTCACGCTGCGCGTGGCCGGGCACACCGACCCCGCCACGATCGCCGCCGTCCTGCACGACCTGTGGCCGACCCTGGTCCCGCTCACCGACCGGCGCGCGGACCCCGCCGCACAGGGCCTGGCCGCGCTTCTGGGCACTCCGCTGGGTGCCCAGGCCCCGGTCGCCGCCCGGGTACGCGCCGACGTGCTGCGGCTCGCGCTGGGCGGCGCGCCCACGGACGGGCCGTACGTCGCGGCGGATCTGCTGGCGCTGCGCCGGGAGCCGGTCGCCGAGGGGCGGTTCGCCGGCTGGGTCGCCGCACTGTTGCGGGCCGTGCCGGTCACCGCCGAACTGCTCGGCGAACTGGTCCGGGCCGGCGACCCGGCGGTCACCGCCGCGGTCGCGGACGCGGTGCTCGCCGACCCCCGCCTCGCCGAGCTGCCCGGACTGGACAACGCGTGGTGGGCCGCGGTCGCCCGGGCCCGCCCGGAACTGGCCGCGCGCGCCGCGAGCGGCTGGTTCCGCGACGCGCTGCGCGGGGCGGACGCCGAAGCGGTGGCCCGAGTGTGGGCGGCGGAGATCGTCGACGGCCCGGCCCGTGCGCGCCGCGACCTGTACGTGCACGAGGTCGGTCGCTGGTGGCACGGCGCCGGCGACCGCGAGCGGGACCGACTGCTGCCCCACCTGGAACGCGAACTGACCGCCCGTGGGCCGACCCCGGCCCAGGCGCGCGAGGAACTGCGGGCGATCCGGGTCCTGATCGCCGCGCACAGCTGGGGGCCGGAGGCCGCACTGTTGATCGTCGAGCGCGAACAGGACGAGTTCGACGCGTTCCGTCGCCACCTCAAACAACTGCGGGCCGCGCTCAAACACGGCGAAGGGCCGCGTGCGCTCGCCGTCGCGGTGGTCCTGACCCTGATCGCGCTGTGCGCCGCGGTGCCCGCGCACGACTCGGTGGCGGCCCCGCGGCCGGCGGCGGTCGGCGCCGAACCACCCGATCCGTACGGCGCCGAGCGGCTGATCGCGAGCCTGGGCGCGGATCGCGAGGGCGCGAACTACGTGATCCTGGTGGATGCCTCGGAGTCGATGAACCGCACCGGTCGCTACGCCGCGGTCAAGACCGCGATGACCGCGTTCCTGGGCCGGCTCACCCCGTCCGACCGGGTCTCGCTGATCAGCTTCGACACCACCGCGACCGAGTACGGCAACGGCCTGGAGCCGGTCACCGATCCGGCCGCGATGGCCGCGCGGTTGCCCGCCCCGCGGGTCGGCGATCCGACGGAGGGCGGCCCGGCGGGCACCGTGCCGCCGAGGCGGGAGGCGGAGCCCGCCGATCTGCACGCCGCGCTCGACCGGGCACTGACCGTGCTGCGCACGTCCGCGCCGAACTCGGTGAACGGGGTGCTGCTGCTCTCGGACGCGACCCGCGACGCGGTCGGCCCGGACCTGCGCAAGGACTTCGACCGGCTCGGCGAGGAGGGCCGCACGGTCACGGGCTTCGCGATCCCCCTGGCGAGCGACGCCGGCGCGGGACCGGCGCTCCAGCGGGTGCTGCCGGACACCCGCATCCTGCGGGACAACCCGGCCGACCCGGGCACCGGCCTGGCCCAGGCGCGTGTCGGCCTGCAACTGCGCAGCGCCGCCCGGATCGTGGCGGCGGACAGGGACGGCGGGGTGCGGGCCACGTGGTTGATGCCGCCGGCCGAGCAGCCGGACGCGCTGGACTGCCGCACGTTCCAACCGGTGCCGCCGAACACCCGGCTCGACCTGTCCTCGGGCCGCGAGTTGTGCCTGCGTCTGGTCGCGACCACGACGCGGGTCCCGCTCCAGGTCACCCGGCTGCGGGTGGACGGCGTCGGGGTGGTCGGCCTCAAGGACGGCGCGCCGCTGCTGGCGCCGGGCCGACCCGTCTACTTCTCGGTCAACCTCGCCGCGCGCACGCATCGCACCGACGGCATGTGGAAGGACGCCGGGCACTACGAGGCCAAGGCGCACGTGGTCGGGGAGGTGCGCACCCCGCTGGCCGAGTCGTTCAAGGAGCACCTCCCGGACACCCGACTCGAACTGCGGCCGGAGGTGTCCGGCGACGACCTGCTGTACCGGGGCGACGAACGGGTGGACCTCAGCTGGTGGCCGTGGCTGCTGGTGGGCCTGGGTACGCTCGCGTTCGCCGGCGCCGTGTGGTTCGGGTGGTCGTGGGTACGCCCCCGGGTCCGCCGCCGCCGGGTACCGTGACCGGCATGCGGATTTTTGTCGTGGACGCGTTCACCGATCGACCGTTCCGAGGCAATCCGGCGGGGGTGTGTCTGCCCGACTCCGCGCATGTCGACGACGTCGCCTGGATGCAGTCGGTCGCGACCGAGCTACGGCATTCCGAGACCGCGTTCGCGGTGCCCACCGCGGGCGTCGACGCGGACTTCGCACTGCGCTGGTTCACCCCGCAGACCGAGGTGGACCTGTGCGGCCACGCCACCCTGGCGACGGCGCACGTGCTGTTCGGGCAGGGTCTGGCGAGCACTTCGCGGATCCGCTTCGCGACCCGCAGCGGGGTGCTCACCGCGACCCTGGACAGCTCCGGCGTGCTCCTGGACTTCCCCGCGCTGCCGCCGCGCGAGGTGCCGGTACCGGCCGACCTGGGCCTGGCCCTGGGGGTCGAGCCGATCCGGGTGGCTGCGGGCGGCGACGACCTGCTGGTGGAGGTGGCGTCCGAGGCGGCCGTACGGGCGGTGGTCCCGGACCTGGAGATGATCGCCGCGCTGCCGTACCGGGCGTTGATCGTCACCGCCGCGGGCGAGGGCCGAGCCGACTTCGTCTCGCGCGTGTTCGCACCCTCGGTGGGCATCGCCGAGGACCCGGTCACCGGTTCGGCGCACTGCGTGCTCGGCCCGTACTGGGCGCCGCGGCTGGACCGCAGGCGGATGAACGGCGCGCAACTGTCCGCGCGCGGCGGCACGGTCGGCGTGGAGTTGGTCGGCGATCGGGTGCGGCTGTCGGGCCGCGCGGTCACGGTGCTGGAGGGAGACCTGGTCACCGACTGAGCGGGTCGGTGCCGAGCGGCGGGACCGCGCGGGTCCGGGCGGGGCGGGTCGGGACGCGCGGGTCCGGGCCGTGCGGGGCGGACTTCGGCGACGCGACGGCGCTCGACTCGGCACCCGCCCGGATCGGTGGAAACGGCGGTGGATCATTGCGCCCGCCGTTGCTAGCGTGCGGGCACCAACCGACCTGACACACCGTCAGTAGAGCCGGGAGCTGCACCATGTCCGAGGCCGTCAGCTACAACGCATCCCACCTGGGGCTGTGCGTCACCGATCTGGACCGGGCGATGCGGTTCTACTGCGACGGCCTGGGCTTCGCCCCCGTGGTGCGCTACGACGTGGGCAACGAGGTCGCGCACACCCTGGAGGTCGAGGGCGACGTGCGCCTGGTGTCGCAGATGATCGCCAAGGCGGGCATGGTCGTGGAACTGCTGCACTACGCCTCGCCGAACCCGCTGGGCGAGCCGTCGCGGCGGCGCAACCAACTCGGACTGACCCACCTGTCCTTCATCGTCGAGGACGTGGACGCCGCCGCGGCCCGCCTGGTCGAGTACGGCGGCACGCTCCTGGCCGACACGCGGGCCAGTCTGCGCAGCGACACCGGCTCCACCGAACTGGTCTTCCTGGCCGACCCGGACGGGACCCGGGTGGAACTGATGAAGCTCGAGGGTTGACCCGCGCGGGACCCGGGTGGGACCGCCGCGGCCCGAGGGCCGACCGCGCGGGACCCGTGTGCGCTCACTCGGTCAGCCCCGTCATCACGTCGCGCAGGCACCCGCGCAGCCACGCATGCCCGGGATCGGCGTTGTTGCGCGGATGCCAGGCCAGGCCCATCGGCAACGGCGGCAGGTCCAGCGGCACCTCGAACGTGCGCAACCCCATCTCCGCGACCATCGTGGTGAGTTGCTCCGCGACCAGGCCGACCAGGTCGCCGGCTCCGAGGACGAACAACGAGGACGGGAAGGTCGGCACGGTGCCCACCACCCGGCGGGTCAGGCCCAGTTCGGCGAGCGCGGCGTCGACCGGTCCGTGCAGCTTGCCCCGGCGCGAGACGATCAGATGCTCGGCGGCGGCGAACCGCTCGGGGGTGCAGCGCCCCTCCAGCAGCGGGTGACCGACCCGTACGCACGCGACCATGCGGTCGTCGAAGAGGTGCTCGGTGTGCACCTCCGGTGAGACGGTGTCGATCACGCCCACCTCCAGGTCGGCGATCCCCTCACGCAGCGCCGGAGCGTCGACGTAGCCCTCCCCGAGGAACTTCAGCCGCACCCCCGGCGCCTCCCGCGCCGCACGCGCGAACAGCTTCTCGGCGCACGCCGCGGTGAAGGCGTCGTGCGCGAGCACGGTGAAGGTGCGGGAAAGGGTGCGCAGATCCACCTCGCCGGCGGCGGTGAACAGGGTGCGGGCGCGTTCCACGATGACGCGCACCTCGGCCCGGATGGCCAGCGCGTGCGGAGTGGGCACCATCGAGCGGCCCGCCCGGACCAGGATCGGGTCGCCCAACGCCTTGCGGATCCGGCCGAGCGTACGGCTCATCGCGGGCTCGGACAGATGCATGCGCTGCGCCGCGCCGGAGACGCTGCACTCCTCCAGGAGCGCGTCCAGCGCGGTGAGCAGATTGAGGTCCATTCCCGATTGCGTCACACGCATCCTTTCCATGCAGAACATGCACTGGAGTCAATCGACGTCTCACCCTACGGTGAAGGGGTCCGGACACGCAGTTCCCGCATCACCACTTCCTCTTCCGTCAGTCGGCTCCTCCTGGGGGACCCATGTCCACGCCTGTCCGGGCCACCTCGGCGCCTCGCGCCGACAGCCCCGAACCCGACCGTGCCGGCGCGTCGCGCGCCGTGCTGCTCGCGATGTGCGCCTGCGTGCTGGTCGCGCAGAGCATGGTCGCCGCCATCAACCTGGCCATTCCGCAACTGGCCGCGTCCCGGTTGCACCCGTCCGCCGACGACATCCTGTGGATCGTCGACGCGTACGTGATCGTCTTCGCCGGACTGCTCATCCCGGCCGGCGCCCTCGGCGACCGCTACGGCCGCAAGGGCGCGCTGCTCGCCGGGCTCGGCGTGTTCGCCGTCGGCGCCACGGTCAGCGCGCTCGCCACGAACTCGGCGACGCTGATCGCCGGCCGCGGTATCTCCGGCGCGGGCGCCGCGCTGATCATGCCCGCGACCATGTCCATCCTGATGCACGTCTTCCCGGCCGAGCGTCGGCCGCAGGCGATGGCGTCCTGGACCCTCGCGGTCGGCCTGGGCGGTCTGCTCGGCAACGTGGGTGGTGGCCTGGTCCAGGAATACCTGCCCTGGCAGGGCCTGTTCTGGATCATGGTCCCCGCGGCCGCGGTGCTCGCCGCGGTCGTGCAACGGGTCACCCCGCGTACCGCAACGCACCCGGCGGCGCTCGACCCGATCGGATCCGCACTGCTGATCACCGGTCTGGTCGCGGTGTTGTACGGGATCATCGAGGGCCCGGAGTTCGGTTGGGGCTCCGGCCACGTGATCGGCGGCTTCGGGCTGGGCGGCCTGCTGCTGGTCGGCTTCGTGCTGCACGCGCTGCGCGCCGAGCACCCGCTGCTCGACCCGCGGGTATTCAAGTCCGCCAAGCTCCGGGCCGGCGTGCTCGGCATCGGTGCGAGCTTCTTCGGGCTGTTCGCGCTGTTCTTCATCAACGCCCAGTACCTGCAATACGTGAAGGGCTTCTCGGCGCTGCGCACCGGATTTGCCATCATCCCGCTCACGGTCGGCATGGCGCTCGCGCCCAAGGTCGCGGTCAAGGCGCAACAGCGGTACGGAACCCGCCCGTTGGTGGTGTTCGGGCTGAGTCTGATCGGGATCGGGCTGCTGTGCATGGCGAGCGTGGACGCACACACGCCGTACGCGGTGTACGCCGGGTTCCTGTTGATCCTGTCGGCGGGCACCGGTCTGTGCGCACCCGCGCTGTCCTTCGGGGTGGTCTCCGAACTCCCGGCGCATCAGTCGGGGTTGGGCTCGGGGTTGAACACCGCTGCCCGCGAGGTCGGTGCCGCGTTGGGGGTCGCCGTGTTCGGCACCATCCTGGCCGCCCGCTTCTCCGGTCAGCCGGCCGTGGAGTTGGCCCGGACCCGGGGCGCGGAACACGCCCGCGTCGTGGACTCGTTCACCGATGCGATGTCGGTCGGTTTCCTGGTCGTCGGCGGCCTGCTGCTGGCGATCACGGCGGTGGTCGCGATGGGCTACCGGGATCGCGCGCGCGTCTCGGCCGCCCCGATCGCGTCGGGCGGTGCCGCATGAACCGGGCGACGAGTCGCCGACGTGGGCCGGTGGGCAGGCTGCTCGACCGGGTGTTCCTGACCGGCACGATCGTGGAGACCGAGTTGATCGCGGCCCGGATGCGGCGGATCCGGATCGGCGACGCCTCGCTGCGCGGCCTGGCCTGCCGACCCGGGCAACAGGTCCGGGTGCACGTGAACGACGTGCTCTCGATCGCGGGTTGGCGCCAGGGCCCGGGCAACCTGCTGCGCACCTACTCGGTGTGGCGGCACGACCCGGCGGCCGGGACGCTGGACCTGTGCGTGCTGGACCACGACGGCGGCCCGGGGCCGGGAGCCGCGTGGGGTCGGGCGGCGCGACCCGGCGACCGGGTCCGGTTCGGCCGACCCGAGGGCGGCTTCGTGCTGCGTCCGGACGCGCCCTACCACGTGTTCGTGGGCGAGGAGACCGCATCGGTGGCGCTGGGCGCGATGATCGCGGCGGTGGGTCCGGCGCTGAACGTGTACGGGGTGATCGAGACCGCCACCGAGGCCGACCGGCTGCCGATGCCGCACGCCGAGCGGCTCACCTGGCTGACCCGCGGCGACGCGTCGGCGGCGTCCTCGGCGCCGCTGGCCGAGGCGGTCGGCCGGCTGGCGCTGCCGGCGACGCCGGGCATCGCCTATGTGGCGGGCGAGGCGAAGACGGTCAAGCTGGTCCGCGACCGGCTCGTCGCCGACCACGGCTGGGACCGCCGTTCGGTGATCACCAAGCCCTTCTGGTCCCCGGGGCGGACGGGCATGGAGTGACCACGGTCGGCCCGGCACGTTTGGTGTGGCCGGGCCGACTTCGGGCGCCGGTCGAGTCGATGTCGACTCGACCGGCGCCCGCGCGTCCGTCACCGGGGCCGTTCCGGCGCCCGGCCTCCCGGGTCGCCCGGTCGGGCTCCGCTACAGCGTGAGCAGAGCGCGGATCGGGCGGGTCGGATCGGTCAGCGGGCGCATCGCCAACCGGATCAGGGCGAGCGGATTGTCGTCGCCGGCGATCCGGTTCGCGCCCAGTGCCCCGCAGGACTGGCACTGATGGATCAGCTGCCATTCGCCGTCCGCCCGAACCGACATGCTCAGCACGGTCATTCGGCCCCGACAGTCGGCCGCCCGATCGCCCGGGACGCGGCGATCGAGGTGCAGGCTGGTGAGGCAGTGCGGACAGTGGTTGCGATGTGCCGTACCGGGCGCGAGCAACGGCACGTCGAGCCGACATCCGACGCAGCGGAAGGCGTCGCCGCGCCCGGTCCGTCCGTGGGTGACGTCCTTGTACCGCTGCGGGCGCCGGTCCGCCGGTTTGCGCCGGGCCACCGTCACCACTCCCCGAACACTTCGAGCGGGAACGGGGGTTGGGCCAGCGGCCGGACGGCCATCCGAATCAGGATGAGCTGGTTGTCGTCCGGAGCGATGGCATTCGAGGTCAGTTCGTCGCACCGGATGCATCGATGCACGATCATCCAGTCGCCGCTGCGCAGCACCGCGATCGAGATCGGCGACATCCGCGCCGCGCACTCGGACGGTCCGCCCTCGACCCGGTCGAGGACGTGTCGGGAGTGCAGGCAGCTCGGGCAGTGGTTGCGCCGGCCGCCGGCCGGGTCGACGGTGGTCACGGTGAGGCCGCAGCGGACACAGTCGAAGGTGTCGGTGCGCGGTGGGACGGTGTGTTGCTTACCGGAGTTGTGGCTGCCGGTGGACACTCGGAAATCTCCTTGCCGGAGGCGGAAGCGAAGACAGCAAGGAAGCGCCGAGCGCTCTCGGGAGGGGCCGTCGGCTCGACCCGCCGCGGCGAACGCGGACGGGCCGGCGGGGCCACCGGGAGGATCAGCGGCGGTCGGGAGGATCCCCGACGCCGGATCCGGCCACGGTCTGGTGAGGCGCGCTCGGCGCGGACAGGGGCATCAACACCTGATTTCCGATGAGGGTGGCCGCCCGCGCTGCGCGGACGTGACCGGGCGAACGTAACAGCGGGCGCGGCGACGGGGCCAACGATTTTCACTCGTCAGCGAGCAGCGAGCAGCGAGCAGCGAGCAGCGAGCCGCAAGCCCCGAGCCGCGAACGCGAGCCACGAGTCCCAAGCTCCAGGCCCGTGCCACGACCCGAGGCCGCCGTCCCGGACCGCGACCCGAGCCGCGGCCCGGTCCGGTCCGCCCGATCGGCCCTGCCAGACTGGTCCGATGATCGTCAGACTCGCGCAGGCGGTGGACCGGCCCGGCCTCCTGGCCCTGGCCGCCGAGGTGGAGCACTGGTTCGGACCGATGGTGGAGGAGCCCGGATTCCACACCGCGCTGGACGAGCACATCGGCGCCGGCCTGGCACTCGTGGTCCCGCGGGATTCGGGGCCCGGGCTGCTCGGCGGCCTGCTGTTCGGCGCCGAACCGCCGGTGCATCACGTGCACTGGCTGGTGGTGTCCGAGGCCGCCCGGGGCCGCGGCGTGGGCCGGGCGCTGATGGCGGAGGCGACGCGTCGGTACGTGCGCGGGCCGGGCACCATCGAGTTGATCACCTTCGGGGCGGACCACCCGGGTGCGATCGAGGGCGGCTCCCGGGCGTTCTACGCGTCGCTCGGCTTCGTCGCCGCGGAGCCGGCCGAGCGTGGCCCGGAAGGCGGTTCGCGACAGGTGTTCCGCCGGACGGTGGACCGGGCACCGGGGGGGGCCCCCCGCCCCGGGGGGGGGCGGGGCGCGCGCCCCCCGGGGGGCGGGCGGGGCGGGCGGGGCCCCCCCCCCCCCCCCCCCCCCCCC